>NZ_JBIWAP010000152.1:0-1030 GCF_044760075.1 Kitasatospora sp. NPDC098663 | reverse complement strand
CTGAGGACAAGCCCTCGGCCTATTAGTACCGGTCAACTCCACCCCTCACAGGGCTTCCATATCCGGCCTATCAACCCAGTCGTCTACTGGGAGCCTTACCCTCTCAAGGAGGTGGGAGTGCTCATCTCGAAGCAGGCTTCCCGCTTAGATGCTTTCAGCGGTTATCCCTCCCGAACGTAGCCAACCAGCCATGCCCTTGGCAGGACAACTGGCACACCAGAGGTTCGTCCGTCCCGGTCCTCTCGTACTAGGGACAGCCCTTCTCAACACTCCTACGCGCACAGCGGATAGGGACCGAACTGTCTCACGACGTTCTAAACCCAGCTCGCGTACCGCTTTAATGGGCGAACAGCCCAACCCTTGGGACCTACTCCAGCCCCAGGATGCGACGAGCCGACATCGAGGTGCCAAACCATCCCGTCGATATGGACTCTTGGGGAAGATCAGCCTGTTATCCCCGGGGTACCTTTTATCCGTTGAGCGACGGCGCTTCCACAAGCCACCGCCGGATCACTAGTCCCTACTTTCGTACCTGCTCGACCCGTCAGTCTCACAGTCAAGCTCCCTTGTGCACTTACACTCAACACCTGATTGCCAACCAGGCTGAGGGAACCTTTGGGCGCCTCCGTTACTCTTTAGGAGGCAACCGCCCCAGTTAAACTACCCACCAGACACTGTCCCTGATCCGGATCACGGACCCAGGTTAGACATCCAGCACGACCAGAGTGGTATTTCAACGACGACTCCACAACAACTGGCGTTGCTGCTTCAAAGTCTCCCACCTATCCTACACAAGCCGAACCGAACACCAATATCAAGCTATAGTAAAGGTCCCGGGGTCTTTCCGTCCTGCTGCGCGAAACGAGCATCTTTACTCGTAATGCAATTTCACCGGGCCTATGGTTGAGACAGTCGAGAAGTCGTTACGCCATTCGTGCAGGTCGGAACTTACCCGACAAGGAATTTCGCTACCTTAGGATGGTTATAGTTACCACCGCCGTTTACTGGCGCTTAAGTTCTCAGCTTCGCC
>NZ_JBIWAP010000151.1:0-1061 GCF_044760075.1 Kitasatospora sp. NPDC098663 | reverse complement strand
CGAAACGCCCTAGGTGTATTGATCACGAGCGTTGTTAACAGCGCTGGGTCTTGATCATGGCGAAGACCTCCGGTGTGGTGGAGGTGTCTAGGACTACACCGCACGGAGGTCTTCGTGTCCCACCGTAATGCCCGGCTGACCATCCACGGCAGGCGGCTGCTGGTCGAACGTGTCCGTTCCGGACGCCCGGTCGCGCATGTCGCGGCCGAGATGGGCATATCCCGCCCCACGGCCCACAAATGGGTCCGCCGCTGGAAGACCGAAGGCGACGCGGGTCTGGCCGACCGATCCAGCCGGCCGCACACGACCCCGCACCGGACAGCGGCCGACATCGAAGCACGAGTCTGCGACCTGCGACGGACCCGCAAGCTCGGGCCGGCCAGGATCGGCCCGATCCTGGGACTGCCCGCCTCAACCGTGCACCGGATCCTGACCCGCCACCGGCTCAACCGCCTGGCCTGGCTCGACCGCCCGACCGGCACCCTGATCCGCCGCTACGAACGCGACCGGCCGGGCGAACTGATCCACGTCGACGTGAAGAAACTCGGCCGGATACCCGACGGCGGCGGCCACCGCGTCCTGGGCCGCGACGCCGGCAGACCGGTGCGGGGCATGGGCTTCGACTACATCCACTCCGCCGTCGACGACCACTCCCGCCTGGCCTACAGCGAGATCCACCCCGACGAGAAGGTCGCGACCTGCGCGGGCTTCCTGGCCCGCGCGGCCACCTTCTTCCACACCCACGGCATCGACCGGATCGAACGGGTCCTGACCGACAACGCCTGGGCCTACCGCAAAGGCCTGGCCTGGAAGAACGTCCTTGCCGACCTCGGCGCGACCGGCAAACTCACCCGCGCCTACCGGCCGCAGACCAACGGCAAGGTCGAACGCTTCAACCGCACCCTGCTCGACGAATGGGCCTACCTACGGCCCTACACGTCAAACCACGAGCGGACCCAAGCCCTGGCAGACTTCCTCCACACCTACAACCACCACCGCTGCCACACCGCACTCGACGGACACCCGCCCATCAGCCGCGTCAACAACGCTGCGGGTCGATA
>NZ_JBIWAP010000150.1:0-1071 GCF_044760075.1 Kitasatospora sp. NPDC098663 | reverse complement strand
GACGGGCGGCGGTCGTGGCGGGTGCCCACGACCGCCGCGATCGGCCGGGCACGGCGGCGGCTTGGGGTCGAGCCTGTCAAGGTGCTGTTCGCGCGGGTGTGCCGTCCCGTGGCGGTGCCCGGGACGGCGGGTGCCTGGTACCGGCGCTGGCGGCTGGTCGCGGTGGACGGCACCACGTTGGACCTGGCGGACACCGAGGCCAACGACGAGTTCTTCGGCCGTCCGGGCTCAGGTCGCGGGATCGGCGCGTTCCCGCAGGCCAGGCTGGTCGCTCTGGCGGAGTGCGGCACCCACACCGTGTTCGGCGCCGCGCTGGGGCCGCTGTCGGTCAGCGAGCAGACCCTGTCCCGGCAGCTGTTCGCCCACCTGCAAGCGGGGATGCTGCTGCTGGCCGATCGCGGCTTCTACGGGTTCGAGCTGTGGCAGCAGGCACGGGCCACCGGCGCGGACCTGCTGTGGCGGGTCAAGAAGAACGCGGCACTGCCGGTGCTGCGGGTGCTCGACGACGGCTCCTACCTCAGCACGATCCACGCCGAGCAGGACCGCAGGACCCGCCGCAACCCGGTGGCCGTCCGGGTCGTCGAGTACACCCTGGCCCGCACCGGCGACGCGACCGTCTACCGCCTGGTCACCACCCTCCTCGATCCGAACGAGGCACCGGCCGCCGAACTCGCGGCGCTCTACGCCCAGCGCTGGGAGATCGAGACCACCCTGGACGAGATCAAGACCCACCAGCGCGGCCCCAAGCTCGTCCTGCGATCGAAGTACCCATGGGGAGTCGAGCAGGAGGTCTACGGCCTCCTGCTCGTCCACTACGCGATCCGACAGCTGATGCACCAGGCAGCCCTGCACGAGGGCATCGACCCCGACCGGCTGTCCTTCACCCGCTGCCTGCGGGTCGTGCGCCGCCAAGTACCCGCCCAGGCGGGACTTTCCCCCCGGCAGACTCGCCAGGGCACTCACCCGCACCCTGGCTGAGATCGCCGAACGCCTGCTGCCCCAACGCCGACAGCGGACCTGCCCCCGCGTCATCAAACGCAAGATGTCCAACTGGCCCCTCAAACGCGCCCA
>NZ_JBIWAP010000149.1:0-1100 GCF_044760075.1 Kitasatospora sp. NPDC098663 | reverse complement strand
TAGGGCGCGTATTCGGTCGTGATCAACGGGTCCGGGTGAGGTCCTTGATCCAGATCATCGCGCCACGGAGGTGGAGGCCTGCGAGGTAGCTGTCCGGGGTCTTGTCATACCGGGTCGCGATGCCTCGCCAGGCCTTCAGCTTGTTGATCAGGCGCTCAACGGTGTTGCGCTCCTTGTAGAGCTCGGCGTCGTGGCTGACGGGCCTGCCGCCCTTGCTGCCCTTCTTCTGCCGGTTGGCGCTCTGGTCCTTCTTCTCCGGAATGACCGCCTTGATATGGCGCTTGCGCAGGTGGGCGCGGTTGCCACGGGACGAGTAGGCCTTGTCCCCGGCGACCGCGTCCGGCCGGGTGCGGGGACGGCCGACCGGCACCCGGACCCGTACCTTCTTCAGCACGGGGATGAACTGCGGGCTGTCCGCGGCCTGGCCCTGGGTCAGTATGAACACCAGCGGGCGGCACTTCCGGTCGCCGGCGCAATGGATCTTGCTGGTCTGCCCACCCCTGGAGCGTCCGAGCAGGGCTTCCTTCAGTCGGATCTTGTGCCGACGCCGGATTCGTCGCCGTTCTTCCCGTTTCGGGTCACCTGAGGCGTCCCGCCCGTCTTGTTCCTCCGGGCCTCCCCCTTTTGTCGTGCCTTCTCCGCCTCGTCGACGGCCTTCTCCAGGGAGGCCATGGTGTCGGGGTCAAGGTGCATCCCGGCGGCGTCGTGGTGGGCTCGCACGGTGGTGGAGTCCACGCCGACCAGGGACAAGTCCACCTCACCGCGCTTCGCGGCTTCCGCGATCATCCCCTCCAGCAGGGCTTCGAAGACGCCGGCGTCCCTCCACTGCCGGAACCGATTGGAGACGGTCGACCAAGCACCGAACTCCTTCGGCATCTCCCGCCACTGCCCGCCCGTCCGGAATCGCCAGATCACGCCCTCGAACTGCTGGCGCAGCCGCTCGGGGTACGGGCCGTACTCGCCGATCGGCAAGTACGGCTCGATCAACACCCACTCTGCATCCGTCAGTTGCGCTCGCGTCACGCACCACGGTTTACCGGAACTGGACCCGCTGCGAAGGTAAATCGCGCAGATTGATCACGACCGAATACGCGCCCTAG
>NZ_JBIWAP010000148.1:0-1104 GCF_044760075.1 Kitasatospora sp. NPDC098663 | reverse complement strand
CTAGGGCGCGTATCTGGTTGTGATCAATCTGAGGGAATCGCCTGCGTCGCGGGACCTGATCCGGTAGACCGTGTTGTGTGACACGAGCGCAACTTTCGGACGCTGAGTGGGAGTTCATCGAGCCGTACCTGCCGATCGGCAGGTACGGCCCGTACCCCGAGCGGCTGCGCCAGCAGTTCGAGGGCGTGATCTGGCGGTTCAGGACGGGCGCGCAGTGGCGGGAGATGCCCGGGGAGTTCGGGGCCTGGCCGACCGTGCACAACCGCTTCCGGCAATGGCGCGACGCCGGCGTCTTCGAGGCTCTGCTGGAGGGCCTGATCGCGGAAGCCGCAAAGCGCGGTGAGGTGGACTTGTCCCTGGTCAGCGTGGACTCCACCACTGTCCGCGCCCACCACGACGCTGCCGGTATGCACCTGGACCCCGACGCCATGGAGGCCCTGGAGAAGGCTGCCGACGAGGCGGAGAAGGCACGGCAAAAGGGGGCGGCCCGGATGAACAAGACGGGCAGGGCGCCGGAAACGACCCGGAGCGGGAGGAACGGCGACGTATCCGGCGCCGGCGCAGGCTCCGACTGAAGGAAGCCCTGCTCGGACGCTCCAGAGGCGGGCAGACCAGCAAGATCCATTGCGCCGGCGACCGCAAGTGCCGCCCGCTGGTGTTCCTCCTGACCGAGGGACAGGCCGCCGATAGCCCGCAGTTCATCCCCGTGCTCAAGAAGCTGCGGGTCCGGGGGTCGGTCGGCCGTCCCCGCACCCGACCCGACGCGGTCGCAGGAGACAAGGCCTACTCGTCCCGCGGCAACCGCGCCCACCTGCGCAAACGGCGCATCAAAGCAGTCATCCCGGAGAAGAAGGACCAGGCCGCCAACCGGAAGAAGAAGGGCGGCAAGGGCGGTCGGCCCGTCACTCACGACGCCGACCTCTACAAGGAACGGAACACCGTCGAGCGCCTGATCAACAAGCTGAAAGCCTGGCGAGGCATCGCCACGCGGTTCGACAAGAAGCCCGAGAGCTACCTCGCCGGCCTCCATCTCCGGGCCTCGATGATCTGGATCAAAGAGCTCACCCGGAACAGCCATTGATCACAACCCAATACCCGCCCTAG
>NZ_JBIWAP010000147.1:0-1113 GCF_044760075.1 Kitasatospora sp. NPDC098663 | reverse complement strand
GCACAGCGGGTGTCGCCATGAGCCGATCGGACGAAATCCGTGGACACCCGCCGCCGGGGTCCCGGCCGGAGACCCGGCGGGCTGAACACTGACTGCCGCCCGGAACCGACGGGCGCGAGGGAACGAGGAGACCTGGTGAACCACGGAATGAGCGTGCTGTTCCGGGCGATTCCGCTGCTCATGGGCGCGGTGTCGGCCGCGCTCGGCGGCTACGTCCTCGCGCACTCCACCGGGCCGGGCGCCCAGGTCGCGGGCCTGACGCTGGTCTTCCTGGCCGCCGTCTGTCTCTGCCTGTTCGCCGTCGCGGCGACCGTCGTGCGGCAACTGATCGGCCGTTTCGGCGCGTTGGACCGGATCGGCTACCCGGCGTTCGGCTTCGCGGTGGCCGGGGCCGCCGTCGGCTACGGGCTGGGCCTGCTGGCGGAGAGCCACCGGCCGGTGGCCGATTTCGTGGCCGGCAGCGTGGTCCTCGGCATCGGCCTGGTCTGCGTGTGCGTCTCGTCGGTGGCCGCGGTCGCCACCCGCTTCACGCTGATCGGGCAGAACGCCGTCCTGCCGGAGGGTTCCCCGCCGCGCTCGCCCGCGCCGTTCGGCCGGTCCGCGGCCCGGGCGCTGGTGGCGGTCCCAGTCCTTGCGGCCGCCGCCGCCTGGGCGTGGGCGATCGTCATGCTGGCCAACGGGGGCGGCGGGGACTCGGACGGGCGCTTCACGGCCGGGCACGTGGTGGTCGACCAGGCGATCGTCTGCACCGCCCTGATCGGGCTGGTGATCACCTTGCTGCGGCAGATCCGGAACACGTACACCCGGCGGGAGCGGGTCTGGTGGCTCGTCCCGGCCGCCGTGCTCGGCGCCATGGACATCACCGGGGGCCTGGTCGTCGTTGCCCTGGACCCCCGACCCGGTCAACTGGCCACCGGGTATGTGCAGATCGGGCTGGGTCTGCTGTGCTGGACAGTGCTGAGCGCGGTGCTGCTGCTCGCTCTCGGCTGGCGCCGTGCCGCGCCGCCGGCCGGCCGCGCCCCGCTGGTCCCGGTCGGCACCACACTGCTGTGCCTGTTCATGTCGGCGTTCCTGTTCGAGTCGGCCGACCCGGACGTGATGGTCGCGGCCCGG
>NZ_JBIWAP010000146.1:0-1159 GCF_044760075.1 Kitasatospora sp. NPDC098663 | reverse complement strand
TCACCGACCAGCCCAAGGCCCGAAAGCGCCGACTGGTCGTGCTCGGGCAGTTCTTCCGCTTCGCCCGGTCCCGGAAGATTGTCCTCGTCGATCCCGCCCGCGGTCTGACCTCCCGAGGACCGCGCGGTTTCACCGGGGCAACGCTGACACTTGATCAGCAGCGTGCGCTGTTCCGTCGATGGACCACCGCTCCGGATATCCATCCGCACGAGGCCCTGCTGGGCGTCCTTGCGTTGTTGCACGGCGCCTCAAGTCGCGAGGTCAAGATGCTCCAGACCGGTGATCTCGACCTGCGGGCGAGGACCGCCCGACTCGGCGACCGGCCGCATCCGGTGCCCTTGGACCCGGCGTCGTGGACCGTGGTCGAACACTGTCTGGCCCACCGAGAGGCTCAAAGGACCGGCAATCCGCATGTGATGGTCACCCGCCAAACGAAGTCCGGCCGAGGGCCGGCGTCTACCGCCTATGTCAGCCACGTCCTCGACGACTGCGGCTTCCCGCCCCGCATGATCCGCTGTACTCGCCTGCTCGACCTGGTCAACACGATGGACCCCAAGCTCGTTGCCGCTGCCTTCGGCATGGACCCTGAAGCCACCATGATCTATCTCGCCGACCACATCGACGAGACCCGCTTGTCGCAGTGGGAGACCCCAAGGACCTGATTTCCAGTCAGAGTTGATAGGGGTAGAGGGCGATCTTCTCTCGCTCGACATAGAGCTCGACCCAGGTGCCGGCGAACCCCTCCGGCAGTGGATCAGCCAGGTCCAGCAGGATCTGAGTGCCGCCCAAATCGAACAGAGCAGCACCGTCCTCCGTGGAGTTCAGCAGCCCCCGCAGGACGACGCAGTGCCCGCCCTGCCGGACCTCCGGCCCGGAACCGGCAGCGGGCTTGGCGTTCCGCCCCCAGACGACATCCTCGTCGAGCGTCCACTCAACGTGGTACGCGCCCGGCTCTGCCGCCGGATCCCCGCACCAGCGGACCGCAGTATGCCCGAAGGCCGTCTTGACCTGAGCCAGCAGCGGGCTCCCCGGGAATTTTGCGATCTTCTCTACCTCGACCAGCATCGTTCGATCATGCAGCATCGGCGTCATCGACGGAACCTGCCCCGTTTCGGCGCCACCTGGCACAGGTTCGCCGGAACATGTGCGCTTTTCCGAA
>NZ_JBIWAP010000145.1:0-1172 GCF_044760075.1 Kitasatospora sp. NPDC098663 | reverse complement strand
TGTTCACCCAGTACTACGGGAGCCGCGACCTCGACGCGTCCCTGCTGCTGATCCCCGTCGTGGGGTTCCTGCCCGGCGACGACAAACGCGTCATCCGCACGGTCGAAGCCGTCCAGCGTGAACTCGCCTCCCCCGACGGGCTGGTCCACCGTTACCCGACCGGTGGCCGCCGCGCCAACGTGGACGGACTCACCGGCCATGAAGGTGCCTTCCTGGCCTGCTCGTTCTGGCTCGTCGACGCCCTGGGCGCGATCGGCCAAGGCCGTGAGGCCCGGGCGCTCCTGGACCGCCTCCTCGCCCTGCGCAACGACCTCGGACTGCTCGCCGAGGAATACGACCCCCTCACACGGCGCCAGCTCGGCAACTTTCCCCAGGCCTTCTCCATGTGGGCCCTCGCCGACTCCTGCCGCGCCCTGTCCACGTTCTCCGCGTTCTCCGCGCGGGCCGATGTGGGGTCCCGAATCCCGTGTCCAGATTCCGTTTCCGATGTCCAACCGGCGCAGAACTCCGTACCGACGCACGAACCCGCAGGTGAAGCCGCTCTCTCCGGGGCTGCGGCAGCTCACGAACCCAGGAAATGGATACGTCGGCGGTACGAAGGAACGGACACACCCGGCGGAACGTCGGTAGAATCTGTCGGTCAGAGCGGTGCCACTGGACAGTCCAGCGCGGAACCTACAGCCGACGTTTCCGTGCCCCCGAGCCTGCCGATACCGAAGACGCCGAGCCTCAACGCGACACCGGCCCAGGGAACGTGATGATCCAGGCGCCCGCCCGCGAGACATCCGCCACCGCCCCGGCGCCCGCACACCGCAGCCACGCCGCCACTGGAGGACGTCATGACACGACAACCCGCTGACCGGCCGTTCGGCCCGGGCGCCGCAGGCCTGCCCCCCGTGGGCTGGCAGGACCGGACCCTGCCGGTGCTTCGCGCACTGGCGGACGCCGACCCCGCCGTGCACGCGCTGGAGGTGACCGGGTCCGCCGCCCGGGGCGGCCGGCTCCTCGACGTCTGGTCCGACCTGGACGTCTCGCTGACCACCGACCGTGACCCGGGACCGGTCGCCGACCGGCTCGCCCTGGCGGCGTCCGCCGCCCTGGGCCCGGTGTACGCGAGCAGCCGCTGCGCGCACGGGCAGGAGGCCGGAGTGCGCCTGGTCCTGACGGACCTG
>NZ_JBIWAP010000144.1:0-1182 GCF_044760075.1 Kitasatospora sp. NPDC098663 | reverse complement strand
GTGTATGGCCCAGCTCATGTCAGTCAGCTCTCCGTCTTCGCCGCGAACGGCCCGTAGACGCCGTCCGCGACGCTCGTCGGGGTGTAGCTCTTCGGGCTCTTGGCGCCTTCACCGCGCTTGGCCGCCTCGACGCCCAGACGGTTGGCTTGCAGGTACTTCTCGCTGCCACCCAATGAATCGTCGACCTCCACCGTCACGCAAATGCTGTAACTCACGTGCACTGAGACGGACTTGTAAGCCATGAGGACTCCGCCGATCAGATGTAGGAGCGTTCGCCGTCGACCAGGTCGAACGGCTTGGACAGGGGGCCGTCGCCCAGCGCGGTCCAGAAGACGTTGAAGCCCTCCAACGACCACTCCCGAATGGCCGCCTCGCCCGCCTCGACGGTGTCGAAGCGCTTCTCCCTGCGGCTGCTGGAGCTGCCGTTCTTGCGGCCGATAACCAGCATCGAGCAGGCCGGACCGCGCTGCTCGTTCCCCGGGGTGCCGTCGTCCTTCGGCGTGCTCATCCGTTTGCCTCTCCCTCGTGATCGCCGTACGGGGAAAGCCCGCACGACGGGTTGTCATTGATCAGCCACATCAGCGAGCCCATGGAGTCGACGTAGGTGACCTCCTGCCCACACCACAGGCAGGCCGCCCTATCCCCATCTGACGGCTCGTCGACCTCCGGCTGTGGGGGCTCCAGGACCGCGCACAGGCCCTGCTCGATCAGCAGGACGCTCGTCGTTTTGCCGAGCCAGACCTTCGGCCAGCGTGCCTGGGAGACGCCGCGCGGTCCGACTCGGAGCTTGAACTCGGTCACCGACCACTCCGGGTAGTACGCCGCCGTGGTCAGCGGGCCGAAGTGCGGCATGGCCACGCGGGCCATCGCAAGGTCGTCGCGGTACTGCACGTTGGCCGGCCCGCGGTGTGTCCTCGGAAGCGCACGGACCGCGTGGTCTCGGTCGATCGCTCGAACGTCGTAGGTGAACCAGGCGGACGGGAAGTCGCGCCGCGAGTTGTAAGCGGAAACGGTGATCCGGTAGACCTTCACGCCGCGACCGCGCCGCACAGCCGCTCGTTGTCCTGCTTGGTGAAGATGTCCGACCGGCACACCGAGCACCGGCAGGTCGACCGGTGCAGTTCCTTCGGGAAGAAGACCGCCTCGTGCCGCCACGGCGCCGACTCAGTCTCCCAGGTGAAC
>NZ_JBIWAP010000143.1:0-1358 GCF_044760075.1 Kitasatospora sp. NPDC098663 | reverse complement strand
GCAGTTCGCATCAACGCAAGGGGTAGCGGGTGAAGCAGAATGAAGGCGACGAGTGGCAGGAGCCCATTGACAGGAGCAGGCCAAGTGCGGCCCGCATGTACGACTTCCTGCTCGGGGGGAACCGCAACTACCATGCAGACCGCAGGGCGGTCGAGGAACTTCTGAAGACCGTACCCAGCAGCCGAGAGCTTGCACTCAACAACCGCGCGTTCCTGATCAGGATCACCAGGTACATCGCCCAGGCCTACGGGATCCGGCAGTTCATCGACCACGGCTCGGGCCTGCCCACCCAGCGCAACGTCCACGAGGTCGCCGAGGCCGTCCACCCGGACGCGCGCGTGCTGTACGTCGACAACGATCCCATGGTCCTGGCCTACGGCCGGGCACTGCTGGACGAGAGCCCGAGCGCGGTGATCCTCAACGCCGACATAGCGGACACGGACCGGATCGTGGACGGCCTTCAGGGACGGATCGACCTGAGCCAGCCGGTCGCCGCCCTCTTCGTCTCCGTGCTCCACTGCGTCCCCGACCGGGACAACGGCGACCCGAAGGCGATCGTCCAGCGCACCGTGGACCTGCTCGTGCCGGGCAGCGTCGTGGTGGTCTGCCAACTGGTCAGCGACGACCCCGACGTCAGCGACAAGGTGACCTCCCAGATGCAGGAGGACACCGGAGGCAAGTGGGGCCGCGTGCGCACCGAGGCCGACGTCCACCGCTACTTCGACATCGACAGGCTCGTCGTCGAGCCCCCCGGCCTGATGGACGTCACCGACTGGCGCCGCGATGACCAGGCCCCGGCCCGGCAGGAGACCCGCGAAATGTGGGAGTTCGGCGGGCTCGCCCGAGTCGTCTGACCCGGGCGCGGCCACCCGCCGTCCGGCCCGGCCCCGCTACTTCAGGCGGAGCTGGGCCTCCATCAGGGCGGTCTCGACGAGCCGGCGGCTGTCCCGGTACCCGGGGGCCCGCAGGAGCACGTTGTCGACGACGTCGTCGAGGTCCACGTAGTCGAGGTCGGCCACCTCTTCGACCCCGGCCAGCGAGCCACGGTGGAAGGAAGCCGTGCGGCCCGCCTCGTGGTAGATCACGTCGGGGACGGAGTCCGTGAGCGACGTGCGGAAGCCCACGCGGATCAGGGTGCTCACGGGGACGGCCAGGGGAGCCTGCGCCGTCATCACCCGGATGCCGGCCGACACGCCCCGGTCGTCCACGACGTCGAGCACCGCCTTCAGCTGGTCGATCAGCACCTCGGGGTAGCCGTAGTCCATGCGGAGCACGGCCTCGTCGATGAGGAAGCACACCCTGGGCCGGTCGGTGGCCAGCCGCTGCACGAACCGGGCACGGCGCTCGGCCCGCAGGCC
>NZ_JBIWAP010000142.1:0-1386 GCF_044760075.1 Kitasatospora sp. NPDC098663 | reverse complement strand
CGACATCATGGCGCTGCAGACCGCCGCGTCGATCGAGAACCTGGCGATCAGCGTCTACCAGACCGCGGCCGGGCTGCCGTTCATCAAGGACGGCAACAAGACGGTGGCCGCGTTCATCGCCAAGACCACCATGCAGCACCAGGCGCACGCCCAGGCGTTCAACGCCGCGGCCACCCAGGCCGGTGGCCAGGCGCAGAACAGCCCCGACCCGAAGTACAAGGCGGTTGTGGACCAGATGCTGCCCAGCATCCAGGGCCCGGCGGACGTGGTGAAGCTGGCCATCACCCTGGAGGACGTGGCCGCGCAGACCTACACCAAGAACGTCTCCCAGGTCTCCAGCGCCGACCTGCGCAAGCTCTTCGCCTCCGTCGCCCCGGTCGAGGCGCAGCACCGCGCGACCCTGCTCGCGGTGCAGGCGTTGCTGGCCGGCAACGCGGCCGACCTGATCACCATCCCGGTCGACCCGTCCAAGCTGCCCGCCGCGGCCGGCAGCGTCGGCTTCCCCGACGCCTTCTACCCGACCACCAACGCCTCCCCGATCAGCGAAGGGGCCGTCAAGTGACGACCAGTACCAAGGGCAGCTGGGAGCTGCCGATCAGCGAGCGCGAACTCTCCCGCCTCACCAAGGAGATGGACCAGGCGCACCAGGAGACGCTGCCCGCCATGCGGGCCAGCGCGCTGGACCTGACCGAGGAGATCCGGGCCCGGCGGGCCGGTGGGCCGCGCGATGCCGGTCGGCGGCGGTTCCTGCTCGGGGCCGGCGGCGTCGGCGCCGCCCTGGTCCTGGCGGCCTGCTCCAACAGCAAGTCGGCCTCCTCCGGTTCCTCCAGCGGACCCTCGATGCCGGCCTCCGGCTCGGCGTCCGGCTCGGCGTCCGGGCAGTACACCGGTGACCTGAAGGTCGTGGCCCTGGCCACCGCGCTGGAGAACCAGGCCGTGGGCGCCTACCAGGCCGCCCTCGACGCCGCCAAGGCCGGCAAGCTCGGCACCGTCCCCCCGGCGGTCGCCAACTTCATCACCACCGCGCAGGCCCAGCACGCCGACCACGCCAAGGCCTGGAACGCGGTCCTCACCGGCGCGGGCAAGCCCGCCATCACGAACGTGCCGCTGTCCAACCAGCCCGCCACCGTGCAGGCCTTGAACACGGCCACCGACGTGGGCACGGTCGCCAAGCTCGCCCTGTCCCTGGAGGACCAGGCCGCGCAGACCTACCTGTTCGCGACCTACAACGTGACCAGCCCCGGCGGCATCGCCACCGCCGCCACCATCGCCACGGTCGAGGCCATGCACGCGGCCATCCTCAACTACGTGCTCGGCCAGTACCCCGTCCCGGACGACTTCCTGCCCACCGACAAGGCCGCCAGCCCCACCCTGCTCACCGTCTGA
>NZ_JBIWAP010000141.1:0-1440 GCF_044760075.1 Kitasatospora sp. NPDC098663 | reverse complement strand
GCGCCACCGACAAGGTGGCGAGCAGTGCCGACATTGCCGCGCACGCGCGGAAGTTCAGCTACGACCCGGCTGGACAGCTGGTCCAGCAGGTCGAGCCGGTCGCCGCCGGGCAGACGATCACCACGACCAACGGCTACGACACCGGCGGGCGCAAGACCCGCTGGACCAACGGCAAGAACACCCCGGTCTACTACACCTACAACTCCCTCGGGCTTCCCGAATCGACCGTCGAGCCGCCGACCACGGCCCACCCGACGGCAGTCGAAGGCCTGTTCACCACCAGCTACGACGCCGCCGGCCGGGCCGTCACCCTCACAGAACCGGGCGGGGTGGTGCGCCGCCGCACCTACGACGGCATGGGCAACCTGACCCAGGAGACCGCCACGGGCGCCGAGGTGGCAACGCCGAACCGGACCCTCGGCTACGATGCGGCCGGGCGCCTCATATCCGTCGGCACCCCGAGTACCACCCCCGATACCTACACCTACAACGACCGGAACCAGCTGCTCACCTCCGCCGGTCCCGGCGGCGCCAGCAGTTACAGCTACAACAGCGACAGCCGGATGACCGCCCGCAAGGACGCGGCGGGCACCACCTCCTTCGGCTACAACGCGGCTGGCCAACTCGCCAGCACGGCCGACCCGTTGACCGGCACCACGGTTGGCTACGACTACGATGCGGCCGGTCGCCTCGCCACCGAGCGCTACGGCACCGGCGGCGGTAGCCGCAGCTACGGCTACGACAACCTCGGCCGCCTGCGCGACGACACCGTGAAGAACCCGAGCGGTGCCACCGTCGCCTCCATCGGCTACGGCTACGACCTCAACAGCCGGATGACCAGCAAGACCACCACCGGCACCGCCGGGGCCACCACCGGCCAGTACGGCTACGACCTGGCCGGGAGGCTCACCTCCTGGAACAGCGGTACCAGCGCCGCTTCGTACACCTGGGACGCGGCAGGTAACCGGACGTCGGCCGGCGGCGCTACGTCGACGTTCGACGAACGCAACGAGCTGCTCAACGACGGCACCACCATGTACACCTACTCGGCGCGCGGCACCCTCACCGGCAGCGCTGCCCAAGGCTCCCAGCCCAAGGATGTCCAGTTCGACGGCTTCGACCGGATGGCCAAGGAGGGGCCGTCCACCTACACCTATGACTCGACCGACCGCGTCGCCCAGAGCGGGAACACCGCCTTCACCTACGACGGCGGCTCCAACAACCTGGTCACGGACGGCACCGCCAGTTACACCCGAACCCCCGCCGGTAGGCTCCTCGGCACGGCGGCAGCCGCAACGCCCAACCCACGCCTGGTGATCAGCGACCAGCACACCGATGTGGTCGCCACCATCGACCCGGCCGCGAAGGGCGTCACCGGCTCCACCGCCTACGACCCCTTCGGTAAGCCCACGGCGAGCGCCGGGGCCACCAACTCGCTCG
>NZ_JBIWAP010000140.1:0-1486 GCF_044760075.1 Kitasatospora sp. NPDC098663 | reverse complement strand
CTGGGCCATCACCCCCACCACCACATAACGCAGGAGGGGCTGTCCCCAACCGGGACAGCCCCTCCACCAACAAGATCTTCAGGAGCCTTCTAGGCCGTGTTTCAGAAGTGATCTTCAGTCGCCAACGAAGATGAGGTAGCGGTGCGGCTTGAGTTCAAGCTGCTCGGCCAGGGCGAGCACTTCTGCTGCGGCCTCGACCTCGGGGGCTGAGGCGCCGTTCATCAGCGCCTCCAGCTCAGGGACCAGGACCCGCATCTGCGACTTGTTGAACCAGGTGTCGTCATAGGGGTCGACGTAGCCGAGCATCGGCAAGGCCGAAGTCGCGGCTCGGCGGCACAGGTCACCGATCGCCGGATGGGTGCAGGCTGCCAGGGTCTCTCCGGTGTAGTTCCGCACGTGCACGCTGATCGGCATGCCGCCACCGTAGTGCTGGCCGCGTCGGGGTAGCGACTTGTTTCCAGAGCGCGGCTGTGGGTCACAGCCATTCGTTGATGACCGCGATGGTGACTGTGGCCTCGTAGCGGACCGCCAACTTGTCGTATCTCGTGGCCACCGCGCGGTGGCGCTTGAGGCGGTTGATCCCGCACTCGACCGCGTGGCGCTCGCGGTAGTCGATCTTGTCGAAGTTCGGCGGACGACCGCCGTGGGCGCCCAGTTTCTTGCGATTGCGGATCTGGTCGGCCTTCTCCGGGATCGTGCAGCGAATTCCTCGTTTGCGCAGGTAGTCGCGGTTGGCGCGTCCACCGTAGGCCTTGTCGGCCCGGACCCGGTCCGGTCGGCAGCGGGGCCTTCCGACGCCCACGCGTGGCACCCGAATACGCTCCAGGACCGGCTGGAACTGCGGGCTGTCGTGCCGCTGGCCGGCCGTGATCAGGAAGGACAGCGGCTTCTGACCGTGCTCGACCGCGAGGTGCACCTTCGTGGTCAGTCCACCACGTGACCGTCCGAGCCCGTGGTCGGCGGGTTCGACTGCGACTCCGCCGGGTTTGTCCCGCTGCAGATCCCCCTTTTGCGGGCGCCAGCGGCATGCTGATGCGCTCGCGCGATCGTGGAGTCCACGCTCACATCCCAGGTGATCAGGCCTTTCCCGTCGGCCTCCGCCTGCAACTGGGTGAGGATCCGGCTCCAGGTGCCGTCGCGCTGCCAGCGCCGGAAGAGGCCGTAGACGGTCTCCCACTCGCCGTAGCGTGCGGGCACGTCGCGCCAGGGCGCACCGGTCCGAGTCCGCCAACGTATGCCGTTGATCAGCTGCCGCTTGGACCAGACCGGAGGCCGCCCCGGCTTCTTGCCCACCGGCAACAGCGGTTCCAGCCTGGCCCATTGCTCGCTCGTCAGATCCCCACGTCCCACGAGTGGATCATGGCAAACCTTGATCCACTTATGAAACAGATCCTAGTGCTGCTCCGCGCAAGTTCGTGGAGGGGTCAGGCCCATTCCTTGAGTGGAGTGCCCTGGTAGGTCCAGTGGAACGGGCGGGCATGTTCGT
>NZ_JBIWAP010000138.1:0-1550 GCF_044760075.1 Kitasatospora sp. NPDC098663 | reverse complement strand
GACTGCTGCGCCCGCTGGCCACCGCCGTGCAGTTGCACCGGGCTGCCGACGGCGCCGATCTGCCCGCCGTGCGGCGCGCGGTGGAGCAGTCCCTGTTGGTGGAGAAGGAGCTTCTGGTCGACCCGGACTTCTTCACTGTCCTGCGGGAGCACGGCGCGGGCATCGGCGCGGTGACGGTGGAGGTCAAGCGGGGCCGCCACCACAACGAGCTGACCCGCTACCGCTACGACGTCACCCTGCACAAGGCGCCGACCACCCCGGCGGACCCGGGCGGGCAGGTCGAGCTGGAGTGGGGGCGGCAGGTCGCCGGCCTGGCCGAGCTGCGCGAGCTGCTCGCACAGCCGCCCGCGGACGTGCTGCGGATCACCGGGGTGCCCAACCGCCGCGTGGTGCGGGAGTCGGCCCTCGCCCGGGCGGTGCAGGACGCGGACGGTTCGCCCGCCGAGCTGCTGGACCGGCTGCACGCCCCGGAGGAGGGCGACCTTCCCGACCCGGAGCACTTCCACCAGCTCGGAGCGGAGTTCGGCCGCCGAGTGGGCGTCACCTGGTCGGCCACCTCGGCCGACGCCCTGGACGTGGTCTTCGCCGACCTGCGGGCCGGGCAGGGCTCCCCGGTCGAGCCGTACCAGTCGTCCCGGGCCGCCGGCCGACCGCCCACGTCGCTGACCAACCGCCCGGCCGGCGGCCGGGGCACCGGCGCCCTCATCGGCGAGCTCCGTGACTGGTTGCGGGGCCGGCTGCCCGACTACCTCGTCCCGTCGGCGTTCGTCGCGCTGGACGCGCTGCCGCTGACGGCCAGCGGCAAGCTCGACCGCCATGCCCTGCCCGCCCCCGACCTCGGCTCGGCCGGAGCCGGGCGGGCACCGCGCACCCCGCAGGAGCAGCTCCTCGCCGAGCTGTTCGCCGAGGTCCTCGGGCTGGCACAGGTCGGGGTGGAGGACAGCTTCTTCGACCTGGGCGGACATTCGCTGCTGGCGACCCGCCTGGCCTCCCGGGTCCGGGCGGTCCTCGGTACGGAGCTGGAGGTCCGGACGCTGTTCGAGACCCCGACCGTGGCCGGACTGGCAGCCCGCCTCGACGGCTCCGGCACGGCGCGGCCCGCGCTGACCGTCCGTCCGCGCTCCGAGCACGTACCGCTGTCCTTCGCCCAGCGCCGGCTGTGGTTCCTGCACCGGATGGACGGGCCGAGCGCCACCTACAACATGCCGCTCGCGCTGAGCCTGACCGGCGACCTCGACCGGTCGGCCCTGCACGCCGCACTCGCGGACGTGATCGCCCGGCACGAGTGCCTGCGCACCGTCTTCCGCGAGACGGACGGCGTGCCGCACCAGGTCGTGTTGAGCGCATCGGAGGCGCGCCCGGAACTCCCGGTGGTCGAACTCGACGAGAGCGAGCTGCCCGAGCGACTGACGCGGGCGGCCCGGCGCGGCTTCGACCTGGCCGCCGAGCCGCCGGTCCGGGCGGAGCTCTACGCGCTCGCCCCCGACCGGCACGCGCTGCTGGTCGTGGTGCACCACATCGCCGCCGACGGCTGGTCGATGGGCCCGCTC
>NZ_JBIWAP010000137.1:0-1592 GCF_044760075.1 Kitasatospora sp. NPDC098663 | reverse complement strand
CCCCACTCCTGCCCGTACACATGCCCAGATACGAGCCCGCAGCGACTCCTCAGAGCAACACCAAAGAGATGTGTTGATTATCTGCAAGCCCTAAGCGACTGATCCGAAGGTCGGCGGGCGTCGGTAGCCTCCACGCCCGCCGGTCCTACGACCGCTCCTGGTGCAGCTGATGGCACCTGGCCATCCCGGACGTAGCGGCCTAGGAGATCGCTGAAGATCTTTCAGGTTCTGGCCCCACGTGCTTCTTAGGTTCTAGGGATCGTTGCAACACCCCAGCTCAAGGGGTGCAATGTTCGAGATCCGGGAGAACCGGATGGCGCCGCAGGGCCGCAGGATCCTGGTCCGTGAGCGGGAGGAATACTTCCGGCTCATGGACCAGGGTCTGAGCAGCCAGGAAGCGTGCAGACGCGTCGGGATCAACTCGCGAACCGGCAAGCGGTGGCGCAACGGCCGTAACGCGTCGGGCGGTGAAAAGGCGTATCCGCCGATCCACGCGCCTTTGCCGGAGGACGGGCCGTCCCGGTACCTGCGCGAGGCCGATCGGATCCACATCGCTGACAGGCTGCGCGAGAAGGCCAGCGTCCGGGCGATCGCCGCCGAGCTGGGCCGCAGCCCTTCGACGGTCAGCCGGGAGATCCAGCGCAACCGGCACCCGGGCAACGGCCAGTACCGCCCTCACGCCGCGCAGGCTCGCGCGGATGCCCGCCGGCCCCGACCCAAGCCCGGGAAGATCGGCCGGAACTCCGAGCTGCGGGACTTCATCCAGAACCACCTGGACAAGAAGTGGAGCCCGGAGCAGATCTGCCAGGCTCTGCGGGACAGGTTCCCCGAGCGGCCGGAGATGCACGTGGTCCACGAGACGGTCTACCAGGCCCTCTACGTCCAAGGACGCGGCGAGCTCCGTCGCGAGCTGGCCGCCGCCTTGCGCACTGGGCGCGCTCGCCGCAGGCCTCACCGCCAAGCGGCCTGCCGCCAGCCGCGGTTCGCCACCCCGATGGTCATGATCAGCGAACGTCCAGCCGAGGCCGATGACCGCGCGGTTCCCGGCCACTGGGAGGGTGACCTGATCATCGGCAAGGACGGCGCCTCCGCGATCGGCACCCTGGTCGAGCGCGCCACCCGCTACGTGATGCTCCTCCAACTGCCCCATGGCCGCACCGCCGAACACGTCCGTAACGCCCTGGTGGAGACCGTCCAGACGTTGCCCGGCCACCTGGTGCGCTCGCTGACCTGGGACCAGGGCAGCGAGATGGCCGCCCACGGCTCGTTCACCGTCGCCACCGGCATCCCGGTCTACTTCTGTGACCCGGCCAGTCCCTGGCAGCGCGGCTCGAACGAGAACACGAACGGCCTGCTCCGCCAGTACTTCCCCAAGGGCACCGACCTGGCCGTTCACACCCCCGAGCACCTGGCCGGCGTCGCAGCCGAACTCAACGGCCGCCCACGCAAAACGCTCGGCTGGGAGACCCCAGCCGAGCGCCTGCATAAACTGCTCGCGGCCTAGGAGATCGCTGAAGATCTTTCAGGTTCTGGCCCCACGTGCTTTCGCGTGGGGCCAGACTGTTGCGGGTGCAGGGAGACTGGGCTGGCGA
>NZ_JBIWAP010000136.1:0-1592 GCF_044760075.1 Kitasatospora sp. NPDC098663 | reverse complement strand
GACTGCTGCGCCCGCTGGCCACCGCCGTGCAGTTGCACCGGGCTGCCGACGGCGCCGATCTGCCCGCCGTGCGGCGCGCGGTGGAGCAGTCCCTGCTGGTGGAGAAGGAGCTTCTGGTCGACCCGGACTTCTTCACCGTCCTGCGGGAGCACGGCGCCGGCATCGGCGCGGTGACGGTGGAGGTCAAGCGGGGCCGCCACCACAACGAGCTGACCCGCTACCGCTACGACGTCACCCTTCGCCAGCGGCCCGCCGCCCCGGCGCAGGGCGACGAGCCGGTCGAACTCCGCTGGGGCCGGGACGTGGCCGCTCTGCCGGAGCTGTGCGAGCTCCTCGGGCGGCACGACGGCCGCCCGGTCCGGATCACCGGGGCACCCAACCGCCGCGTGGTCGGCGAGGCGGCCCTGGCCCGGGCCGTGCAGGAGGAGGACATCCCGCTCGGGCCGCTGCTGGAGCGGCTGCACGCCCCGCAGCAGGACGCGGCGCCCGATCCCGAGGACTTCCATGCCCTCGGGGACGCGCTCGGCCGCCGGGTGTCCGTCACCTGGTCGGCCACCGGCCCGGACGCCCTGGACGTGCTCTTCAGCGGCGCACCCAGCGACGCACTCAGCGACGCACCCGACGGCACACCCGGCGCCGCACTCAGCGCCGCACCGGCCGAGGCGTACCGCCCCACCCGGGGTGCGGGCACGGCGCTGTCCGCGCTCACCAACCGCCCGGCAGGAAAGCGCGGCGCCCCGGCCCTCGCCGCCGAACTCCGCAGCTGGCTGGGCGCCCGGCTGCCCGACTACCTGGTGCCGTCGGCGTTCGTGGTGCTGGACGCGCTGCCGCTGACCGCCAACGGCAAGCTCGACCGCCGCGCGCTGCCCGCCCCCGACCTGGGGACGGCGGCCGGCGGCCGGGAGCCGCGCACCCCGCAGGAGCAGCTGCTCGCCGAACTCTTCGCCGACGTGCTCGGCCTGCCCCGGGTCGGCGTCGAGGACAGCTTCTTCGACCTGGGCGGACATTCGCTGCTGGCGACCCGCCTGGCCTCCCGGGTCCGGGCCGTCCTCGGCGCCGAACTGGAGATCCGGACGCTGTTCGAGCACCCGACCGTGGCCGCCCTGGCGGGCCGCCTCGACGGATCCGTCACCGAGCGGCCCGCGCTGACCGCCCGTCCGCGCCCCGAGCAGCTCCCGCTGTCCTTCGCCCAGCGCCGCCTGTGGTTCCTGCACCGCATGGACGGGCCGAGCGCCACCTACAACATGCCGCTCGCCCTGAGCCTGACCGGCGACCTCGACCGGTCGGCCCTGCACGCCGCACTCGCGGACGTGATCGCCCGGCACGAGAGCCTGCGCACCGTCCTGCGGGAGACGGACGGAGTGCCCCACCAGCAGGTCTTGGGCGCGGACGAGGCGCACCCGCCGCTGCCGGTGGTCGAGCTCGACGAGAGCCGGCTGGCCGACCGGCTCGCCGAGGCGGCCCGGCGCGGCTTCGACCTGGCCGCCGAGCCGCCGATCCGGGCGGAGCTCTACGCGCTCGCCCCCGACCGGCACGCGCTGCTGGTCGTGGTGCACCACATCGCCGCCGACGGCTGGTCGATGGGCCCGCTC
>NZ_JBIWAP010000135.1:0-1618 GCF_044760075.1 Kitasatospora sp. NPDC098663 | reverse complement strand
CCCGACAACCGCTCCGCCACCCGCCGACCGGTCTTACCCGTCCCACCCACCACCAGCACCACACCAGCACCGACCGGAAGATCCACAACACCCTTGGCAACCACAGCAGCCACCCCATTCGGAGAAGAAGTCGACGAAACCAGCGGACCCGGGCGGTTCTGCGAACCCCTCGCGTCCGTCCTCATGTCCACCAGTCAAGTCCACTCCGGGCCGGCGAACCATAGCCTCCACACTCACATCCATGCGCGAGCGTCTACCGTCCCCCGGTGTGCCCCGCCCCGGGTCCTGTCCGGCCGGACAGGACCCGGGGCGGGTCTGCTTCGCCATCCACCAGAACACACCCAACCCGCCACGAACCACCCGCCTTGAGGCGGTCTCCAGTGGATCTCCAGCGCCGGCACACCGCCGCCACACCCCGGCCCGGGCCACCTCAAGCGGAGGGGTGCGCGCCGGGTGGGACGGGAGACCGGCCCGGAGTCCAGGCCTAACGCGCGCCCGGGTGGGCGGGGGTGGCCGGCACCGGGTGAGCCGGCGGCGGCTCAGGGCAGCAGCAGGCCAGGGACGAGGACCAGGCCGACCAGGCCCGCGACCAGGGTCGGCAGGCCGGTGACGCCCATCCACACGAGGTGGCCGGCGAGCCCGCCCGGCGTGTCCGCCGACAGGCGGCCGGGCACCACCAGGACCGTACGGGGCCGCGCCACGTCCTGCACGTCGGCGGCGCTGCACTCGTGCCGCTGCGCCGTGCCGAGCTGGTCGGTCACCCGGTAGGTGTACCGGAGTGTGCGCCGGGTGCTGCGGGAGTGGCCGCGGACGTCGTGCACCCGGTACTCCCCGAGGTAGGAGCCGGTGAACTCCGCCGGGCGGAGCTCGCCGAGTGCCTGCTGCTGGCGCCAGTAGCGGAGCTGCCAGGGCAGGTTCGCCGCCCAGGCGGCGCTCACCCACCAGGCGGTGAAGCCGGCCCAGACGAACCCGGCCCGCACGGGGTGGCCGAGCAGGGCCAGGGCGACGGACTCGGTGAGGCAGCCGGTGAACAGGGCGAGGAGGCCGAGCTGCCAGCCTGCGGGCCGCAGCGGCCTGGGCCGCCGGAACGGTTCGACGCGGATCGGCGTCCGGTCGGCCGGGGCCTCGGCGAGCCGTTTCAGCCGTTGCGCGTTGATGGCGTCGGCGAACGCCTGGGCCTTGGCGTCGGTCGTGCCCAGGCGGAATTCGGAGCGCTCGCCGCGCCCCGGAGGGTCGACCTCGACGCACAGGTCCCAGAGCACGCCCCGGCCGGGGACGGCGTGCACCCGGCGGATCCGGCCGTAGGGGATGTGGAAGGCCTCCGGTTCCTCCTGCCACACCAGCGCGGATCCGGTCATCCGCACCGAGCGCCGGCCGAACCAGGTGCGGAGTTCCCTCGGCGGTGCGAGTACTGCCTGCCCGGCCATCGCTGTTCTCGTGCTCCCCGTGACGTGATCTCGGCCGCGTGATCATATAGCCGCGGCGGCTCCCTCCAACGGCCGTGGGGGGCCGCCCGAGGCCCGCCCCCCCCCCCCCGCGGCGGGGAGGTGACCCCACCAAACCCCCCCCGGCCGTGCCGCCGGCCCAGCCACGCGCCGGGCGAAAGGGGGGGGCGCTG
>NZ_JBIWAP010000134.1:0-1631 GCF_044760075.1 Kitasatospora sp. NPDC098663 | reverse complement strand
CGGTGCCCGGCATCCGCACGTCCATCAGCACCACGTCCGGCCGCAGCCGCCGCGCCAGCTCCACCGCCGCCGCCCCGTCGGCCGCCTCCCCGACCAGCTCCATGTCCGGCTCGGCGCGCAGGATCATGCCGAACGCCAGCCGTAGCAGCTCCTCGTCGTCCACCAGCAGCACCCGAACGCTCACGGCGCGCCCCCGGGATCCAGCCGTACGAAGACCCGCCAGCCGCCGCCCGGCCGCGGGCGCAGCACATTTGAACGTGTTCAATACTTTCCATAGAGTGGCCGCGACCGAGTGATGGGGCATGCTGTGATCGCCGACGAGGTGTTCGGCTGGGAGTCCGCATCGGAGCTGCGCCTGCCGGGCTGGCCGGTCGGACTGGCCGAGCTCCTGCCAGCCGGCGCGTACGACCACTGGATCAGCCCAGGCGTTCTGCCCCGGCGCCGCCGCCGCGTCCCGCGGCTGCGGTCATCGCCTCAAGGACGGGCCGGGCGGACGCCTTGTCAGGGGCCGGGACGGGGCTGCCCTGCACGACGTACCTCTCACAGGAAGAGCGTGATCACGATGACGTCTGAGATTCGGCCGCCGGCGCCGAAGGCCTGCGACACCTGCCCCTACCGGCGCGATGTCCCCTCGGGGGTCTGGGCGGCAACGGAGTACGACAAGTTGGAGCAGTACGACCGGCCGATGGGTGAGCAGCCTAGGAAGGTGTGGCAGTGCCACCAAGCCGACCAGGACAGCGATCAGCGCCGTATGTGCGCCGGCTGGATCGGCTGCCACGGCGGGGCAGAACTCCTCGCCCTGCAGATCGCGCTTCTCAGCGGTCGGATCGACAGCGCCACCTTCGTCGAAGCGGTCGACTACACCTCCCAGGTGCCGCTCTTCGACTCCGGCGCCGAAGCGGCCGCACAAGGCCGGGCCGACATCGACCTTCCCGGCGACGACGCCCGGCGCGCGATAGCAAAGATCGTCAAGGTACGGAGTGACGCCACCTTTGGATGAGAGCCGACAGCGCGCTGCTGCGCCGCTGAGGACCGGAGCAGCCGTCAGGGCCGGCGACCTGGTCATGCAGAACTTTTCCAAGCAGGACTCCACGCCACCGTCTGCGGCAATACCGCGGTGCTGTTCACGGTGGTGTCGCCGTGCTGGAGGTGCATGATGCTGGTCGCCGGTTCGCTGATCGAGGTGGCCGGGAGAGGTCCCCCGGCCAGCGGCGAAGCGTTCAGCGGAACGACTGTCCAGCGCGCGACGGAACCGGGGCGCTGGGTGCCGAAATACTGGCTCACGCTGCCAGTAGCTCGTGTCCGCGGTCCACCACTGGTGCCGGTGCCGGTGACCGGATTCCCGGAGAAGAGCCCGGGCCTGCGGCAAGTGTCGTTCCGCGACCGTTTTCGCTCAGTTTGACGCAGAACCGATTCTGTGTTCGGCGTAGGTTTGTTCGGCGGAAGAGAGGGGATTGCGCGGGGCCTTCCAGGGCGACCGACAGCCGGTGGACGGGTTAGTTTCTTCTTAACGGCCCTGCCCCGCTGAGGGGTTGCCCCGCCCGGCGTCTTCAGCACCGGACGAGGCTGTCAGGCCA
The DNA here is from genome assembly GCF_044760075.1 of Kitasatospora sp. NPDC098663. Lineage (NCBI taxonomy): Bacteria > Bacillati > Actinomycetota > Actinomycetes > Kitasatosporales > Streptomycetaceae > Kitasatospora > Kitasatospora sp. NPDC098663. The sequence continues at coordinate 54 of NZ_JBIWAP010000134.1, read as the reverse complement.
GCCAAGGAGGTACGCCTACCCATGTATGACCGACCCGTTTCTGGACGGGCTCTG
>NZ_JBIWAP010000133.1:0-1712 GCF_044760075.1 Kitasatospora sp. NPDC098663 | reverse complement strand
CTAGAAGGCTCCTGAAGATCTTGTTGGTGGAGGGGCTGTCCCGGTTGGGGACAGCCCCTCCTGCGTTATGTGGTGGTGGGGGTGATGGCCCAGGTGTGGTTCGCGCGGGTGAGTCCGAGGTTGATCAGTCGGCGGAGGTTGAGGGCGGCGGCGCGGTTGTGGAGCCAGGTGTTGTTCTTCAGGACGCCTCGGTAAGGCACTCGGCGGTTGCCTCTGGCGACGAGCCAGGCCATGGCGCGTTCGACTGGTGGGCGCCAGCGCCGGTATTCGGACTGCCAGTTGGGGTCGGCGGCCTGCTGGCGGGCGGCTTTCAGGCGGTCGTAGTGGGTGTGGACCTGGAAGGCGCGGCCGGTCTTGGAGCGGGTGCATTGCTCGCGCAGGGGGCAGTGGGTGCAGAGCTTCTTGAACTGGGCGGTGCGGGCGCCGTTGGCGTTGGGCCGGCCGAGGTCCTTGGTGTGGCCGGCGGGGCAGGTGACGGTCCCGGCGTCGGTGTCGACGTGGAAGTCGTCGTTGGTGAAGCCGCCGGGGACGGCCGATCGCAGTGGTGGCGGCTTGACCACGAGGGTGTGGCCGTCGGTTTCGAGGGCTTCGCGCAGCTCGCCGGTGCCGTAGGCGGTGTCGCCGAGGACGGTCAGGTCCTCGCTCTCGTCGGCCAGGAGGGTCTCGGCGACAGCGGCCTCGTGGTTCTCGGGGCCGCCGCCGGCGGTGAGCTCGACCTCGGTCAGTAGCCCGGTCTCGGGCTCGAACGCGCCGTGGGCGCGGAATCCCTCCTGGTGGCGGGTCCGGTTCTTGTGGATGTGCCGGGCCTCGGGATCGACGGTGGACACCACCCGGTCGCGGACGGTCCCTTGGGCAATGCGCCACCGGCCGTCGCGCCCGTCGGAGCCGTCGGCGACCTCCACGTCCTGGCCGGCGACCAGGGCCAGCAGGCCGACTGCGTCGGCGGCCTTCTCGTCCAGCTGCCGCTCGGGCAGGCGTCCGAGCAGGTTGAGCGCGTCGGTGACCAGGGTGTCGACCAGGGCTTCCCGGGCCTGCTGGTCGTTCCAGGCAATGCGGGGTTTGCCCGGGTCGGTGTAGTCGTGGGCGGTGCACCAGGTGGCGGCGGTCTTCTCGCCGCCGGGAACGTCCCGGATCACCCGGCGGATCGCGGCGACGAGCTGGGTGACGGTGTCCTGGGTGGCCACCGCGTCGTCCAGCACGGTGGAGTCCAGCGCCCGCCGGTGCTTGCCCCTGAGGACGCCGGTGGCCGCCACGACCTCCTTGACCTTGGTGAACAGCCGGTTCGGGTCGCTGGAGCGCTGCAGGCGTCGCCGGAAGTAGGTCAGCAGTGACGGGTCGAACGCGGTGTCGTTGAGGCCGAGACCGCAAGCGGCCTTCCACCGCAGGTCGCAGCGCAGTTCCTGGACCGTGTCGAAGTCCGACAGTCCGTGCAGGCTCTGCAGCACGATCGTGGCGGCCAGGACCTGAGGCGGCATGCTCGGGCGCCCGTTCGCGGACGGATACATGTCCGCGAACATCGAGCCCGGGAACAGCGCATCCCGGTGCTCGGCCAGGAACGCGAACACGCTCCCGGCCGGGATCAGCTCCCGGCACGTCTCCCAGACATCCGGCCCGACCAGCTCGCCAGCCCAGTCTCCCTGCACCCGCAACAGTCTGGCCCCACGCGAAAGCACGTGGGGCCAGAACCTGAAAGATCTTCAGCGATCTCCTAG
>NZ_JBIWAP010000132.1:0-1733 GCF_044760075.1 Kitasatospora sp. NPDC098663 | reverse complement strand
CGCCACGACGTCTACCGCACCGCTATCGTGTGGGACGGCCTGCGCGAACCCGTCCAGGTCGTCCACCGCGAGGCCGAATTGCCGCTCGATGAGGTCGAGCTGGACCAGGTGGGCCCGTCGGCGGCCGAACAGCTGGAGACCGCCGCGGGTTCGTGGATGGACCTCGACCGGGCTCCGCTGATGAGCGCGCACGTCGCCGCCGAGCCCGGCGGTGACGGTTGGCTGGCGCTGCTGCGGATCCACCACCTGGTGCAGGACCACACCGCGCTCGAGGTGCTGCTCGACGAGGTGCGGGCGTTCCTGTCCGGCCGGACGGGCGAGCTGTCGGAGCCGTTGCCGTTCCGTGAGTTCGTCGCCCAGGCCCGCCTCGGTGTGCCGCGTGAGGAGCACGAGCGGTACTTCGCGGGCCTGCTTGGCGACGTCACCGAGACCACCGCGCCGTACGGGATGCTCGACGTCCACGGCGACGGCACCCAGGTCTCCCAGGCCCACCTGCGGGTCGAAGGGGACCTCGCGGGCCGCGTCAAGGACGTGGCGCGGGCCAAGGGCGTCAGCCCGGCCACGCTCTTCCACCTCGCCTGGGCGCGGGTGCTCGGCACGCTGTCCGGGCGCGAGGACGTGGTGTTCGGCACCGTGCTGTTCGGCCGGATGGACGCCGGTACGGGCGCGGACCGGGTGCCCGGTCTGTTCATCAACACGCTGCCCGTGCGCGCCCGTCTGACCGGGCCGCTGGTCGGCGAGGCGGTGGAGTCGATGCGCGGCCAGCTCGCCGAGTTGCTGGTGCACGAGCACGCCCCGCTCGCGCTGGCCCAGCAGGTCAGTGGACTCCCCGGCGGCAGCCCGCTGTTCACCTCGCTCTTCAACTACCGTTACAACCAAACGGTGCCGCGCGAGTCGGGCTCGGCGCTGAGCGGCATCCGGCTGCGGTCGGTGCGCGATGTGACCAACTATCCGCTGGTGGTGTCGGTCGACGTCGACGGCACGGGTTTCGCGACCACCGTGGACGCGGTCTCGCCTGCCGACCCGGCCCAGGTGGCGGCGCTCCTGCATACCTGCCTGGACGCGCTGGTCACCGCCCTGGAGCAGGACGCCGACCGCAGCCTCGCGTCCCTGGACGTCCTGGACGCGGCCGAGCGCCGCCGGATCGTTGGCGAGTGGAACGACACTGCTGTGGCGGTGCCGGAGCTGTCGGTGCCGGCGGCGTTCGCGGCGCAGGTCGCCCGCACGCCGGACGCGACGGCTGTGGTCAGTGGTGATCTGGCCTTGTCATACCGGGAGTTGGACGAGCGGGCCAACCGTCTGGCGCGGCTGCTGGCCGAGCGCGGCGTAGGCGCGGAGTCGCCGGTCGCCGTGGTGATGGAGCGCTCGGCCGAGCTGCTGGTCGCCCTGCTGGCCGTGCTGAAGGCCGGCGGCACCCTGGTGCCGGTCGACACCGACCTGCCCGGTGCGCGGACCGCGACGGTGCTGGCCGACGCCCGTCCGGTGTGCGTGCTGACCACGTCGGAGCACACGTTCGCACCGGTGGCCGGGACGTCGCTGCTGGTGCTGGACGCGCCGGAGGTGTGCGAGCAGCTGGCCGGGCTGAGCGCGGACGCGCTGCCGGTGGCCTGGCTCGCCGGCCAGGCGGCCTCGGTGCACTACACGTCGGGTTCGACGGGTGTCCCGAAGGGTGTGGTGACGACGCAGCGTGATTTGGTGGCGTTGGCGTTGGATCGGTGTTGGGGTGCGTCGGC
>NZ_JBIWAP010000131.1:0-1735 GCF_044760075.1 Kitasatospora sp. NPDC098663 | reverse complement strand
GGGCTTGCAGATAATCAACACATCTCTTTGGTGTTGCTCTGAGGAGTCGCTGCGGGCTCGTATCTGGGCATGTGTACGGGCAGGAGTGGGGACGTGGTGGGCGGCGTAACGACGTGTCCGTGCTCCTCCAGCAACGGACGGGTCTCGCGCAGGACACGGCGGATGGTGGCGAGGCTTGTCCCGTAGAGCTGGGCGAGATCACGTGTGGCCAGGTCCAGACGCAGGTGGAGCAGGGTGGCGACCACTCGGTCGGGGAACAGGAATCGCAGTGGTCGCCCGGATCGGGGCAGGTGATCATTTGGGGAACAGTTGTCCACGCGGGCCTGCCAATGGGTTTGTCGCAGGTCAGCCAGGCCCGCGATGAGTTCGTCGAGTTCGACCGTGGTCATCCCGGTGAGGTCGGACATCGTCGCCGCGGGGCCGGGGTTCTCGCGCACGGCTGCTTGTGCCGTGGCGGCTGCGGCCGCGTGGGCGGTGGGGTGCAGCGTGTAGTTCCAGTCTCCGTGGAAGTGGTGTCGACTGATCGGTAGGGCGGCCATGTCGGCGTCGCTGACTGTCACGCCGATTGGATATAGCCCGGTGTCGAGCTGGGCGTCAACGCGCAGGCCCGTGCGGGTGGTGGTGGCGGCAATGCTCTGCACGATGACTTCGTGGCTGGTCAGAGGCCTCCCACGCCAGTTCATGGTGATGTGGGAGAAGAGACGGTGCTCTATCTTGTTCCACTTCGATGTGCCCGGCGGCAGGTGACAGACCGTAACCGCTAGACCGGTCTCCGCTGCCAGCCGGGCGAGCTCGGCTTTCCAGGCCCGGGTGCGGTAGCCGTTGGAGCCTCCCGCATCCGCGCTGATCAGCAGCCGGCGCGCGCGTGGGTAGCAGGCGCGGCCGACGGCATTCCACCAACGGCGGATCGACTCGACGGCGAACGCGGCGGTGTCGTGGTCGGTGCCGACGTTCACCCAGCCGGTGTTCGCGGCCACATCGTAGATCCCGTAGGGGACGGCCTTGCCGAGTTCCTTGTCGGGGAAGTCATGGGTGAGGACGCGGACCGGCTCACCGATCGGGCGCCATTGGCTGCCGCTGTTCTTGAACTCGCCCACGAGCTCTTTCTTTTTGGCGTCCACGCTGATGACCGGGTCGCCGGCCGCATGATGCTCGCGGGCCTGCTCGTTGAGATAGCCGAACTGGGCATCCCGGTCGGGGTGTTGCTTGCCCTCCAGGGTCTTGGCGTTCGCCTGCAGGCTGAAGCCGGCCCCGCGCAGGAGGTCCCCGACGGTGTCGGCGCTCACCCGGTGGCCCTGTCCGGTCAGCGTCCTGGCCAGCGCTCGGGTGGACTTGGTCGTCCAGCGCAGTGGCGACATCGGGTCCCCGCGCTCGTCCGGCTCCACCAGCGCCAGCAGTGCCGGCAGCAGTCCCGGGTCCAGATCGGCGGCGCGTTTGCGCCCACCACCGGGCCTGCGCACTCCCTCCAACGGCTCCTCGCCGCGACCGAGCTCCCGCACGCCCTGGGCGACCGTGACCACCCCCGCCCCTGCCGCCCGGGCCACCAGCCGGATCCCGCCATGGCCGATCGCCCGCGCCTCCGCCCCCATCACCAACCTGCGCTGACGCTCGTTCAGGTGCGGAAACACCGAACCAAACTTCACCGCCAGCGACGCCTCAAGCCCCTCCACCACACCCATGGCACCATCATGACGTCACGAGCCATAAAAAGATGGGTAGTTCATCTGCAAGCCCT
>NZ_JBIWAP010000130.1:0-1750 GCF_044760075.1 Kitasatospora sp. NPDC098663 | reverse complement strand
ACACCTCAACACCGTCACACACCACCGCCACCGCACCCGGCGACCGCACCGCCTGCGCCGCGAACAACCCCGGCACCGACACCCCCGGCAGAACCGACGGGCCGACAGCGTCGGCCGAGTCGGCCCAGCCCTCCAGCAACTGTCGCCGCTCCGCCGCGTCCAGCACCTCGACCGCGGCCAACGGCGTCTGCGGAGCTCGCTCCAGGGCCTCCACCAACCCCTCCAGGCAGGTGCGCACCATCCGGCAGACCCGCTCCGGGTCAGCCGGCGCCACCGCGTCCACCGAGATCCCGAACCGGGAGCCGTCGGAGTCGATGGCGATGTCCAACGGGAAGTTGGTGTGCTCGCGGCGGAAGACCGTCCTGACGCCCGTCATGGCCGCCGCGGCCGGCGAACCGTCCTCGGTCGACGCAGTGGACGACACCGACGAAGCGGGGGCGGCCTGGTTGTGCCGGTAGTTGAAGAGCGAGGTGAACAGCGGGCTGCCGCCCGGAACGCCGCTGGCCGTCTGGGCCAGGGTCAGCGGGGCGTGTTCGTGCACCAGCAGGTCGGCCAGCTGCTCGCGCAGACCGGCCAGCGCCTCGCCCACGGTGGCGTCGTCCAGGCGGACCCGGACCGGCAGCGTGTTGATGAACGGGCCGAGGACCCGGTCCGAGCCCGTGCCGGCGTTCATCCGGCCGAACAGCACGGTGCCGAACACCACGTCGTCGCGGCCGGACAGCGTGCCGAGGACGCGGGCCCAGGCGAGGTGGAAGAGCGTGGCCGGGCTCACGCCCTGTGCCCGCGCCACCTCGATGACCTGCGCCGAGAGCGCGTCGTCCACCGGCAGGTGTGCCCGTGCCCCTGCCGTGCCGTCGCCGTGGACGTCCGTCAGCCCGTACGGGGCCGTGGTCTCGTCCACGTCGCCGAGCAGCTCGGCGAAGTACCGCTCGTGCTCCTCGCGCGGCACACCGAGCCGGGCCTGAGCGACGAACTCGCGGAACGGCAGCGGCTCCGGCAGCTCGGCCATCCGGCCGGACAGGAACGCCCGCAGTTCACCGAGCAGCACCTCAAGGGCCGTGTGGTCCTGGACGAGGTGGTGGATCCGCAGCAGCGCCAGCCACCGGCCGGTACCCGGCTCGGCAGCGACGTGCGCACTCAGCAGCGGCGCGCGGTCCAGCTCCAGCCAGCCGCCGGCCGCCGCCAGCAGCCGGTCGACGGGGTGGCCCTCCGCGTCGTCCAGCTCGACCTCGGTGACTGGCAGTTCGGCCTCGCGGAGAACGACCTGGACGGGCTCGCGCAGGCCCTCCCAGACGATCGCAGTCCGGTAGACGTCGTGGCGAGCCACCACCCAGCGCAGCGCGTCGAGGAACTCGTCGAGCCGCGCCCGGTCGTCGAAGTCCAGGACGGTCGGCAGGACGTAGAAGTCGCCGCTGTCCCGGTCGGCTATCAGGTGGTGGAAGAACAGGCCCTCCTGCAGGGGGGCCAGCGGGTAGACGTCCGCGATGTTGGCGGCACCGCCCGGGACGGCGGCCACCACGGTGGCGACCTCCGTCTCGGTCAGCTCGACCAGCGGCAGCATCGCCGGGGTCAGCTCGGTCGCGCCCTCCGGGATCAGGTTGGCCGGGACCACCACCTGGACCGAACCGGCGGCAGACGCCAGTCCGGCCGGGGTCGGGGTGGCGAACAGGGCCCGCACGGAGACGGAGACACCGCCCGAGCGCAGCTTCTCCACCAGCGAGACGGCCAGCAGGGAATGGCCGCCGAGGGC
>NZ_JBIWAP010000129.1:0-2240 GCF_044760075.1 Kitasatospora sp. NPDC098663 | reverse complement strand
GATGCGGGGGCCCGCCAACGCCGCATAGAGCGCGGGAGTTGGGGGCCCCCGCCGCGCGGCTTACTGGAAGTACTGGGTGTCGTCCGCGCTGTTGAAGCTGGCGGAGCCGAGGGTGACCTCGACGACGGTGCCCAGCTCGTCCAGCGCCGGCGCCACGTACTCGGCGGTGTCCTTGATCACGATGTCCATCTCTGCCTCCGCAGGGGGATTGCCGTGTCCGGCTCGACGGCCGGCTGACAACGAGATTGCCGTCAACTCCGCTCATTCAAAAGACATTTGGTGTCACTCTGTTGTCATACGGCATACCCGTTGTGATGGCGTGCGGTGGGGTGCTCTCATGGTCGGATGGCTGATCCAGAAGGGGTGCGCCTGCGGGCGGCCCGGGAGATGTACGGCTGGAGCGGCGCAGACCTGGCAGGCCGGATGAGAGAGGCGGCGATCCGGCGCAACCGGAGGGCAGGATCTACTCGACAGCTGGTGTCTGACTGGGAATTGGACAAGAAGCGCCCGAATTGGGAGTCGCAGGTCCTGCTGGCGGATGCGTTCGACGTTCCCGAAGCTATGTTGGTGACGCACCCATGGCCGAACTGGCTGCCCCACCCCGACGAGGAAGAGGCGAGCGTGCTCAACCGACGGAACTTCATTGGCGGCGCCGGGATGGCCGCCGTCCTGCCGGTAATCTCCGCCACCCCGGCCTCCGCCACCGGGCGCCCCCCGCTGGTGGGCACCGAGACCGTCCAATACCTGCGGACCGCGGTCCTACCGCTGACCACCATGCCGACCGTCGAACGCCAGCACGTGATTCCGCTGCTCGACTCCAGCCTCTCCACCGTCACCGGCCTGCTGGAGAACGCCCGTTACGACACCCGCACCGGTGTGGGGCTGAACCACCTTGCCGCGCAGCTGGCGCAGACCTGCGGCTGGACACGCTTCGACATCGGCCACCAGGACCAGGCCAGCGCATTGTGGAACCTGGCGTTCGAGCACGCCAGGGCCGCCGGCGACCGCGACATGATCAGCAGCATCATCGCCGACTTCGCGTACCAGGGCCTCTGGACCGGCAACGCCAAGGAATCCGTGCGTCTACTCGAAGGCGCACTCGCCCGGCCCATGCACGCGACGGTGCGTTCCCTCCTGCACCTGCGCAAGGCCCGGGCCCACGCGGCCCTCGGCGAAGCCGCATCCTGCCGACACCACCTGGCCAAGTCCGAAGGCGAACTCGCCCGCACCAGCGCCGACGAGCCGCCGAGTTGGGCGGCGTGGATGAGCGAAGCGGACGTCGAGATCGACGGCGGCCGGTGCCTGATCGACCTCGGTGAACAAGCACCCGGCATGAAGCGCATCGACCGAGGCCTGTCGCTGCTCACCAAGCCCCGCTCGAAGACGTACGCCGTGTTCCAGTGCTACCGGGCAGAAGCCCTGGTACACGAAGGCCAGGTCGAGGAAGCCGCAGCAGTGCTGTCCAGCGCACTCGGGACAGCCCGGCAGATCGGCGCGACCAGGTGCATCGACCAAGTCGCCCAGATCAGCGACCGCCTGCGCCACCACCCGACCGTGAACGGCGTCGAAGAACTCCTGTCGAACGTGAAGGCCGTCCAGGCCGCAGCCTGACGCGGACAACCGCTGCCACATACCGTCGGCCGACCAGTGCTCGGCGGTCCGCAGAGCACTGGTCGGTCGGCGCTCCTGGTGCCAAAGCCGGCGGTGGCGATCCGGTAGAGCACCACCTGACGCCGGAGCGCCTCGGGGCCACGACGTCGACCGTCGGCCCGCCCGTGGACGTCCCGGTGCGCACCGGTTCAGACGGTTACCGCGCGGCGGGAGCGGACAGCCGATCGGCCACCATGGACCGTCGTCCGGGCTGCCCCGCCACGCCCGCCGGGCGCCGGGGGTGACGGTGACGCCGTAGCCGTACCGGCTGGGCCGGCCGAGTTCTTCCCGCCAAGCCCAGGCGGCCACCACCCCTGGACACCGGACCGCCGACGGCATCCACCGCTCGGAGCGGCGCACCCTGGCCATCACGGCCCGCGGCAAGACCACGGCCACGGCCTTCGCCCAGGTCCTCGCCGACCTGGCGGCGCTGGCGGACGCCAACACCGGGATCAGCCGGCGCCCCGAGCCCTTCCGCGTCGGCCAGTGGCCCGCCTAGATGATTGATGCCAAGGGCTCGTTGGCGCGCATGACATGAAGCGAGGGAGTCCAAAGGTCGGTTGTGACGCCTGACCTGGACTCCCTCGCGA
>NZ_JBIWAP010000128.1:0-2252 GCF_044760075.1 Kitasatospora sp. NPDC098663 | reverse complement strand
GACCCTGGTGTGGGGGTGGGGTCGGTGGATGTGTTGGGTGAGGTTGAGCGTCGTCGGGTGTTGGTGGAGTGGAATGCCACGGGCGCGGTGGAGTCGGTGGGTTTGGTTCCGGGGTTGTTCTCGGAGCAGGCGGCGTTGACTCCTGATGGTGTTGCGGTGGTGTGTGGTGATGTGTCGCTGACGTATGGGGAGTTGGACGAGCGGTCGAGTCGTCTGGCGCGTCGTCTGGTGGCGTCGGGGGTGGGGCCGGAGTCGGTGGTGGCTCTGGTGCTGGATCGTTCGGTCGAGTTGTTCGTGGCGATTTTGGGTGTGTTGAAGGCGGGGGGTGCGTATCTGCCGGTCGATCCGGAGTATCCGGTGGATCGGATCGCTTTCACGTTGTCGGATGCGGGTCCGGTGTTGGTGTTGGTGCAGTCGTCGACGGTGGGTGTGGTGCCGTCGGGTGTCGAGGTGCCGGTGTTGGTGGTGGATGAGTCTGGATTTGCTGCTGAGTTGGCTGTTCTGGATGGTTCGCCGGTGTCTGATGGTGATCGGGTGTCGGTGTTGTTGCCGGGGCATCCGGCGTATGTGATTTATACGTCGGGTTCGACGGGGCGGCCCAAGGGTGTGGTGGTTTCGCATCGTGGGTTTGTGAATCTGTCGTTGTCGCATGGGCGTTTCGGGGTTGGTCCGGGTTCGCGGGTTGCGCAGTTCGCGTCGATGGGTTTCGACATGTTCTGCGAGGAGTGGTTGCTGGCGCTGTTGTCGGGTGCGGCGTTGGTGACGGTGCCGGTGGATCGGCGTTTGGGTGCTGATTTCGCGGCGTTTTTGATGGAGTCGGGGGTGACGCATGCGACGTTGCCGCCGGCGGTGGTGGCGACGGTGCCTGAGGGTGCGTTGCCGGTGGGGTTTGTGCTGGATGTGGGTGGTGAGGCGCTTCCGGGTGAGGTGGTTGCTCGGTGGGCGTCTGGTGGGCGGGTGATGTTCAACAGTTATGGGCCGACGGAGACGACGGTGAACGCTGCGGTGTGGCGTTGCCGGCCGGGTCTGGGTCCGGGTGCTGTGGTGCCGATCGGTTCGCCGATCGTGAATACGCGGGTGTATGTGCTGGATGATGCGCTTGCGCCGGTGCCGGTGGGTGTGACGGGTGAGTTGTATGTGTCGGGTACGGGTTTGGCGCGGGGGTATTTGGGTCGTCATGGTTTGACGGCGGAGCGTTTTGTGGCGTGTCCGTTCGAGTCGGGTGAGCGGATGTATCGGACGGGTGACCGGGTTTCCTGGGGCGCGGAGGGGAGTCTCGCGTTCGCGGGTCGTGTGGACGATCAGGTGAAGATCCGCGGGTTCCGGGTCGAGCTCGGTGAGATCGAGAGCGTGCTCGCGGGTTTTGCGGGTGTGGAGCAGGTCGCGGTCGTGGTGCGGGAGGACGCGCCGGGTGGGGGGCGTCTGGTGGCGTACCTGGCGGCTGGTGAGGGCCTGGACGTGGACGGCTTGCGTGGTCATGTCGCTGGTCGGGTGCCGGGGTACATGGTGCCGTCGGCGTTCGTGGTGTTGGAGGCGTTGCCGCTGACGGTGAACGGCAAGTTGGACCGCAAGGCCTTGCCGGTGCCGGATTACGCGGCGGGTGCGGGTGCGGGTGCGGGTGCGGGTGCGGGTCGGGCTCCGGCGGATGCGCGTGAGGAGTTGATCTGTCGGGCGTTCGCGGAGGTGCTGGGCCTGCCGGTGGTGGGCGTGGACGACGACTTCTTCGCCCTCGGCGGCCACTCCCTGCTGGTCGTCTCCTTGGTGGAGCGGTTGCGGGCACACGGTATGTCCGTGCCGGTTCGCGCGCTGTTCACCACGCCCACGCCGGCCGGGCTGGCCGCAGAGGCGGGCACGGCGCGCGTCGTGGTGCCACCGAACCCGATCCCCGCGGGTGGTGTGTCCGAGCTGACGCCGGAGCTGCTGCCGCTGGTCGACCTCGACGAGGCGGAGATCGCGACCGTCGTGGCGGCCGTGCCCGGTGGTGCGGCGAACATCGCGGACGTGTACCCGTTGGCCCCGCTGCAGGAGGGCATGTTCTTCCACCACCTGATGGCGGACGGGGAGGGCACCGACGTCTACGTCACGCCCACCCTGCTGGAGTTCGAGACGCGCGAGCGGCTGGACGCCTTCCTGGACGCGCTGCGCTGGGTCGTGGCCCGCCACGACGTCTACCGCACCGCTATCGTGTGGGACGGCCTGCGCGAACCCGTCCAGGTCGTCCACCGCGAGGCCGAATTGCCGCTCGATGAGGT
>NZ_JBIWAP010000127.1:0-2463 GCF_044760075.1 Kitasatospora sp. NPDC098663 | reverse complement strand
ATCTGCGGGACCGGGTACAGGCGGTGATCTTCGCGTACGAGTGCGGGCTGGTCGAACCGGGGTAGGCGCGGGCGGCCGTCGGGCGGGGGCCGGCGCCCGACGGCCGCCCGTGGTGAGAGGGGACGGTCTCCCCGGCTGGGACGGTGCAGCCGGTCGGCACGCGACGACGAGCGTAGGACCGACAGGACCAACCCGGCCCAAGGTTCCACGATCACCTTCAGCACCTCGCTGAGAACGCCCTCGCATCCATCCCGGCCGCCGAGGCCAACGACATCTACGTCCTTTCCTTCTTCATCGACAACGAGGACGACGATCCGCGCCGGCCGACCTTGACCATCGGCTACAACACCGAGACCCCGTACCAGCTGAGCATCCCAGCGGCCTCCGACGAAGCGGAAGCACGCTGGAAGTACGCCTTCTGGCTCCAGAACGAACTGACCGTGATCGGTGATCGCGTCGCCGACCCCGACGGAGCCGCAGCACGCCACGCATGGATCACCGAACTCGGACTTTGGTACGAGCGGCCCACCGCCCCCGACGACTGGCTGACCATCGTCGGGCCGATCGTCGCGCAGATCGAAGGCAGCTTCAACCAAGCCTGCGTCCAGCTCGCCCGTGACCTGCATACGACCGGCCTCATCGGGAGGGTCATGGGCAGAAGCGTGCCGGTGATCCTCCACGGAACCGGCGTGGTTGACCACCCCGTGCCCGTCGGCGTTGACGACGAGCTTCGGACGTGAGCGGGTAAGGTGCACGCAGAAAGTGCCTTCCTGCTGGTACGACGGAGACCTTAGACAAGCCTCATCGTCCCAGTTCAGAAGGCACTTTCGCGTTCCTGCTCACGATCTCGTCCCAGCCGGACGTGAAACGCGCAGGCTAACGAGCCGAAGTCAGTAGCTCCTCGTCGCCCAGCGACGGTGCATCGCTGGCGGCGGCGTGGTCGTCTGATCAGGGGGCGACGGGCGTCTTCACAGTCGCGCGGCGAGGACTGCGTCGGCGTGGTATCGGCCGCCCCGTACGTGGGTCGCCGGCCGAGCGCGTGGCATGGATCGCGGCGCGCTGCTCGCGGTTGGTGATGATCCGGCCACCGCGGCCGGTCCGGCCGCAGAGCGTGGAATGGTTGCGGAGGAAGCGGCGCAGCCACGAGACCGAGCACTTCAAGACATAGGCGGTCTCCTGGACCGTCATGTACTCCTGCGCGGGGTCCTCGGGGGCAATGGGCACCCCGTAGAGATCGTAAGCTTTGGTGGCCATCGTCATGTCCTTTCAGGCTGGTGTGCTTCGTCCGGATGCGGCGCGAGGATCCCCGCCTGTGTGCCAGCTGTGTACGCGTTCCGTGCGGCTCGCGTCCCCGTCAACCCTGCAGGTCAACGGTTGGTGCACCCCGGCAATCTAACCTTAGTCGGCCTCGATTGTATAGATCTGGATAGCCTTCTAGTGGTCTATCTGATGGGCTGCATGGTGTAGTTGAATGGATCTGGGTGGCCTTGTCTGGGGTCTTTCGATCAGGAGTCGACCTGTCTCACGGATGGGCCTAGCTGGCGACGGCTGGCCCTGTGGGGATGTCAGTATGGGAACTCGCGATCTCGCCCGACGTGCGTCACGTGTCAAGGCGCGCCGACTGGAGCTCTGCCCCTCGCGCTTCGCGGCCGTCGAGGCGGCAGGTACCTCCAAGGGCTGTGGCGACGAGTTGAGGAGGGGGTAGATGTTGGCGAGGTGGCCTATGTAAAGGTCGACCGGACGCTCGGGTGGGCTGCGGGGGCTGTGTTGCGGGGACTGAAGGCGCCGAGCCAGTCCTTGTTGGCTCCGCCGGCGGCGAGTCGGCATCGACCGGAGGCGGGCTAAGTGTGTATGCCGTCTGCGGAGCTGTGTTCAACGTTGCTAGGAAGGCGATGCCGAACGTATCGATCGGGGGGCTTGACGCTTCTAGTGAGCAGTTCGTGAAAGGGTCGCGGAGGTCGGGCGATATGTTGGAATGAAACGGATTCGCTTCAATTCCCGTATATTCTTTGCGCCTTACCACGGCTCAAGTAACAGAGAGACGGTGTGCGGCCTGCCGTCCGGGATTGCCGAAGATCACGTGGCCTGAAAGCGCGTGAGGCAGTTCATGGAGGCCCAGGGCCGCGATTGCCTGTCATGTCGTGGATGCCCGACCGGGCGTTCACGGTAGGACGGGTGGCGGAAGGGATCAGCGGATGGAGTGTCCGCCGGCACCCGCGCGCCGATCATCGCGATCATCGAAGTGGGAGATGACAGGTGCCGTACACGGAAGTCCGCGGGAACAGCATCCGCGTGAAGTGGTGGACCGGGCAGTGCAAGCTGGACGACGACGGCAAGCCGACGACCACGAAGCTGTACGGGTCCGCGTCCAAGAATCTGGACGGTATGCCGTTCGCGGATGAGGATGAGGCGTTCACCTTTGGCCTCGACCGGGAGTCCGACGTGCGGAACCGTCGGGGCCAG
>NZ_JBIWAP010000126.1:0-2474 GCF_044760075.1 Kitasatospora sp. NPDC098663 | reverse complement strand
ACCGGATCGAAGATCTCCTGCCGGTGGTTCAACTGCATGTTCGTCAGACCCCGGTACGGCGTCACCACACCCTTCGGGCGACCCGTCGACCCCGAGGTGAAGATCACGTACGCCGCCGCGTCCAGATCGGCGGTGCGGCCGAGCGAGGCAGCGGGCAGGGCCGCGAGCTCGGCGGCGATCTCCGGGGAGTCCAGCAGGATCCGCGCGACTCCGGGCGCCTCGGGCATCCGGGCCTCGGCGGTGGCACTGGTCACCAGGCAGACCGGGGCGGTGTCCTCGACCATGAACGCCAGCCGGTCCACCGGGTAGTCCAACTCCAACGGCAGGTACGCCGCACCCGTACGCAGCACCGCGAACAACGACGCCACCATGTCCAGCGAACGCGGCAGACCCAGCGCCACCACCGTCTCCGGACCGGCACCCCGCGCCACGAACAACCGCGCCAACCGGTTCACCCGCGCGTCCAACTCCGCGTACGTCCACGACACGTCGCCCTGCACCAGCGCCACGTCATCCGGCACCAGCACCGCACGCTCCGCCAGCAGATCCGCCACCGACGCCTCCGGCAGCTCACGACCCGTCGCCGCCCACTCCCCCAACAACCCGCGCTCACCCGACGTCAACACGTCGAGGCTGCCGATGCGGCGGCCCGGGTCGGTGGCGACCTGCTCCAGCACGGCGAGCAGTCGCTCGACCAGCGCCTCGGCGGTGGCCCGCTCGTAGAGGTCGGCGGCGTACTCGAAGGCGATGTCGATCTCCTCGGCGGAGGAGGTCTCCTCGAAGTTGAAGTCGAGTTCGAACTTCGCGGCGCCCAGCTCGAAGGGCAGGATGCGGCTCTCCAGGCCGAGCAGCCGGCCCGCCTGCCCGTCGTTGTGCTGGTAGCCGAGCATCACCTGGAAGAGCGGGTGGCGCCCGGGCACGCGCGGCGGGTTGACGGCCTCGACGAGCCGGTCGAAGGGCAGGTCCTGGTGGGCGAAGGCGGCCAGGTCGGCGTCCCGGGTGCGGGCCAGCAGGTCCGCGAAGGTCGGGTCGCCGGACAGGTCGTTGCGCAGCACCAGGGTGTTGACGAAGAAACCGACCAGGTCGTCCAGTCCGGCGTCGGAGCGGCCGGCCACCGGGGCGCCGAGCGGGATGTCGTTCCCGGCGCCGAGGCGGTGCAGCAGGGTCGCCACGGCGGCCTGGAGCACCATGAAGGTCGTGGTGCCGGTGGCCCGGGCGGCCTCGCGCAGCCCCCGGTAGACGGCCGGCGGCACCTGGGCGTACACGGTGTCACCGCGGTAGCCGGCCACCGGCGTGCGCGGGTGGTCGGTCGGCAGCGGCAGTTCCTCGGGCAGGCCGGCCAGGGCCTGCTTCCAGTAGGCCGCCTGGCGGGAGTGCAGGCTCTGCGGGTCGTCGTCGGCGCCGAGCAGTTCCTGCTGCCACAGCGTGTAGTCGGCGTACTGGACGGGCAGCGGCGACCAGGTCGGGGCGGTGCCGGCGGCGTGCGCGGTGTAGGCGGCCGTCAGGTCCTCGATGAAGGGCAGCATCGACCACTCGTCGCCGGCGATGTGGTGGAAGAGCAGGACGACGGCGTGGTCCTCGGGACCGACCTCCAGCAGGGTGACGCGCAGCGGCGCCTCGGCCGAGAGGTCGAAGCCGTACCGGACGGCGGCCTCGACGTCCGCGGCCAGGGTCCGCTCGCCGGAGCGGACCACGTGGACGGCGTCGGCCAGCGCCGGGGCGTCCTGGACCTGCTGGAAGACGGATCCGTCGCGCTCGGTGAAGACGGTGCGCAGGCTCTCGTGGCGTCCGGTCACCGCACGGACGGCGGCGCGCAGGGCGTCGACGTCGAGCGCGCCGGTGACGCGGACGACCAGCGGCACGTTGTAGGCGGCACCGGAGTCGTCGAGGTTCTGCAGGAACCACATCCGGCGCTGGGCGTGCGAGAGCGGCAGGTCGGCGGTCCGCTCGCGGCGGCCGAGCGCCGGGCGCCGCTCGCCGTCGCCGCCCGCGCGGTGGGCCAGGCCCGCCGGGGTCGGCGCCTCGAAGAGGTCGCGGACCGTCAGCGGGCTGCCGAGCAGGGTGCGGACGCGGGTGACCAGGCGGGTGGCGAGCAGCGAGTGCCCGCCGAGGTCGAAGAAGTGGTCCTCGGGCCCGACCTCGGCCAGGCCGAGCACCTCGGCGAACGCGCCGCAGAGGATCTCCTCGCGGGCGTCGCGCGGGGCGCGGCCGGCCGAGGCGGTGTCGGGGACGGGCAGGGCCTTGCGGTCGAGCTTGCCGTTGACGGTCAGCGGCAGCGCGTCCAGCACGACGAACGCCGACGGGACCATGTACTCGGGCAGGCGCCGGGCGAGGGCGTTGCGCACCCCGGCGACGTCGAGGCCGGTGCCGGCGGGGACGAGGTAGGCGGCGAGGCGCTTGACGCCCGGGGTGTCCTCACGGACCACCACCGCCGCCTGCGCCACCTCCTCGTGCGCCGCGATCGCGTCCTCGAT
>NZ_JBIWAP010000125.1:0-2545 GCF_044760075.1 Kitasatospora sp. NPDC098663 | reverse complement strand
CCAGCGATCTGGGGCTGGCACATGTTCCTTTTCGTGGATCGCCGCTGCCACCGGCCCGTATCCATCTTCCGTGGTCCTCGTTGGTCTTCGTGGTGGTGCCAGGATTCTCCAGGTGTTGCCTTGATCGGTCAGGTGCGAGGAAGGTGTGCCGGTGACAGCCCAGTTGCGGGTGGTCCAAGGTGGTGCCGTTCTGCTGGAGCCGGTCACCGCCGATCCGTGGGATTTTCAGGCCGAGTGCGTCGAGGCGTTCGTCGCCTCGTGGCGAGCCCGCGGGTTCAGCCCGGTGACTGTCGAGAACGACATCGGGCTGCTGGAACGAACGCTGACCGCGCTGGGCCGGCCGGCGTGGGACGTCACCCCCGAAGACATCGACCGCGTCGTCGGTGACCTGACCCTCGCCGGGCGGGCCGCATCGACCCGCCGCGATTACGTGCAGATCTTCAAGGGCTTCCACCGGTTCCTGCAGGTCCGCAAGGCTGTCGAGATCGAGGCGGGGTTCGGCGTCCGCCTGGTCTGCCCGGTCGATGAGTTCAATGCGTCCCGGCATGTCGGGGACGACTCCCCGGCCCAGCTGCCGCCGCCGACCCCCGAGCGAGTGGCGGAGTTTTTCGACTTTCTCAAGACCCGGATCGCCACCGCCCGCAAGTACGCACCCGCCGCCCGGGACTATGCGATGTTCCGAACCCTCTATCACGCTGGCCTGCGCTCGGAAGAGGCGTCGCTTCTGGACCGCCCGGACGTCCACTTCACGCGGGGCCCGTTCGGCAAGCTTCACGTGCGGTTCGGCAAGGGCGCCCGCACCTCCGGCCCCAGGCCGCGCTGGGTGCCGATGCTGGACGGGCTCGACCTCGTCCTGCACTGGTTCCTCGACGACGTCCGCGGCAAGTTCCCCGACTCGCCGGTGCTGTTCGCGGACGAGTCCGGCGGCATTCTGCACCGCGGGACGATCCGCAACCGCCTGCGCTATCTGATGGAACTTGAAGGCCGCCCGGCGACCGATCGGTTCAGCCCGCATGCCCTGCGACGGGCCTGCGCGACCCACAACTACGAGCGCGGCGTGGACTTGGTGGCAATCCAACAACTCCTTGGTCACTGGACAGTCAGCTCGACGATGAGATACGTCCGTCCGTCCGCGACGTTCATCGAGGATGCCTATCGCCGCGCAGTGACCACCACGCTCGGCGAACTCACCGCCGAGGGGGACGGCTCCGCATGAAGATCCGATGGCGCCTGCGGATGGCCGCCGCCCAGCGAGAGGTGTGGACCGGCACCCAACTGCAGCGGCTCCTGGCCGAACGAGCCGGGCTGCAGATGTCCTCCGCGTCGGTGTCCGCGCTGTTCAGCAAAGAGCCCTCCCAGGTGAAGATGTCCACCCTGATCGCGCTGTGCACCGCGCTGGAATGCACCCCCAACGACCTGTTCGAGGTCGACACCACCCCCGTCGAGCAGCCCGCGGCCCCGCCGCGGCCGGTCGCCGACCTGCCGAAGGCGGCCTCCGCCCGGGGCCGTTCGATGCCTCCCCTGTGACCCGGAAACGAGGGCGGCATCGTGGGTGTCAAACAGAGCGACTGCACCGGCTGCGGAGCCCCGGTCGGCTTCATCGACCGGCACTACTGCTGCCGCTGCACTGCCCAGCAGAAGGAGGCAGCGGCCCGGGCCGCTTGTCCCCGCTGTGGCCAGCAGCGGGTCCTCCAGGCGGACACCGGCCGGTGCATCACCTGCTCACGCGTATGCACCGCCTGCGGACATCCGGTGCGAAGCAAATCCTCGACACTCTGCCGCACTTGCTCACGCCAGTCCGAACGCGACGCGGCCAAGAGGCCGTGCCCTCGCTGCAGCCGGCCCGGATATCTGCACGAGGACACCGGCTGGTGCGGACACTGCTCGCGACCCCGCCAGAGCAAGCAGCCGCCCCGGGTCTGCGAACAGTGCGGCAGAGTACGGAAGCACGCAGGTCTGGGACTGTGCTCAGCCTGCTGGCAGCGTCACCCTGACCGGCCTTTCGTCCGAGCCGAGCACCTTGCCGCAGAGCTCGACCAACCCCCGGACTGGCTGAGGGACTTCGCCGCCGATCTCGCTGGCAAGTACTCCGTCGGCCGAGCCTGCACGATGATCACTTCCTTGGGGCGGCTTCTCCTGGACGGCCAGCCCAACCATCCCCAGGCCGTGCTCGAACGCTCCCGCTGGCCAGAACGCTCGATGGGCACTCTCGCCCGCGCGCTGGAGACCTTCTTCACCTTGCAGGGCCTGGCCATGGTCACCGATCAGGCTGAGCGACTCGCGGCCGGCCGCCGCCGACGTCGAATCGACGCCGTCCCCGAGGACCTGCGGCCACCGGTGCAGGCATTCGCCGACTTCATGATGCACTCGCGCGAGCGAGCCCGGCGGGCCGGAACCCGACCCCGCAGCGATGCGACCGTGGAGGCGGCGCTGGCCATCGTGCGTGACCTCGCTCGGTTCCTCGCAGGTCATCGAGGCAAGCACGACTGGGCACTGGCCGACGTCCACGACATCGAGGCCTACCTCACCGACCAGCCCAAGGCCC
>NZ_JBIWAP010000124.1:0-2678 GCF_044760075.1 Kitasatospora sp. NPDC098663 | reverse complement strand
GGGCAGGTCGACAGCGCGAACCGACGTGATCCAGTCGGTGACCTTGACGTCGTTACCCTCCTCCGGTGTCGGAAGTTGCGCAAACTCTCTTGTCAGGCAGGCGAGGTCAGTCATCTCGGGGCAGGCCTCGGTGAGCCCCCCAGCAGTGCCGCGTCCATGTCGCGCAGGTTCTCGGGGGAGCTGAGAAGGAGGCGGGCGAAGCGCCGTGGGGTGGTGATGGGTTGCCGCCCTCGGCGCGGCCCTGCGCGAGGTAGCGGACCAGGAGGTTCGCGCTGCCGGTGTAGCCAGCTCCTTGATCTCACGCAGCAGGCGGGTGACGGGTACCTGGCGGGCGACGACGGCCGGGGCTTCTCCACCTACGGCTGGGACACCCCCGAGGGCCTGCGGGCCTACGTCAAGGCCTGATACGGCCGACCGCCAGCGGTGCCCATCTGTGACCGGCTCACGCGTCGATACCTCCTCGTCCGACTCAGGCCGCAACGAGTGGGGAGCCCACACGCACGCGAGCCGGAACGTCGACCGCGTCGGGCACGGTCAGGCCAAGAAGCTTGGCGACCTCGATGGTGGACACTCGGTACGCGCGGCCCGCGCGGATCAGCGGCACCGGGTACTGCCCGCTGCGGGCGAGCGCGTAGCCGGTCGTGCGCCCAAGCCCGAGGGCCTGGTTGGCGGTGTCCAGGTTCACGCAGGTCGGAAGGTTGATCAGCTCAGCGATGGTCATCGCCGGGTGGAACTCGCTGGCAACACCGGGACGGGCGTCCATGGGGATCTCCTGGTCATCTGGCTGCGTCGGTGTTCCCCGACAGAGAAATTGGTATCACATGCTCACCAAATGAGCGGGCGACATGGAATACTGCTCACCCATGGAGCAGAGTGAATGGACTACCGCCCTGGCGACCGCAACGGGCGCCGCCATCCGAAGTCGCCGAAAGTCCTTGGGGCTGAGCGCCGACGCGCTCGGCAAGCGATGCGCTGACCTTGGCGTCGCCATCAACCGCCAGGTCATCTCCCGAATGGAGGCCGGACAACGCGAGCTGAGTCAGGGCGAGGTCCTGGTCCTCGCCCGGGCGCTTGAGATGCCCCCGGTCGCGCTGATCGTCCCGCTGGACCAGGAACCTACCGTCCACGCGACCCCCACGCTTGAGCTGCCGACGGCAGAAGCGCTCGTCTGGGTCACCGGCGAAGAGCCATCCGATGCCGGCAGCCAGCCGCAGGCCGTGCTCCTCGCCCTTCGCCGGCACAATCGGCTCGTCCGCACAACCATGCTGTCGACCGGGCAGGCAGAGGAACGAAGGCGGGACGCGCAGCTTGCCGACCCGGACGACTACCAGCGGGTCAACGAGGCCGCCAAGCAGTTGGAGGACGTCGCGCACCGCGATCGTGTGGACGTCCTCGCCGCCCGCCGCCAGTTGCGGGAGATGGGCGCGTTTCCGCCGCCGCTTCCGCCCACGATCGCGTTCGTCGACCCGGAGGACTCGTGAAACCCCTCAAGGGCTCCGTCAACCGCCGCTGCGGTTGCCGCAACCCGGAGACCGGCCTCCAGTGGGGCGCTTCCTGCCCGAAGCGGCGCAACTCGCGCCACGGCCTCTGGTACGTCGACCAAGAACTGGCTCCCGGTAAGACGGAGGACGGCCTCGACCGTCGCCGCCGCTACCGGAAGTCCGGCTTCGAGACCAGCGCCAAGGCGACGACGCACCTCAACTCGGCCAAGGCCCTGCTGGCGATAGCCGGCGAGGACACGACCGCGCGCACCACGATCAGCGACCTGCTGGAGCAGTGCGCGAAGCACGACAAGCCTCTCCCCGACTACGACGACCTGCGGCAGCGGCACCAGGACCAGCAGGACCTTGCCTCGGAGATGACGGTCGGGCAGTGGCTCGACCGGTGGATCAAGGGCAAGAAGTCGCTGCGCCCGCGCGGGGCGGAACGCTACGAGGTGGACATCCGCTGCCACCTCAAGCCCCATCTCGGCGAGCTGAACGTACGCAAACTGCGGGTGGACCACGTCACGGAGATGTTCGACGCCATCGCCTCGAACAACATCGAGCTGGAGGCAAACAACAAGGCCCGTCGCGCCCTCCTCGACCTGCTCAAGACGGTCCCCAACAAGGGCCAGGAGAACCGCGCCCACCGGAAGGAACTTCGAGAGCAGCTCGCACAGCTGCCCCCGTTCCGGCGGCTGACGAAGGCGCCGACCCACCGCAACATCCTCTCCACCCTGCGAGCGGCGCTGAACGTCGCGATCGGCCAGAAGCTGATCGCGCCGTTCAACCCCTGCGAGTTCGTCGAGCTGGAGCGCTACGACAACCCCAAGGCGCTGCTGTGGACACCCGAGCGCATCGAGCAGTGGAAGCGCACCGGCGAGAAGCCCTCGCCGGTGATGGTGTGGACCCCCGAGCAGGTAGGCGAGTTCCTCGACTTCCTGGTGACCATCGACCACCGCCTCTACGCGCTCTTCCACGTGATCGCCTTCCGCGGCCTGCGCCGAGGCGAGGCCTGCGGCCTGCGCTGGACCGACATCGACTGGAAGAACAAGCAGCTCACGGTCGCCGAGCAGCTCGGCCAGGACGGCTGGGAGATCCGGGCCGGGGCCCCCAAGACCCGCTCCGGCTTCCGCACGGTCGCCATGGACGTCGAGACCGCCGACGTCCTGCGCGACCAGAAGCGGCGCCAGGCCA
>NZ_JBIWAP010000123.1:0-3375 GCF_044760075.1 Kitasatospora sp. NPDC098663 | reverse complement strand
TGCCTGAGATGGCCGTGCGCGCCATGCGCCGCGGCGTGCGCGCCGCGGGCCTGCCCGAGTACCTCGCGGCCGAGAACCTCAAGGTCGACCCCGACGACGGGGCCTGGCGCCGGCTGGTCGCCGCCGTCGACGACGCGCCCGACCCCGGCCTCTACGGGGTCTGGCATGAGCACTTGCTGACGCACGACCTGGAGCGGTGTATGAACGCTCTGCCCAGCACTTCCTGCGGCGCCGAGATCAAAGCCAAGACCATCGCCGAGAGGGACCTGCGACGGCTGGCCGACAGGGACCATGTACTCAGGTACGCCGCCGAGTTCGCCGCCGCCACCGGTGTACGGTCGGGTCCGGCGAAACCGGCCGCCGCCCGCGGCCAGGCATACACCGCGTGGGGCGAGAGCAAGTGACTCCGGCCGGGACGCCTCCCGCCACCACCATCGAGGGGACACCGATATGCCGGGTCGTCTGGCTGATGCTGCTCGCCGAGGACGGCAAGGTGGCCACCCGCCCGCTCTGACCACACCTGTACCCCGCACTGCCCGCCGATCCCGGTCCGCCCGGGTGAGGTGGGCAGTGCGGCGGCCGGGGTGCACTGCCAGCTGCGCGCCGGCCAGGTCCGAATCCTCGACGTTCTCAACCGCCGCCGCCGAGACCTCCCCGAAGGCCTCGAGCGCACGGCCGTCCGCGCCGCCGTCGACGCCCTCGAGGAGCGTCACCACGTCGATGCCGCCCACGTGTCAGCGATCACGAAATTCCCCAGTTGGAGTGGTTTCTGTGAGGGCTCAGGACTTTGTTGACAGCTTGGCCTCGGGACATCGTTGACGGTCTCAGGTGATGGGCAACAGCGCGTCAGAGCTTCGGTGCGTGGATCTTGGCCCTGAAGCGGGTGACGGGGTGCTGGTTCTTGCGGGGGTGGACTGCGAGGTCGGCGC
Organism: Kitasatospora sp. NPDC098663; assembly: GCF_044760075.1. Taxonomy (NCBI): domain Bacteria; kingdom Bacillati; phylum Actinomycetota; class Actinomycetes; order Kitasatosporales; family Streptomycetaceae; genus Kitasatospora; species Kitasatospora sp. NPDC098663. Next base: position 2,446 of record NZ_JBIWAP010000123.1, on the reverse strand, counting down.
CGTTGAGGGTGATGCGGAAGTAGGTGTCCTCGACGTGGACGGTGACGAGCTCGCCAGCGTAGGTGCGGCCGACGCGGAGCCGCTGGCGGGCGACCATGATGACGCCGTCGGCGGGGACCTTGCGCTCGACGCGTATCGCGCCGACGGCGGGCGCAGGTAGTTCGCCGGAGGCGACCTTGGCCCCGCGTAGTCCGGCGCGTTGTGCGGCGTCAATCGGGGAGGGCAGGGTCTTGGCCAGCACGCCGTCGTGGATCACGTGCATGAGCTGCCCGTCGAGTCGCAGGGTGACGCGACAGTTGGCCAGCTCGTAGCCGATCTTCACGCGTTCCTTGCCGAGCAGGGCTATGCCGAACTGGTTGACGTTCCGGTCGGCCTCGATGACCCTGCCGGGGTCCACCTGGCCCGGTCGGACAGGGGCGGCAGCTGGTGACGGCCCAGCTTCGACCGCACCGCGCATCGCGAGCTCCCGCAGGTCCTCCGGCCCAAGTCGCGACGCGGCGGTCTTGACGAGCTTGCCGTTGAGGCTGATGTGGATGGTGATCTCGTCGGCCCAGACGTGGACCCGGCGTCCGGCGTGGTCCTTGCCGAATCGGACCCGCTGGACCCGAGGCAGGACGCCAACGTGGCCGCTGGGGGTGACGACGGTCTCGAACTCCAAGGCCGGCGCGGACGTCGGCATCAGCAGTGCGGACGGCTGCGGTTCGGCGACGAGCCCGGGCTCTGCGTCGGGACTCACCACGGGGACGACGGTCGTGGGTTCCGGCGGAGGGTTGGGCCGGAACCGGCTGGCTGGGGTAGCCATGTCCAGCGCCTGGTGCGGGCGGTCGGTGTTGTAGGTGCGGACCCAGGCGTCGACCGCGGCCTGAGCGGCGGGCAGGTCGGAGAACGGGCCGGCGACGTCCAGCAGCTCTCGCCGCAGGGTCTGGTGCCAGCGTTCGATCTTCCCGGTCGTGGTCGGTGAGTAGGGCTTGATCAGCCTGACGGTGATGCCGTTCTCCCGGCAGACGCGTTCGAACAGCACCTCGGCCGGGCGGGGCTTGGTGAAGCGGCCGGTGAACTGCTTGCCGTTGTCGGTCAGCACTTCGGTCGGCACGCCGTGGATACGCATGGCGCGGACGAACGCGTCCGCGACGGCCCGCCCGGACGGCACCGCGAGGACCGTGGAGACGACGACGAACCGGGAGTGGTCGTCGATCCCGGTGAGCATCTTGCACTCGCGGCCGTCGGCCAGGTAGATCCCGCCGACCAGGTCCATCTGCCACAGGTGCATCGGCGTCTCGCGCTGCCAACGCCGGTACTTGCGCCGGTGCTGCTGCTTCTGGTGCCGGATCAGGCCGGTGCGATCCAGCACCCGGTGCACGGTCGCCCGTGACGGCGCCGGGGTCGTGCCGGTCCGCGCGATCTCGTAGGCGATCCGGCGGGCTCCCCAGCGCGGGTTGGCTCGGCGTATCTCGCAGACGAGCGCCTCGGTCTCGGCCGGGAGCCGGTTCGGGCTCGTGCGCGGCCGCCGGGACTTCTCCTTGAGCCCGTCCAGGCCGTCGGCCTCGTGCTTGGCCTTCCACGTATAGACCGTCTGGCGGGAGACCCCGTAGCGCACCGCCACCTCGCTGACCGGCGAGCCGTCGAGCACCTCAAGAACCGCCCGGTATCGCTGTTCGACCAGCCAGCCCGGACCCTGCCCAGCAGCGTCGTCCCCCTCAGTCACAGCGACCAATGATCAAGGAGGCCCCGCGACAGCGTCAAGGATGTCCCGGGACAACTGTCAATGAACTACTGAGACTCTCATGTCACCTATGTCTTGAGGCCACACATGACAGTCGGTGAACTGGCCCTAGGTGGCCGTGGCCACGGCCCTCAGCGCCCCCAGGAGGCGTGGTTCGTCCCGCGTGAGTTTGTCGTCCGGGATGACTACGCTTCCGGATCATGTGGAGACAAGTAGCCCGTGGCGTGTTCCCCGACGCTGGTTTCAGGGAGCCCACCGACGATTCGGTCCTGGTCGAGGCGGAGGGGAAGCTCGGGGAAGAGCTGCCGGCCGGGCTAAAGCAGTTGTTGCTGGAGAGCGACGGGATCGTCGGGCAGACCAGCGTGGACACGGTTTGGGGCATCGAGCAGATCGTCGAGCAGAACCTCTACTTCCGCTCGGACAGTTCCTTCGCCCAGCTGTACATGCCGTTCGACGCGCTCCTGTTCTTCGGAGACAACGGCGGCGACCAGTTCGCCTTCGTGCAGACGCCACGGAGGCCAGACATCTTCGTCTGGGAGCATGAGACCGACAGCCGCCGTTGGGTGGCCCGCGACCTCCGGGACTACCTCGCACGCTCACTCGCCGATGGCGGAGACGACTGGTACCACTAGGGCGGGTATTGGGTTGTGATCAATGGCTGTTCCGGGTGAGCTCTTTGATCCAGATCATCGAGGCCCGGAGATGGAGGCCGGCGAGGTAGCT
>NZ_JBIWAP010000122.1:0-3431 GCF_044760075.1 Kitasatospora sp. NPDC098663 | reverse complement strand
CTCGACGTCGTCCAGGGCGTCACCGGCACCCACCACGCCGTCCACCGGTACGCCGACACCCTGGCCGCGCTCGGCCGGCACCTGACCGACCACTTTGCCTGCGGCGCCCGCGTCGGCCTGGGCGAGGTCGCCCTCTGGCACGCCGCCGCCCGCGCCCGCACCGTCGCCGTGCGGCACCTCGACGGCTCCCTCAGCACCTACCGCCGCCGCACCGGCGAGGACGTCCGCGACTTCGCCGCCCGGATCGGTACCCCGGACACCGACCAGGACACGGGCGCGGTGGACCCGGCGGGCGCGCGGCTGGCGTTCCTGCTGCGCGGCGATCTCGCCCTGCCCGCCGGAGCGCAGGCCTACGCGCTGCACCCGGCGTCCCTCGACGCGGGCGCGCTCCGCCTACTGGCCGCCTCCGACCCGGTCGCCGCGCTCGCCCCCAAGTAGCGGGGCCGCCCCGCTGGAGGGAACGGGCGCCACACCCCAGGACGACGAGGCCCCGGCGCAAGATCGCGCCGGGGCCTCGTCGTCCTGGGTGGCTGCTGCCGTCCTTGTCCCGGGTCAGGCGGCCGCGGTGATGGACGAGCTCGCGCGTACGGCCGGCCACCTGCACGCCGCCCCCGCCGCGGTCGGCGGCGAGCCGGGCACCACGCCGGTGCTGGCGGGCACGGTCCGCATCGTGGCCGCGGTCCTGCTCGCCCGCGACGTGGCCCGCACCGACACCGTGCTGCGTGCGGCCGCTGGTGTTCGGCCGGGACCCGGTGCCGGCCCGGCGTGAGGACCCCGGCGCCGGGGCTGGGCCAGTGCCTGGCCCGTACCGTCCCGCACCGTGGCCGCGGCGGCTGCGGTGCTGCCGGCCGGGCGCACCACCGAGACGGCCGGCCGTCTGGCCTCCGCAGACACCCGACGGAAGTCCGTGGTCATGTTCGGCTCCACTGAGAACGTCCCGGCGGTCGTACCGCGCTCCATCTGCTTGCCCTGCTCGGTTTCATCGTTTCCGCCAGAGCAGAGTGACTCAGTGCCTGGGGTGGATGCCCGAGGCCGAACCGGAGGGCCTTGGCGCCTGCGGCGGTCTGTCTTGCTCGGGTCGGCGTTCGCCGAGGCATTGGGGTGAGCGGCCGGATAGGCAGATTTCCTCGGCGAGTTGCATCCGGTCGGATGCCTTCTCGTCCCATTCGCGCCGGCGTTCCTCGCGTACCCGGTTCAGGTCGCGGCCGACGGGGATGAAGGGGGAGCCGGGGTGGCCGGGCCATCGGTTGCCGGTGATGGGGTTGAAGCGCCGGTCACGCTCGGCGTACCAGTGCTCCAGATGCGCCTCGCACATGCCGCCGGGCGAGCGGACGCCGAAGCGCTGGTCGGGCGGGAAGAGGTTGTTGGTGCTCATATGGCGAAGGACGCGCCAGTTGGCGCCTTACCCGCGGTGCCAGGCGGCGCGTATGTCCTCGGGGATGGGCTGTTCGAGGAAGGACTGGGGCGGTTCTGTTCCGTACAGGTGAGCCTCCTGCGGGCTATCGGTCGGTCAGGCCCGGTAGGGCGCGGGCAACAGCATCAGGGCAGGCGGGTTGATCGCATTGCTGGGGAGGTGATTCGGGTGAGGGCGTCGCCGTCGCCGGCACTGTCCCCGCCGCTGCTCCTGCCCCGCCGGCACCGGCGGGGCAGGTCGGGCCGGCCAAGGCACCGGGTGGTCCCGGCGCCGGCCTTGGGGTCGGCGCCGGTTGTGGTGGGGTGTCAGGGGGCGGTGGTGGTGCGGGTGACGCCGCCGTGGCGGCCGATCGGGCGGCCCTGGTGGTGGACCCCGGGCAGGTCGATGGCGCCGGTGGTGCGGGTGGTGGTGATGCCGCCGTGGGTGAGCAGTTCGGCGACCGCCTGTCCGTCGGTGCCGTCCGGGCCGGCGTGGGCCCACAGGGCGGTGCCTCCTTGCGCGCCAGCGGAAGCCGCTGCCCGGTGAGCGCGTCCAGGGCGGCGCTCACCCACGGGGCGTCGCGCTCCACCTCGCGGGCGCGCTCGCGGATTCCGGCCGTGACGCCGTGGCGGATGCCGTCGGCGTGCAGGGCCAGGTGGTGACCGCTGTGGTGGCGCTCGGTGTACAGCAGGGCCTGGTGCAGCGCGGTGAGGAACGGGCGGGGGGGGGGTGACGCGGCCGTGCGCGTCCTGCAGGTCGACGAAAGGAGCTTCTGGAGTTCCGACCGCCCATTCAACAGGACCCGTGCTCCCCGGCCTGGCACAGCGCGAGTTTGCAACACGATCTCCTCTTTCCCTGCACGGTCCGCCTATCGGAGACGGATCGATCTACCAATTTCCAACTATCGCGACTCGAAGGGAAATGTCGCATTCGAGTCGACAACAAGCTATTCCAGGATGGGTAGACTGAAGGAATGACCAACTACAGCAATGCTCACGACAATGGCACCCCCGACGCCGATCTCCCGAAGTTCTCCGTCAATGTCGTCCCGGCCGGCAAGCTCGGGCGCGAGGACCTCGCCACAATCCTGAAAACCTTTCGCCGCGGCCAGATCACGCCGCTGATCTTCGGGGACAACAACAGGCCCGAGGCTGTGATCATCCCCTTCGCCGCGTTCGTGCGCCTCATGAAGTACGACCACGCGGCCCACGTCCGCGCTGAGGGTGCCTTCCAGGAAGAGCTCTCCCGCCGCATCCAGGAGTCCGATACCAGCAACGAGGCGGGCATGAGCGTCGAAGAGCTCGCCGAGAGCCTCGGCCCGCTCGGTCAGCAGTGGGCGGATGAGCATCGCGCTGCCCAGCAGGAGAAGCGTGATGAGTGAGCATCAGCCTCCCATCCGTTTCCTGCCGACGGCCGGTCTCAAGCAGGACCTCCAGGCGCTCCATGACGCCGCGGTGATGCACCCCCGTGGACCGGAAGACCGGCTCCTGCGGGTGGCTCTCAATCAGCTGGGCCGGATCAAGCAGGGTGCACCGAGTACGCATCCGCTGGAATGCATGCCGAGCTATCCCGACCTCTCCGATTGCGAGACCACCTACGTCGGCGCAGATCCGGGCGCAAAGCCTTCGCACCGGATCGTCTGGCGGGAGCGCTCGCCCCGGCGTCCGGGCGAGCCCGCCACCCGGGAGATCATCGCTCTGGGCGAACGCGCGAATGGGCAGGCCTACTACATGGCAGGCCAGCGTCTGGGCCGCCCCGTGGGCTTCACTCTCGCCGAGCTGGCTGCGCAGCGCGAGCCGATCGGGAGGGACCCCCGACCCCGACAGCGCTCGACCGGAAGTTTCGGCACACCATCCACGAACGAGCCGGACTTCCAGTTCGAGTGACCTGTACCTCGCAGAGACTGGCGTGTTCATCGTCCTGGTCATCGTGCTCGTGCCGGTCTTCGCCATCGTCGACGGCCGAGTCTCGCAACTGCACTCGTCCCGCCATGAAGAGACCCCCCATGATGCCCGGGCATCATGGGGGGTCTCTCTTT
>NZ_JBIWAP010000121.1:0-3743 GCF_044760075.1 Kitasatospora sp. NPDC098663 | reverse complement strand
TCGAAGGTGAGGGGCGCGTTCTGGACGACGCCCTCTCCGGCGGCCAGGTCGAGGTCGCCGACCTTGGCCCAGAGGTGGTTCATCATGCCGGAGCGTTGGACCATGGCGCCCTTGGGCTTGCCGGTGGAGCCCGAGGTGAACATCACGTACGCCAGGTCCAGCCCGGTGCCCACGCAGTCGGGCAGGGCCCGCGCGCCGGTGGCCTGCTCCAGACCGATGACGGTGACCGGCTCGCCCTGGACGGCGGCGGCGAACTCGGCGGCCTGCTCCTCGTACCCGGCGCCGACCAGCAGGTGGCGGGCGCCGCCGTCCTCCAGCAGCCCGGTGTTGCGGGCGGCGGGGGCGGCCGGGTCGAGCGGCAGGTAGGCGCCACCGGCGCCGATCACGCCCAGCACGCCGGTGATGAACGGGACGCCGGGCTCGGCGAGCATCGCGACCACCGAGCCGGTGGTGACCCCGGCCTCGGCGAGGCCCGCGGACAGGCCGCCGGCCGCCTCGACCAGCTCCTGGTAGGTCAGCGAGCCGGCGCCGTCGGTGACGGCGGTCGCCTCGGGGGTGCGGGCGGCGACGGCGCGCACCCGCTCGACGACGCCGAGGCTCTCCTCGGGGATCGACGGGTCCCAGGCGCCGAGCAGTCCGCCCAGCTCGCCGGGGGTGCCGGTGCCGGTGAGGTCCGCCGGGCCGGTCACGTCGACCTGGGCGAGCGGCAGTCCGGGGCGCTCGGCGACGGTTCGCAGCAGGTGCTGGAAGATCGCCGAGACCCGCTCGACCTCGGCCCGGCCGAACAGGCCGGGGTTGTAGTCCAGCCGCAGGTGCAGGCTGTCGCCGGGGTGGACCACCAGGCTCAGCGGGTGGTGCCGGGCGTCCAGGGCCTCGGTGCGGACGATGCGCGGGCCGTCGGCGACGCCGGTGTCGAGGCCGTTCTCGTCCAGCGGGAAGTTCTCGAACAGCACCACGGTGTCGAAGACCTCGCCGGACAGCCCGGCGGCCTGGTGGATCGCGGCGAGCCCGAGGTGCTCGTGCGGGAGCAGCGCGGTCTGCTGGTCCTGGAGGGCGTGCAGCAGTTCGGCGAGGGTGGCGTCGGGGCGCAGCCGGGCCCGGACCGGCACGGTGGTGAGGAACAGGCCGATCATCGACTCGACGTCCGGGACCTCGGCCGGGCGGCCGGAGGTGACGGCGCCGAACACCACGTCCTGGCGGCCGGTGAGCCGCCCGAGCAGCAGCGCCCAGCAGCCCTGCACCACGGTGTTGACGGTCAGGCCCTGGGTGCGGGCCCAGCCGGCGAGTGCGGCGGTCAGCTCGCGCGGCACCTCGGCGAGCACCGCGTCGGGCAGCACCGGGAGGCGGCTCGGGTCGGCGGGGACGAGCAGGGTGGGCTCGTCGACGTCGGCCAGCACCTCGTGCCAGGCGGCCCGGGCGGCCGTGCGGTCCTGCGCGGTCAGCCAGGCCAGGTACGAGCGGTACGGGGCCGGGTCGGGCAGCAGCGCGACGTCCGCGCCGGGTGCGCAGAGCGCGAACAGCTCGCGGACGAGCAGCGGCATCGACCAGCCGTCGACCAGGATGTGGTGGCTGGTCCAGATGAACCGGTGCCGGCCCTCGCCGTGGGTGACGAGCGCGAAGCGCAGCAGCGGCGGGGCGGCGAGGTCGAAGCGGCGGGTGCGCTCGGCCTCGGTGATGCGGCTCAGCTCGGCGGCCCGGGCGGGCTCCGGCAGGTCGGTCAGGTCGGCGTCCAGCCAGGGCAGTTCGGCGTGCTGGGCGATGACCTGGACGGGCTCTCCGGTGGCCCGGGCGCGGAAGGCGGCGCGCAGGTTCGGGTGCCGGTCGAGCAGGGCCTGCCCGGCGGCGCGCAGGGCGTCGGCGTCGAGGTCGCCCTCGATGTCGGCGACGATCTGCAGGGTGTAGACGTCGACCGCGTCCGCGCCGCCCCCGGCGGCGGTGTCGTAGTCGGCGTGGAAGAGCATGCCCTGCTGGAGCGGGGTGAGCGGCAGGACGTCGGCGAGGGCCGTGCCGGCCTCGGCGAGCTCGGCCTCGTACTCCTCGATCTCGTCCTGGGCCAGGGTGACCAGCGGCAGGTCGGAGGGGGTGCGGCCGCCCGCACCGGGGGTGGTGGCGTGCCGGGCGAGCAGTTCGAGGGCGCGGAACCAGGTGGCCGCGACGTCCTGGGCGTCCTCCTCGGCGACGGTCCGGCCGGCCCAGGACCAGTTGGCGATCAGGTGCGGGCCGTCGTGCCGGTCCTCGGTGGCCGGGGTGACGTCGAGCAGGTGCGGCAGCGGCATGCCGGGGTGGGCGCCGGTGCCGACCACGCCGTCGCCGCCGGCCGGCTCCCAGAGGCGGGCCTCGCGGGCGTCGAAGCGGCCCATGTAGTTGAAGCCGATCTGCGGCTTGTGGTGGCCGGCCAGGGCGCGGGCGGCGTGCGGGTTGAGGTAGCGCAGCAGGCCGTAGCCGACGCCGCGGTCGGGCAGCGCGCGCAGCTGCTCCTTGATCCGCTTGAGGGCGGCGGCGAGGGCGGGGCCGCCGGCCCAGAGCTCGTCCCAGTCGAGCGTGCCGGGGTCGAGGCGCATCGGGAAGGCGCTGGTGAACCAGCCGACGGTGCGGGACAGGTCGAGGCCGTCGCTGAGCTGCTCGCGGCCGTGGCCCTCCAGCTCGATCAGGGTCTGGGCGTAGTCGGCGCGGCCGTGCCGGCGGCGCCAGTCGGCGACGGCGAGGGCGAGGCCGGTCAGCAGGACGTCGTTGACCTCGGCGTGGAAGGCCGCCGGGACGTCGGTGAGCAGCGGGCCGGTGACCTCGGGGCCGAGCTCCAGGCGCAGGGTGCGCTGGGTGCCGTAGACGTCCGTCTCGGGGTCGAGCCGGTGGGTGCCGACCAGCGGGTCGGGGCCGGTCAGGATCGACTGCCAGAGGGCGAGTTCGGGGCCGCGGACCTGGGTGCGGGCCTGTGCGGCGAGCAGCTGGGACCAGGCGCGGTAGGAGGTGCCGACCGGGTCGAGGGCGGGGGCGCGGCCGGCCGCCAGCGCCTCGCAGGCGGCGGCGAGGTCGGGCAGCAGGATCCGCCAGGACACGCCGTCGATGACCAGGTGGTGGGCGGAGAGCACCAGCAGGGCGGTGTCGGCGCCGGGGGCCGCGCCGATCAGCACGGCCTGGATCATCACGGCGGCGGCGGGGTCGAGCCGGGCGCGGGCGGCGGCGGCCTGCCGCTCGGCGAAGCCGAGGGCGTCCTGGTCGTCGGTGCCGTTGCCGTTGCCGGTGCCGTGCTCGGCGGTGGCGACCAGGCGGACGCCGGCGAGCGCGCCGGGGGCCAGTGCCTCCAGGTGCCACAGGCCGGGGGCGGGTTCGGTGGCCCGGGTGCGCAGCGCGTCGTGGTGGTCGACCAGGGTGTGCAGGGCCGCGTCGAGCAGTTCGGCGTCCAGGGCGGCGGGGACCCGGACGACCACGTGCTGGCTGTACTTGACGACCGGGCCGGTGAGGCTGGTGGTGTCGTCGTGCAACTGGCCCATGATCGGGGTGAGTTCGTACGGGCCGGTGCCGCCCGCGTCCTCGGCGGGCGCGGTCGCCGCCGTGGGGTCGGTGCCGCCCGCGATCCGGGCGAGGGCGGCGGCGGTCTTGTGGGTGAAGATGTCGCGGGTGGTGAGGGTGAGTCCGGCCTTGTGGGCCCGGCTGACGACCTGGATGGAGCGGATGCTGTCGCCGCCGAGGGCGAAGAAGTCCTCGTCGATGCCGACCCGGCCGGTGCCGAGGACCTCGGCGAG
>NZ_JBIWAP010000120.1:0-3941 GCF_044760075.1 Kitasatospora sp. NPDC098663 | reverse complement strand
CGTCCCCACTCCTGCCCGTACACATGCCCAGATACGAGCCCGCAGCGACTCCTCAGAGCAACACCAAAGAGATGTGTTGATTATCTGCAAGCCCTAAGAGGAGCTAACAGAACGGCGTTGTGCCCATGTCTGTTCGTTCATCGGCTCGTTGAGTAGGCCGTGGGGAAGAGAGCGCCGTGGTTGGTGTCGGATGACCTGTGGGGCCGGATCGAGCCGCTGCTGCCGGTGCGGCAGCAGCGGCTTCGCAGGATCGGCCGCCCGCCGCTGGACGACCGGGGCTGCCTGCAGGGGATCCTGTTCGTGCTGCACACGGGGATCCAGTGGGAGTGGCTGCCGCAGGAACTCGGTTTCGGCTCGGGTATGACCTGCTGGCGCCGCCTGCGGGACTGGCACGAGGCTGGGGTCTGGGACCGGCTGCACCAGGCGCTCCTCACCGAGCTGCACCGTGCCGGCGAACTGGACTGGTCGCGGACGGTGATCGACGGCTCGCACCGCCAGGCCCGTCGCGGCGGCCCAAAACGGGACCGAGCCCGGTCGACCGCGCTCGACCGGGCTCGAAGCACCACGTGATCACGGACGGCCGTGGCACACCGCTGGCCATCACCCTGACCGGCGGCAACCGCCACGACGTCACCCAACTCCTGCCGCTCCTGGACGCGATCCCCCGAATCCGCGGGAAGACCGGTCGGCCGCGCCACCGACCTCGCCAGCTGTTCGCCGACCGCGGCTACGACTACGACAAGTACCGACGACTGCTGTGGCAACGGGGCATCAAGCCGGTCATCGCCCGCCGGGGCGTGCCGCACGGCTCCGGCCTCGGAGCCGTGCGGTGGGTCGTCGAGCGAACGAACGCCTGGATCCACGGCTTCCGCCGCCTGCGGATCCGCTGGGACATCCGCGACGACATCCACGAGGCCTTCCTCAAACTGGCCTGCTGTGTGATCACCTACCGACGCGTTCGAGCCTTGTGTTAGCTCCTCTAAGCCGCGTAGCCGGCGTAAGTGTTCACCGTGAGCTCCTCCCTCCTCGCCGCCAGCCAATCCCGCCGGAACTCCGCCACGGTCGTACGGCGCACCTCGTGCGTCCTGCTCAGCTCACCCTCCAGCACCGCCGCTAACTCCTGAGTGGCTTCGGCCTCCGTCGCGAAACCACCCCGCCGCCGGGCACGCCGCCTTCGGTCCTCCGGTGCCAGGTCGACGCAGTACGTTCACGACCCGTGCTCCGCCTCCTTCAACAACCGCACACACCACGCACCCAACTGCCGCCCGCCCTCGTCCCGGGCACCCGCGCCGCCGGTACACGCTGCCTCCCCTGCGCATGCTGCCCCATGTGCTGGTCCTTCCTGAACGCGGTGGCAGGTGACCAGGGTGGCGTCGATGCCCAGGGCCAGGCCGGGCAGTCGACCTCCTTTGGCGCGGCCGGCGGTATCCCGTCCGTGGTCTCGGTGGTCTGCAGCCAGGCGACCTCGCGGGCAGCGGCACGGGCTGCCCGCAGCGCGTTCAGGTCGATGTGCTCCAGTACCATCCCACGCCTTCGATGGTCTTCTCGCCGGCCCCGGACTCTCCCGGGCCTCCCACTGTTATCTTGAAGCGCCAAAGTCAGTGGTTACGGTCATCGGTCCTCGGCATATTGAAGGTGAGGTTGGAGAAGTCCCGCCCCTGGACGATTGTGCCGTTCTGCGTCCCGCCGCTGATGGTGTTGTGGACGGAGCCGGCGGATTCGGTCGCGGCCCGGGCCCACCATTCATCGAGGAGCACGCGGAAGTCCGGGTCCAGAGCGGCCCGTACTCCGAGGGCGGTCGCCAGGGCCTGGGCCCGTCCGGGGTCGGCGGGTACGGCTTCCAGGGCCGCGAGTTCCACCTCGCCTGAGCTGATTCCGGGCAGTTCCTCCTGATCCTGTCCTCCGCCACGGCGGAACGGACGCCTCACCAGAGTGGCGAGTCCCTGCCACGCCTGGCGTCCGGCTTCGCCGGCAACGCTGCCCGCGAGTGCCGTGAGGGCGGCGGCGGTGATCGGATCCAACGTAGTGCTCCTTCGTCCATCGGTGCCGTTTGTTCACACCATAGGGAGAACCCGCCGCGGAGGCACGGATTTCTCCTAACCGGATTCGCGAATCGGTGGGACGCAGCCTCGATCGCGGCGTCATGCTTCCCTGCGGGACCTACTGTTGGTCCCATGTCTGAGGAGACGCGCAACAGCGTGGACGGGCGGGCGGAGACGGTCGTCCAGGCCAGGAACATAGGGGAGCTGCACTTCCACCAACACAGTGGCGGCCCCGAGAGATCGGCGCCGTTCCAACTGCCGCCGGTGACCGTGCCGTTCGAGAACCGTCTGGCCGAGCAGGATCGTGTCGTCCGGGCCGTGGCGGAGCACACCGAGGGCGGCGGTCCGTTGCTCGTGGCTCTGACCGGGATCGGTGGAATCGGCAAGACGGCCCTCGGCTACCAGTTGGCGCGCCGGTTCGCTGACCGCTTCCCGGACGGGGTGCTGTACGTCGATCTCGACGACCTGCGCCGGGAGGGTGTGGTGGAAGTCGCAGATGCCGTCGGCGGCATGCTGACGGCGTTGGGGGTGCCGCCCGAGTGGCTGGAGCGCAGCGCCACCGGACGTTCGAAGCAGTACTGGTCGCAGACCCGGGACAAGCGGCTCGTCGTCCTGGTCGACAACGCACGGTTCGGCAGCGAGGTCCGGGCGTTCTTGCCGGCCTCGGATCGGAGCCTGGTGATCCTCGCGAGCCAGTCGCCGCTGTACGACCTCGACGGGACGGCCGCGGTGGAGGTGGCTGTGGGTCCGTTGTCGCTGGACGACGCGGTGCGCCTGCTCGGGAACATCGTGGAGGACCCGCGGCTGAAGGCCGAGCCGGATGCCGCTGCGGAGCTGGCCCGGGGCTGCGGAGGCCTTCCCGCCGCGTTGCAGGTGGCCGGGCAGTGGGTGCGCAAGTACCGCCGACGGAGCTTGTCCCGGCTGGTGGAGGAGCTGACCGCCGAACTGCACGGGAAGGGGATTCCCATGATCGAGGCCGTCTGGGACGCCGCGTACGAAGGGTTGGAGCCGGCTGCTGCGCGGCTCTACCGGCTGCTGCCGCAGCATCCCGGTCCAGTCCTCGGAGAGTTGCCGGCGGCTGCCCTGCTCGGGGTGGCCCCCGGCCGGGCCGCGGACGCGCTGGAGGAACTGGAGGCGGCCGGCCTGTTGGAGTACCGGCTGGACGGGTACCGCATGCACGACCTCCTGCGTGGCCACGCCGAACGCCGGGCCCGGCAGACCGATCCGGATGGTACGGCCGGGGCGGCCGCCCGGTTGTCCGTCGTCAGGTGGTACCGGAGGCAGGCGGCCCGCGCGGACCTCGCGGCGGCCGGTCGCCGGATGACCTTCGCGCCGCTGGTGGACCCGATCGGCCCGGAGGTGGCCGACGTGGACTTCCCGGACGCGGTGGCGGCCTACCGATGGCTGGAGTCGGCGCGGCTCGCCCTGTTCGGGTGCGTGTGGACCGCAGCCGAGGATGGACATCACGAGGACGCCTGGGCACTCTGCGAACCGCTGTGGACCCACTTCCTCGATCATCCGCACTACGCGGACGTGATCGACGCCTTCCGGCTCGGGGTTGCCGCCGCGGATCAGGGCGAGTTCCTCCCGGCCATGGTTCGCATGCGGTGCCAGTTGGCCCGACCGCTGTGGGAGCAGGGGTTCCACGAGGAGGCGGCCCGACACGTTGATCACGCGCGGCGGGCCTCGCGGCTGTTGGACGGGGCGCTTCCCGACCGGAGGCAGGAGCGCAAACTGCAGGCGTCGGTCGTGGAGTTCAGTGGTCTGCTGAAGTCCTCGAACGGTGACTTGAGCGGGGCCGCCGCTGACTTCGAGGCGTCCCGGGCAGTGCACGCGGAGATCGGGAACGAGTACGGGGTGCTCCTGCAGACGTACCTTCTCGGGCGGACCGCCCTGGCG
>NZ_JBIWAP010000119.1:0-4034 GCF_044760075.1 Kitasatospora sp. NPDC098663 | reverse complement strand
CGGCGGAGACCACCACGGTGTGGGACACCCCGGGGGTGTTGTCCACGAAATTGGTGATCAGCCAGTTCAGGTTCTGTGCGGCCTGGCTCATCTGAGTCAACTCAACGCTCCTGGTGGTTCGAGCCGCCGAAGAGATCGGTGCTTCGGTTCTGTCCGTTGCCGGACGGGTCTACCTGATCGGGGTCGATCCGGAAGCTTCCGGTGTTACCGGCACTGCGGCCCTGCTCCACGCCGCGGCGCAGGTTGGTGAGCCGGCCGCGGACCTCCTCGGGGCTGCGGGAGACCTGCGGCCCTTCCTGCGGAGTGGGCTTGGCGTTCCCGGCCACCAGGTTCTGCTTGGGCACGCGCCGCGGCAGACCTGCCCCGGTGGTGCCGCCGGAGGCGGGCTCGCGGGTCTGCTCGGCCTGCTGCCAGGCGCCGTCGTTGGGCGACTGCCAGGGCGAGTTGGTCGGGCCGGTCGGGCCGTAGCCGCCCAGCGCCGACACGTCGTGGCCGCGTGGCTCGTCGACCGCCGAGGTGTCCTTGGCGCCGGCGAACCAGTTCGGGGTCTCGCCGCCGGAGCCGCCGTCCGCCGGAGCGGTCGGGGCGCCGAAGCCGCCACCCGCCAGCTGCTGGCCGGGGCGGCGCTGCGGCAGCCCGGACGGCAGGGTGGCGGTGGGTTCGGCGGCGGGCAGCGCGGGCGGCTCCGGGGCGTACGGGTGGCCGGCCGGGGCCTCCTCGGCCTGCTGGCCGTACTGGTCGGCGTAGCCGTCCTGGTAGCCCTGGTAGCCGTCGCCCTGGTAGTCCTGGTGGCCGTACTGGTCGTCGGCGTAGCCGGACTGGTCGTAGCCCTGCTGCGGGTACTGGCCGTACTGGTCCTGGCCGTACTCGTCCTGCTGGTAGCCGTCCTGCTGGTAGCCGTACTGGTCGTCGGCGTAGCCGGACTGCTGCTCGTAGCCCTGGGGGGCGTACTGGTCGTAGCCCTGCTGGTACTCCTCCTCGACCTCGGCGTCCAGCACCGGCGGCTCGCCGTCGTGCGGGCCGCTCTCCAGGGCCGCACGACGGACCTGGTCGAGGCGCTGCGAGCGCTGGACGGCCTCCAGGGCCGGGCTGAAGCCGCTGGATCCGGCGTTGCCGGTGCCGGTGAGGTGGTCGTCGAAGCCCAGCTCGGCGGCGCTGCGCGGCTGGCCGCCCGGCGCCCACTGGGAGGTCGGCTCCTGCTCGGCGAAGATCCGGGAGACGGTGAACTGCTCCTCGGGCTCCGGCGCGGCGCCCGACCGGGTGATGAACGGCGGGATCATGACCAGCGAGGTGGTGCCCGCGGACTCGCCGGACGGGCGGAGCTGGACGCGGACGTCGTGCCGCTGGGACAGCCGGCCGACCACGAACAGGCCCATGCGGCGGGAGATGGTGGCGTCGACGGTGGGCGGCTCGGCCAGCTTCTCGTTGATCTCGGCGAAGTCGTCGGCGGTGAGGCCGATGCCCTTGTCGTGGATCTCGACCAGCACCCGGCCGTCCGGCAGGCGGGTCGCGTTGACCAGGACCCGGGTCTGCGGGCTGGAGAACGAGGTGGCGTTCTCCAGCAGCTCGGCGAGCAGGTGGACGAGGTCGGTCACGGCGGCGCCGACGACCTCGACCTCCGGGATGCCGGACAGCTCGACGCGCTCGTACTGCTCCACCTCGGAGGAGGCGGCGCGGAGCACGTCGACCAGCGGGACCGGGGTGTTCCAGCGGCGGCCGGCCTCCTCGCCCGCGAGGACGAGCAGGTTCTCACCGTTGCGGCGCATACGGGTGGCGAGGTGGTCCAGCTTGAAGAGGTTCTCCAGCTGGTCCGGGTCGGCCTCGTTGTTCTCCAGGTCGGTGATCAGCGCCAGCTGGCGCTGGATCAGGCCCTGGCTGCGACGCGACAGGTTGGTGAAGATCGCGTTGACGTTCCCTCGCAGCAGGGCCTGCTCGGCGGCGAGCGCCACGGCCTGCTGGTGGACCTGGTCGAACGCCCGGGCGACCTCGCCGATCTCGTCCTTGCCGTGCAGCGGGATCGGGGTGACGGAGGTGTCGACCCGGTCGGGGTCGGTCTTGGAGAGCTTCTCGACCAGGTCCGGCAGGCGGTGGTCGGCGATCTCCAGGGCGGCGCTGCGCAGGGTGCGCATGCCGAGGATCATCGAGCGGGCGACGTAGCCGGTGAGCAGACCGGCCAGGATGAGCGCCGCGACGACGATGATCGTGTTGAGGATGGCGTCGTAGAGCGCGTTGTCCTTGAGGCCGCGGGAGTCCGTGAGGACGTCGTTCAGCAGCTGGACCTCGGTGTCGCGCAGGGCCTGGATGTGGGTGTTGGCGGCCTGGTTCCAGTTCTCCGGGGTGAGACCGGAGTCCTTGGCCTCCTTGTAGGCCTGGTCGGCGGCGGCCTTGCCCTTGCTCTGGCCCTCGGCGGCGGCCTGGCTGTAGGCGGCGCCGAGGGAGAGCAGGGTCTGCATGGAGGGCGCGGTGCCGTTCGGCATCTTGTAGGCCGAGCGCTCCTGCGCGGCGGCCTGGGCGACCTGCGCGTTGGCGTACTTGCGGGCGTCCTCGGGGGCGCTGCCGGTGTTGAACTCGGTCAGCGAGACCTGCTCCAGCCGCTCCGCCACCAGGATCTGCTGGATCACGTCGGCGTTCTCGAACCGGGTGGTGGCGTTCTGCGAGATGCCGACCAGCAGGTGCAGCATGAGCGCGCGCTGGGTCGAGGCGGAGGCCTTGGCGAGGGACATCGCGTAGATCGCGCGGCCCTTGCTGGCGGCGTTGCTGGAGCCGATGCCGACCGAGTTGTCGTAGGACAGCAGCGGGGCGAACATCACCGAGTAGGCGTTGACGGTGGCGCCGGCGAACAGCTCGGCGCCGTACGCGCTGGACCGCAGGTGCGGCAGGTCGACCACCAGGGCCTGGAAGGCCTCGTGGCGGCGCGGGAGTTCGCCGGACTTGTCGGAGGCCGCGTAGGCCGCCTCGTACGCCTTCAGCGCGGCGTCCGTGCTGGCGCGGATCTTGGCGACCTTGCCGTCCGGGTCCTGCTTGGTGAGCAGGGGTATCAGCGTGGTGTCGCGCTCGATCTCCAGCGCTTCGGCGAGCTCGGTGGCCGCCTTGGCGAGCTCGGCGGTCTTCTCGGCGCGGGAGGCCTTGATGTAGCCGTCGACCGAGGTGTTCACGCGGAGGCCGCCGAAGACGAGGCTGATGATCACGGGGATCAGCAGGATCGCGATCAGACGGGTCGGCACGCGCCAGTTGCGCGGGCGGAGGAAGTCGTACCGCTTGGAGGCGTCGCCGTCCGGACCGCCGCTGCGGGGTTCCGTGGACGCGGCCGGGGGCTGCGGGGCCGGGGAGGCCTGGGAGCGCTCCTCGGTGGGGGTGAAAGCGGAGAATCCGGCCGGGTCCGCTGCGGTACCGTTCGGCTCGCTCCGGCGGGGCTCGGAGCGCCGCTGCGGGGCGGGTTGCTGCTTACGCCTCACTCGACAACTACCTCTCGGCCGACTGTCGGCCATGGATCAATCCAGCGCTACCCCCGGGCCCTGGCCCGTCACCGGTGGGCCGGCGCGAGGGTTTCAGGGGTAGCTGGAATTTCAGCACGTGCAGGGATGGGGGACAAACAGCCGCAGGATGGCCCCCGCGTCGGCGCAATAGGGACATTCACCGACATGACGGAGCAAAACCGTGGTCTTCTGGCGCTGAGTGACGCTAGTTCACCACGCAGAGTCACTGTTGATCACAAAATGCCTACCGAACTGTTATCCGCTGCTTATACAGCGGGTCTTGCGCGATGCCCCTGGAGGACATCGGCCGGTAGCGGCTCCGCCCCGGGGGCCGTCACGCCGACGGCCCCCGGGCTCCGGATGTCCGGCCCGTCATCGAAGTCGGGCGAGGAGGGCGTGCTCGACGAGGGTGATGAGAGCGCTCTTGGCGCTGTCGCGGCGGCGGGCGTCGAGCGTGACGACCGGGGTCTCGGCGCTGAGCTGGAGCGCTTCGCGGACCTCGTCGGCGGTGTGGGGCTGGTGTCCGTCGAAGCCGTTGAGGGCGACGACGAAGGGGAG
>NZ_JBIWAP010000118.1:0-4072 GCF_044760075.1 Kitasatospora sp. NPDC098663 | reverse complement strand
TCCGACAGGAGGCCGTCCACACCCTCCCGGTCGGTGGTGTGGTCGTCCGCGAACCGACGGTCACCCGTCGCGTCCGGCACGTACTTCACACAGACAACGATCCTCAAGCTCACGGCCTGTCTCCTGTACTGGTCTCGTCCGGCGGCTGCGGCTGTGCAAGCGGGGCGCGAACACGGTGCGCGCCCGCTCCGGGCAGCGGGTTCCCGTGCCGGTCCGGAACTTCCTGGCAGCATACTCGGCAGTAGTCCAGTGGTCACTACTGGCCAGTAGCTTAGGCCGGGCGGCTGCACTTCCGTCTCCGCCCATCCTGCCCCAGGGCAGCCCCGGCACCACCTGATCGGACTACATATCCGCCGCAGGATCGCCCGGGCCCCGGCTCACACCACCTCGCCGAGCGCCGCGATCACATCCACCTTGCGCGGCAGTCCGGCCGCCCGGCGCACCACCCGGCCGCCCCCGTCCAGCACCAGGACGGTCGGCGTCCGCAGGATCTCCAGCCGGCGAGCCAGCTCCAGCCGCTCCTCGGCATCCACCTCGACGTGCGCCACCCCGTCGACCATGCCGGCCACCTCCGCGAGCACCCGGCGGGTGGCCCGGCACGGCTGACAGAACGCCGTCGAGAACTGAACCAGCGTCGCCCGCTCGCCGAGCGCCCCGCCCAGTTCCGCCTCCGACAGCCGTACCGCCCCGCCGTTGGTGCGCACCCTCAGCCTCCCGTCGTGCCGTGCCCGTAGCAGCCCGAAGGCGGTCACCGGCGCCGCCACGACGACGCACACCACCCAACCCGGCCGTCCCCAGTCTGCGGCAGCGGCCCCGGGCCTCAAAAGGGAGGTCGACCACCGGGCCGGGCCCGCGTACGATCGCCGGGTGGAATCCGACCGCACCGCACCGCCGTTGCTGACCTCCCGTCGCGTCGTCGACCTGGGCCGGGCCACCACCACCCGCTGTCGCTGACGCGCCCCGCCGCCGCCCGTCGCGACCCTCCCGGAGCCCTCGTGCAGATCGACCCCCGCGGTCCCCGCTTCGCCGCCGCGCTCACCTCGGTCGTACTGGCCGCCGCCCTCATCACCGGCAGCGACGTGCTGCTGGCCGTCCAGGCCCTCGTCTTCGCACTCGGCGCGTTCGGCGGCCTGCGGCTCTCGCCCTACGGCTGGCTCTACCAGGCCCTCCTCCTCCCCCGGCTGGCCCCGCCCTCCGAGACCGAGGACGAGCGGCCGCCCCGCTTCGCGCAGGGAGTCGGCCTGGTGTTCGCCGTCGTCGGCGCCCTCGGCTTCCTCACCGGGGTGGCCTGGCTCGGCCTCCTGGCCACGGCCTTCGCCCTGGCCGCGGCCTTCCTCAACGCCGCGTTCGGCTACTGCCTCGGCCGTGAGGTCTACCCCTTCGTCCGCCGCGCCCAGGGACGCCTCGGCGCCGGAGCCTAGCCACCCCTCGGGTCCCTGGGCCTCCGGGACGGAGCGGGCCTCCAGGTCGCCGGGAGGGGAAAAGTTCCCACCCGAACTCATCACGGAGATCACACCTCGAATATCCGCTTGACCGCACGGCTCAGGTGACAGCAGGCACTCGTTCGGGGGATCATCTCCGTGAATCACCCGTGACCGCCGCGGCGTGCCGCGCTCCGGTCGGCCCCCGCTCAGCGACGCGGGTACCCGCCGTACCGGGCTCCGGCCCGTGGAAGTCAGGACTGACCGTGGCAGAGTTCGTGTACCCGCCGGTGATCGGCGCCGCACTCACCGCCTTCCGTGCGCTCGACGTGCGGATCAAGATCGTAGGCGCCGAGAACATCCCCGCCAGGGGCGGAGCCGTACTGGTCAGCAATCACATCAGCTACCTGGACTTCCTCTTCGCCGGCCTCGGCGCCTACCGCGGCGGCAAGCGCAAGACCCGCTTCATGGCCAAGGACGACGTCTTCAAGCACCGGGTCTCCGGCCCGCTGATGCGCGGCATGAAGCACATCCCGGTCGACCGCACCGACGGGCAGCCCGCGTACGAGGCCGCCGTGCGCGCCCTCAAGGCCGGCGAGGTCGTCGGGGTGTTCCCCGAGGCGACCATCAGCCGCTCGTTCATGCTGAAGAAGTTCAAGACCGGCGCCGCCCGGATGGCCGCCGACTCCGGCACCCCGCTGCTGCCCGTCATCCTCTGGGGCACCCAGCAGCTCTGGACCAAGGGCCGCCCGAAGACCCTGACCAAGCGCCACGTCCCCGTCACCATCATGATCGGCGAACCGATTCACCTGGGCCCGAACGACAAGCCCGTCATGGTCACCAGACGGCTGCGTGCGGCCATGAGCGAGATGCTCGACCAGGCCCAGCGCGAGTACCCCGGCAAGCCCTCCGGCCCGGACGACACCTGGTGGCTGCCCACCCACCTCGACGGCACCGCGCCCACCCTGGAGGTCGCCGAGGCCGAGGACGAGGCGGAGGCCCTCGCCAAGGCCGAGCGCCGCGCCGCCCGGGGCTGACCGGCCCCGCCCCGGGTCCACCACGTCCCTGTTCCTCCCCGCACCGGTGCTCCGCTTCACCACTCCGCGAGACCTTCTACTCCGTGTGACCGACCGAACGCCAGGCGTCGCGTGTCGCCCGGTCGCCGACGCTCCCCGTCTGACACAGTGACAGCCCCTTTGAGGGGCCTTCGTCCTGCATCGGGGACGGAGCGAACGCCGGAGAGGTCGGAAAGGTCGGAGCGGATATGACACGGATGACCCGCACAGGGCAGTCCCCCAGGTCCACACCCGAGGCCCGCACCCGCGCCAGCGCCGGTGCGGGCCTTCTGCTGCTGAGCGCCCTGCTCACCGGGTGCGGCGCCGAACCCGGTGAGATCCCCCTGTCCGAGATCCAGGCGGACGCCCCCTCCGCCGCACCCGAGTCGACGACCGCCGCCGCGAGCCCCGGTGCCGCGAGCCCCGGCGTGGTCGGCGCCGCCGCCGGAACACCTGCGACCCCCGCGCACAACGGTCTGATCGTCGGCGGGGAATTCCTCAACGCCGCCCGCACCACCAGCGCCATCGTCACCCTCGCACCCGACGGCACCGACTGGCACCAGGTCACCCAGCCGCCCGACCGCACCCGCGACGACCGCCCCGACTGGTCCCCGGACGGCAGCACGATCGCCTTCGACCGGACCGACCCACGGAGCGGCGCCGCCCGCCTCTGGACGGTCTCCACCAGCGGCGACGGCGCCCGCCAGATCGGCCAGCTCTGCGAGACCGGCACCGCCGACTGCACCAACGAGGACGAACGCGCCCCCGCCTACTCGCCCGACGGCAAGCAACTCGCCTTCAGCCGCTCCTGGGGCGCCCTCGACCAGGCCGACAGAAACCAGGTCCAGTACTCGGACCTCTACCTGATGAGCCCCGACGGCACCGACGTCCAGCGGCTCACCTTCCTCACCAACGACAAGCCGTACTCCGGGCAGGTCAGCAACCCCAGCTGGTCCCCCGACGGCAAGCAACTCACCTTCGAGTACCGCACCGGTGCCACCGGTCAGCCCGCCAACAGCCGCGCCATCTACGTCGTCGCCGCGGACGGCACCGGGCTGCGGCAGCTCACCCCCTGGGAACTGCGCGCCGGAGACCGCGCCAACTGGTCACCCGACGGCACCCAGATCCTCTTCACCACCTACCCGGCCGGCCGCGCCGACGCCCCCGGCGGCGGCATCTACACCGTCCACCCCGACGGCACCGCCATCGGCGCGCTGACCCCCGCGCCGTCCAACGTCTTCTACGGCACCGCGTCCTACGCGCCCGACGGCAAGTCCATCGTGTTCGCCCAGGCCCCCGCCGGCTCCGAGGCCGACCTCTACACCATGCGGCCGGACGGGACGGGAATCGCCCGGCTCACCAACGACAGGGACGCCTGGCTGACCCGGCCGGCGTGGGGAACGGCGGCGGTACCGCCTCAACCCGATGGCCGGACATCGACCCAGGCACAATCGCGGCCGTGGGAAGAGGATGAAGAATTCCAGGACGAGTGAAGCACAACGCAAAGAACCCCCATCCGGTCTCCCGGATGGGGGTTCTCTGTGAATGATTGTTCGGCGGCGTCCTACTCTCCCACAGGGTCCCCCCTGCAGTACC
>NZ_JBIWAP010000117.1:0-4473 GCF_044760075.1 Kitasatospora sp. NPDC098663 | reverse complement strand
CGGCTCGGCGTGGCGCCGGGCAGCCGGGTGTTGCAGTTCGCCTCGCCCAGTTTCGACGCGTCGTTCTGGGACCTGTGCAGCGCCCTGTTGACCGGCGCCGCCCTCGTGCTGGCCCCGGCCGGGGCTCCGTTGGAGGCTCTGACGGACCGTCGGTTCGACGTCACCCATGTGACTCTGCCGCCCTCCGCCCTGGCCGCGCTGGACGGCGCCGACCTCACGGCCGCCACCCTGGTGGTGGCGGGTGAGGCGTGCCCGCCGGAGCTGGTGGCGCGCTGGGCGCCGGGGCGGCGGATGGTCAACGCGTACGGTCCGACGGAGACGACGGTGTGCGCGACGATGAGCGCCCCGCTGTCGCCGGGGGCGGGCGTGCCGCCGATCGGCCGGCCGGTCGCGGGTTTTCGGGTGTACGTGCTGGACGAGCGGTTGCGCCTGGTGCCGCCGGGTGTGGTGGGGGAGTTGTACGTCGCGGGGCCGGGGCTGGCGCGCGGGTATCTGAATCGGCCGGGCCTGACGGCGGGTCGGTTCGTCGCCTGTCCGTTCGGGCCGGATGGTGACCGGATGTACCGTACCGGGGACGTGGTGCGCCGCCGGGCCGACGGGGAGTTGGAGTACGTCGGGCGGGCCGACGAGCAGGTGAAGGTGCGCGGCTTCCGGGTCGAGCCGGGCGAGGTCGAGGCGGCCCTGAGCGCGCATCCCGCCGTCGCCCGGGCCGCCGTCGTGGCCCGGGACGACCGGCTCGTCGGCTACGTGGCCCCGCGCCCGGGCGCCGACGCGCGTCCGGCGGAACTGGCGGCGTACCTGCGCGAGCGGCTGCCGGACTACCTGGTGCCGTCGGTGTTCGTGGTGCTGGCGGCGTTGCCGTTGACGCCGAACGGGAAGTTGGACCGGGCGGCTCTGCCGGTGCCGGAGGCGGGCGTCGTCGGGGTCGGCCGGGCGGCGCGGACGCCGCAGGAGCAGATCCTGTGCGAGCTGTTCGCGGAGGTGCTGGGCCGGGGCCAGGTCGGTGTCGAGGACGACTTCTTCGACCTGGGCGGGCACTCGCTGCTGGCCACCCGGCTGGTCTCCCGGATCCGTTCGGCCCTGGGGGCCGAGGTCGGGCTGCGCGCGCTCTTCGAGGCGCCGACGGTGGCCGGCCTGGCGGCACGGCTCACCGAGGCCGACCGGGCCCGGCCCGCACTGGCGCCGTACGAGCGGCCGCAGACGGTACCGCTGTCGTTCGCGCAGCGCCGCCTGTGGTTCCTGCACCGGATGGACGGAGCCGCCGCGGCCTACCACATCCCGCTGGCGCTGCGGCTGACCGGAGCACTGGACCGGGAGGCACTGGAGGACGCGCTGGCCGAGGTCGTCGCCCGGCACGAGAGCCTGCGAACGGTGTTCCCGGAGCTCGACGCCGTGCCGTGCCAGCGGATCCTCGACCCCGGGGCGGCCCGGCCCCGGGTGCGGGTGACCGAGGCCGCGGAGGACGAGCTGCCGCAACGGCTCGCCCACGCGGCGCGGCTCCCGTTCGACCTCGCGGCGGAACCGCCCCTGCGCGCCGAACTGTTCGCGGTCGCGCCGGACGAGCACGTGCTGCTGCTGGTCATGCACCACATCGCCGGTGACGGCTGGTCCACCGGCCCGCTCGCCCGTGACCTCGCCGAGGCCTACGCCGCCCGCTGCCAGGGCCGTGTGGCGGACCGCGACGCCCTGCCGGTGCAGTACGCCGACTACACGCTGTGGCAGCGCGAGCTGCTCGGCGACCCGGAGGATCCGGACAGCCGGTTCGCCGGACAACTCCGCTACTGGACCGAGCAGTTGGACAGCCTCCCGGAGCGGATCCCGCTGCCCGCCGACCGGCCCCGGCCGGCCGTCGCCGGCTACCGGGGAGCCGCCTTCGGCCTTGAGCTGACCCCCGAACTGCACGCGGGGCTGGCCGAGTCGGCCCGGCGGTCCGGGAGCAGTCTGTTCATGGTGCTGCAGGCGGCGTTGGCGGCGCTGTACACCCGGCTGGGGGCGGGGACGGACATCCCGATCGGCAGTCCGATCGCGGGCCGGACCGACGAGGCGCTGGACGACCTGGTCGGGTTCTTCGTCAACACGCTGGTGCTGCGCACCGACACGAGCGGGGACCCGACTTTCGCCGAGCTGCTGGAGCGGGTGCGGGAGACGACCCTGTCGGCCTTCGCGCACCAGGACGTGCCGTTCGAGCACCTGGTGGAGGCGCTGAACCCCGCCCGCTCGCTCGCGCACCACCCGCTGTTCCAGACGATCCTCGCCGTGCAGAACGCGCCGATGGGCGAGTTCGCGCTGCCCGGCCTCCAGGTGTCCGCGTTCGCGGTGCCGACCGGGACGGCCAAGTTCGACCTGGGCTTCAACCTGAGCGAGCGGTTCGGTCCGGACGGGAGCCCGGCCGGGATCGTCGGCGTGGTCGAGTACGCCACCGACCTGTTCGACCGCTCGACGGTCGAGGCCCTCGTGCGGCGCTGGACGCTCCTGCTGGAGGCGGTCACCGCCGATCCGGGCCGGTCGATCGGGGGGATCGACCTCCTCGACTCCGACGAGCGGCACCGGTTGCTGGAGCGGGGCAACGCGACCGACCGCGAGGTCGGCGCCGTGCCGGTGCCACAGGCGTTCGCGGCGCAGGCGGCGGCGACGCCGGACGCGCCGGCCCTGGTGTCCGGTGATGTAGGGCTGACGTATCGTCAACTGAACGTCTGGGCGAACCGGTTCGCGCATGCGCTGGTCGCCCGGGGTGTCGGTCCGGAGCAGGTCGTGGCGGTGGCGCTGCCGCGTTCGGTGGAGTCGGTGGTGGCCGTCCTGGGCGTGTTGAAGGCGGGTGCCGCGTATCTGCCGGTGGATCCGGCGTACCCGGCGGCGCGGATCGCGTACATGCTGGGCGATGCCCGCCCGGCGCTGGTGGTCGACGATCCTGCACTGGTATCGGAAGGTGACTGGCCGGAGACCGATCCTGAGGTCGCTTTGGACGTTCGGCATCCGGCGTACGTGATCTACACCTCGGGTTCGACCGGCCGCCCCAAGGGCGTCGTGGTCGCGCATGGTGGTGTGGCGAGTCTGGTGGCCGCGCAGATCGAGCGGTTCGCGATCGATCCCGGCAGTCGGGTGCTCCAGTTCGCCTCGCCCAGTTTCGACGCCTCGGTGTCGGAGATCTTCACCGCCCTGCTGTGCGGTGCGGCGCTGGTGCTGCCGCCGGCGGCGGAGCCGGTCGCCGCGCTGACCGACCCGGGCCTCGCGGTCACCCACGCGACCGTGCCCCCGTCCGTCCTGGCGGCCCTGCCGGAGGGCGCGGTGACGGTGTCGACGCTGGTGGTGGCGGGCGAGGCGTGCCCGCCGGAGCTGGTGGCCCGCTGGGCGCCCGGGCGCCGGATGGTCAACGCGTACGGCCCGACGGAGACGACGGTGTGCGCGACCATGAGCGACCCCCTCGCCCCCGGGACGGGCGTGCCGCCGATCGGCCGACCGATCGCCAACGCACGGGTGTACGTGCTGGACGAGCGGCTGCGCCCGGTACCGCCCGGCGTGCCGGGGGAGCTGTACGTCGCCGGTGCGGGTCTGGCGCGGGGCTATCTGAACCGGCCGGGTCTGACGGCGGGTCGCTTCGTCGCCTGCCCGTTCGGGGCGGGCGGGAGCCGCATGTACCGCACCGGCGACGTGGTCCGCTGGCTGGGCGACGGGCAGTTGGAGTACGTCGGCCGGGCCGACGACCAGGTGAAGGTGCGCGGCTTCCGGATCGAGCCCGGCGAGATCGAGGCGGTGCTGGCCGAGCACCCCGCCGTCGCCCGGGCCGCCGTCCTCGCCCAGGACGACCGCCTCATCGGCTACCTCGTCCCCCGCCAGGACACCGCCCGCGACGACAGCCGCGAAGCCGACCACGTCGGCGAATGGCGGGACATCTACGACGCCCTGCCCATCACCCCCGAGGAAACCGCCTTCGGCCACAACTTCGTCGGCTGGAACAGCAGTTACGACACCAGCCCGATCCCCGTCGAGCAGATGCGCGAATGGCGCGACGCCACCGTGGCCCGCATCCTGGCCCTGCACCCCCGCCGAGTCCTGGAGATCGGCGTCGGCACCGGCCTGCTCCTCTCCCAGATCGCACCGCACTGCGACACGTACTGGGCGACCGACTTCTCCGCCACCGCGATCGACGCGCTCACCACCCAGGTCGCCCGGCAGGAACAACTCACCGACCGCGTCGTGCTGCACACCCGCCCCGCGCACGACACCGACGGCCTGCCCACCGAGACATTCGACACCATCGTCATCAACTCGGTCGTGCAGTACTTCCCATCCGCCGACTACCTCGCCGACACAATCGAAAAGCTGATGCGCCTGCTCACCCCCGGCGGCGCGCTCTTCCTCGGCGACCTCCGCAACCTGCGACTGCTGCGCCCGCTGGCCACCGCCGTGCAGTTGCACCGGGCTGCCGACGGCGCCGATCTGCCCGCCGTGCGGCGCGCGGTGGAGCAGTCCCTG
>NZ_JBIWAP010000116.1:0-4670 GCF_044760075.1 Kitasatospora sp. NPDC098663 | reverse complement strand
GACTCCACCGCGCCCGTGGCATTCCACTCCACCAACACCCGACGACGCTCAACCTCACCCAACACATCCACCGACCCCACCCCCACACCAGGGTCCTGTTCGAGTGCGGTGACCAGGCCGCCGAGGCAGGCGTGCAGCAGTGCGCAGACGTAGGCCGGATCGGCCGGGTCGACCGCCTCGACGACCAGGGCGAAGCCACTGTCGTCGTCGTCGACGGCCGCGTCCAGCGGGTAGTTGGTGCGGTCCTCGTAGTAGAGCTTGGTGATGCCCTCGAGCCGCTCGCCGGTCTCGGAAGCCGGCCGGACGTGCCGGTAGTTGAGGATCGAGGTGAAGAGCGGGCTGCCGCCTGCCAGACCGCTGGCCGCTTGGGCCAGGGTCAGCGGGGCGTGCTCGTGGACCATCAGCTCGGCCAGCTGGCTACGCACGGCGTCGACCGCCGCACCGACAGCCTGCTCGGCGAGCCGGACGCGCACCGGCAGGGTGTTGATGAACAGGCCCGGCACCCGGTCCGCACCGGCGCCGGCATTCATCCGGCCGAACAGGACGCTGCCGAAGACCACGTCGTCCCGGCCGGACAGCGCACCGAGCACCCGCGCCCAGGCGAGATGGAAGATCGTGGCCGGGCTCACGCCCAGCGACCGCGCCGTCTCGCGGGTCCGGCGGGCGAGTTCCTCCTCCACCGGCAGCTTGGCCTGGGTGACCTGGGTGCCGTCGCCGTGGACGTCCAGCATCCCGTACGGCGCGGTGGTCTCGTCCACGTCGCCGAGCAGTTCGGCGAAGTAGCGCTCGTGCTCCTCGCGCGGCACACCGAGGCGGGCCTGGGCGACGAACTCACGGAACGGCAGCGGCTCCGGCAGCTCGTCGGCCCGGCCGGACAGGAACGCCCGCGCCTCGGCGAGCAGCGTGTCCATCGTCGTGTGATCGCGAACGATGTGGTGCATCGACAGCAGCGCCAGCCAGCGACGGCCGTCCGCGTGGGGCGCGACGTGCACCCGCATCAGTGGCGCCGTGCCCAGGTCAAGCCATCCGCCGGCCGCGGCCAGCAGCTGCTCGACCGGCTCCGCGCCGTCCGGGTCCAGCACGAGCTCGGTGACCGGCAGTTCGGCCTCCCGGAGGACGACCTGGACGGGCTCGCGCAGGCCCTCGGAGAGGATCGCGGTGCGGTAGACGTCGTGCCGGTCGACCATCCACTGCAGGGCCCGCAGGAAGGCATCCAGCCGCTCCCGGGAGTCGAGTTCGACCACGGAGGGCTTCAGGTAGACGTCGCCGCCGTCCTGGTCGGCCATCAGGTAGTGGAAGTACATACCCTCCTGCAGGGGGGCCAGCGGGTACACGTCCGCGATGTTCGCCGCGCCGCCCGGCACGGCCGCCACCACGGTGGCCACCTCCGCCACGGTCAGCTCGACCAGCGGCAGCATCGCCGGCGTCAGCTCGGTCGCGCCCTCCGGGATCAGGTTCGGCGGCACCGCGACCTGCTCCGGGCCCGTCGCCGCGGCGAGGCCGGCCGGTGTCGGCGTCGCGAACAGCGTGCGCACCGACACCGAGATGCCGCGCGCCCACAGCCACTGCACGAGTGTGATGGCCAGCAGCGAGTGGCCGCCGAGCAGGAAGTAGTCGTCGTCGACGCCGACCGAGGGCAGCCCGAGGACCTCGGCGAAGCCCTGGCAGATCAGCTCTTCCTGGGCGGTGGCCGGCGCCCGGCCGCCACTGGTCTCGACGCTGTAATCCGGATCGGGCAACGCCCGGCGGTCCAGCTTCCCGCTGACCGTCAGGGGCAGCGCCTCCAACACCACGAAGGCCGACGGCACCATGTACAACGGCAGCCGCTCCGCCGCGGACGAACGCACCGCACCCGTGTCGAGGCCTCCGGCGGCGGCGCCCATGACGGGGACGAGGTAGGCGACCAGACGTTCGTCACCCGGGGCGGCCTCGCGGACCACGACGGTGGCCCGGGCGACGCCCGGGTGAGCGGCCAGCACGGACTCGATCTCACCCAGCTCCACCCGCAGGCCGCGGATCTTCACCTGGTCGTCGACGCGCCCCAGGTACTCCACCTCGCCCCGCGCGGTCCAGCGCACCAGGTCGCCGGTGCGGTACATCCGCTCGCCGGCCGGCCCGAACGGGTCCGCGAGGAACCGCTCCCCGGTCAGCCCGGCCCGGCCCACGTAGCCGCGCGCCAGCTGCACGCCCGCCAGGTAGAGCTCACCGGCCACGCCCTGCGGTACCGGGCGCAGCCGCGAGTCCAGGACGTACAGCCGGGTGTTGGACACCGGCGCACCGATGGTCACCCGGGCGGCGTCCTCAACCAAGCAGCGCGTCGCGGTGACGTCGATCGTCGCCTCGGTCGGGCCGTACTGGTTGTACAGCGGCACGTCGAGCGCCGACAGGAAGCGGTCCCGCAGCGTCGCCGACAGTGCCTCGCCCCCGGAGAACACCACTCTCAGGCCGGTGCACGCGGTCGCCGCCGGCTCCTGCAGAAACAGCTCCAGCATCGACGGCACGAAGTGCGCGACCGTCACGCCCGCGTCCCGCAGCACCCCCGCCAGGTAGGCCGGATCGCGGTGGCCGCCCGGGCGGGCCACCACCAGGGAAGCTCCCTGCGTCAGCGGCCAGAAGATCTCCCAGACCGACACGTCGAACCCGAACGGCGTCTTATGCACCAGCCGGTCGGCGGCGGAGAGGCCGTACGCGTCCTGCATGCCCAGCAGGCGGTTGACGAGCGAGCGGTGCGAGGTCGCCACGCCCTTGGGCCGTCCCGTCGAACCCGACGTGAACAGCACGTACGCACGGTGGTCCGGCAGCAACGGCGACACCCGGTCGGCGTCGGTGAGCGGCGAACCGTCCAGTGCGGCCAGTTCACCGGCGAGCGCCGGGTCGTCCAGCACCAGCACCGGCACCCCTGCGGAGGCCGACACCCCGGCAACGGACGCCGCCGAGGCCAGGACGACGGCCGGCGCGCTGTCCGCCAGCATCCCGGCCACCCGCGCGTCCGGGTGCTCCGGGTCGACCGCCACGTAGGCGCCGCCGGCGGTGACCACGGCCAGGACCGCCACCACTAGGTCGACGGAGCGCTCCATCACCACGGCGACGGCCGACTCCGGGCCCACCCCGCGGCCGACCAGCAGCCGCGCCAGGCGGTTCACCCGCGCCGACAGTTCCGCGTACGACAGCTCCGCGTACGGCGCCCCGACTTCCGGGGAATCTGCGGTGCGCTCGAACAGCAGCGCCGTCGCGTCCGGCGTCCGCGCGGCCTGCGCGGACAGCAGCTCCGGAAGCGTCGTGTCCGGCACCGGGACCACCGTGTCGTTCCACTCCTCCAGGACCTGCCGGCATTCCTCCGCGTCCAGCACGTCCACGGCCGTGAACCGGGTGCCAGGGGCCTGCAGAAGAGCGGCCAGCAGATTGTCGAGCGCGGTGTGCAGCATGGCGGCGACCCGGTGCGGGCCGACCCACTCGGGGGCCCTCACCGTGATGTCGAACCGGGATCCGTCGTCGTCGACGGCCGCGCTCAGCGGGAAGCCGGTACCCTCCCTGGTCTGCGTCACGGTGACGCCATCGAGCAGCGCGTCGGGCCCCTGAACCGCGGGACCGGCGTGCCGGTAGTTGAAGAGTGCACTGAACAGCGCGCTGCCGCCCGGCATTCCGCTCGCCGTCCGGGCGAGCGCGAGCGGGGCGTTCTCGTGCACCAGCAGGTCGGCCAGGTGGCCGCGCAGCCCATCCAGGGCCTCCGCCACGGAGTAACCGTCGAGGCGGACGCGGACCGGCAGCGTGTTGATGAAAAGACCCGGTACCCGGTCCGCGCCGGCGCCCGCGCTCATCCGGCCGAACAGCACAGTGCCGAACACCACGTCGTCCCGGCCCGACACGGCCCCGAGGACGCGGGCCCAGGCGAGGTGGAAGAGCGTGGCCGGGCTCACGCCCAGCGACCGCGCCACCTCGCGGGTCCGGGTGGCGAGTTCCTCCCGCACCGGCACCCGCCCACGCTCGGTGTCGGAGTTGTCGCCGTGCACGTCAGTCAGGCCGAAGGGAGCAGTGGTCTCGTCCACATCGCCGAGCAGCTCGGCGAAGTAGCGCTCATGCTCCTCGCGCGGCACACCGAACCGGGCCCTGGCCACGAACTCGCGGAACGGCAGCGGCTCCGGCAGCTCCGCCGTCCGGCCCGCCAGGAACGCCCGCACCTCGCCGAGCAGCACGTCGCGCGCGGTGTGGTCCTGGACGAGGTGGTGGATCCGCAGCACGGCCAGCCACCGGCCGGTGCCCGGCTCGGCGGCGACGTGCATGCTCAGCAGCGGCGCGCGGTCCAGCTCCAGCCAGCCGCCGGCCGCACCGATCAGCTCCTCCGCCGGGTCGGTGCTCCCGGCGGCGAGGACGACCTCGGTGACCGGCAGTTCGGCCTCGCGGAGGACGACCTGGACGGGCTCGCGCAGACCCTCCCAGACGATCGCGGTGCGGTAGATGTCATGCCGCGCCAGCACCCAGCGCAGCGCGTCGACGAAGGTGTCCAGTCGCTGCCGGGAATCGAAGGCGAGCGACACCGGCAGCAGGTAGGCGTCGCCATCGCCGTCGCGGTCCGCCATCAGGTGGTGGAAGAACAGGCCCTCCTGCAGGGGGGCCAGCGGGTAGACGTCCGCGATGTTCGCCGCGCCGCCCGGGACGGCGGCCACCACGGT
>NZ_JBIWAP010000115.1:0-4974 GCF_044760075.1 Kitasatospora sp. NPDC098663 | reverse complement strand
CCGCTGAGATTCGGCCGAGCTGGCGCTGCTTGGCGCCGGTCTTCGTTCCCACGCTCCTCGCCCCCCAGAGCCGCGTGATCCCGGGAGCGCACCGGATGAAGGGCCGAGCGATGCACCGGGCGATCCGACCGCCGGTATCACCTCGGTCGCGTTCGCGCCGTTCACCGGCCCGTACAGGGGGCCGGGAGCCGTCACCGCGCCGTCCGCGGTGACGGCTTCGCGGACCCGCTCCCGCGAGCGACGGGCCCGGTAGGCGGCCTGCCTGCACCGGGAGCTGCAGAACTTCGAGTCCCGACGGTGACGATGACCGAGGACGAAGCGGCGGTCGCACGACGGGCAGCGCACCACCCGCTCGCCCTCCTCGCCGCCGACCAGGGCCAGCCCGATGCGGATGGCCTCCGCTATGTGGTGCCGCCGCCGGCGGGCGGCTTCCGCGGATGTCAGAGGGCGTTCGTAGGCTGCGCCCGTGAATATTGGTGATCTTGAATGGCAGTCGACGTACCACGACGGGCCCCTGCGAATGGTGCGGGCCCTGCTCGAACAAGGGCATGTGGATCTGGTGGTCGGGGCTGCGCGAGAGCGCGAGGACTGGTTCTGGGCGAAGGCTGCGGTCGACGCGCTGTGTGCGGCGGGGGAGTTCGAGCAGGCCATGGAACTTGTCCAGCCGTTCGCGGAGGCGGGTTGGCAACCTGCGGTGTGGAAGTCGGCCCACATCCTGGTCGGATGGGGCCGGGTGGAGGAGGGTCTCGCGCTGGTGCGCCCAGACGAACGAGAGCAGGAGGATGAGTGGAAGTGCCACGACTTCGCCGAGCTGCTGGTCAAGGCTGGCCGGGTGGAGAGGCGATCACGCTCCTCGAACCACTGATCGGTAAGGACTGGTTGCTGAACTTCCTGGTGGAGGTGACCTGTGGGCAGGGCCGGGACGAACGGGTCCTGGAGCTGGTCGCCCCGTTCGCGGACGAGGCCGGAAGGGCCGGGGTCGAGTGCAGGTACCACCATTCAGACCAGGCGCTGGCGCTGCATGCCCAGGTCCTGGAGCGCATCGGCCATGTGGACGACGCGGTTCGGATACTTGCCTCGGCCGTTGCCGAGGGCCGCTACTCCACGCAGAACACGCTGATCGCCCTCGCGGAGTTGCTCGCGCGACACCGGCGGGTCGACGAGCTGCGCCTTCTGGCCGCGGCCGAACCTGCAGCCGTCCTGGGCCACTACGCGCGGATGCTGGAGGACGTGGGACAGCTACAGGAGGCCGAGGCCGTTCTCCGCGAGTCCATCGCCACCCACGACCACCCCGCCCACCGTGCGGATCTCATGGACCTGTTGAAGCGACAGAACCGCCTCGACGAGGCCGTTGAGGTGGGACGACCGACCTACGACTACTACGACTGCTGGAACCTCGTTCATTCGGCCGTGCAAATGCTGGACGAGAACGGCAGGCCCGGACGGGCGGCGGAGCTCCTGGAGGAGTACAGCGCCGAGTACGTCCAGGAACACCGATGGTGGATCCTCCCCACCAGATGGGCACTGATGGGGAAGTCCGGTCGCTGCCGGGAGGCTATCGCGGAGATCACGGCACTGCCGGGCGAGGAACGTGAGGAGTGGGTGACCGTGCTCTCCTCCATGCTGGAACTCGACGGCCGCGTGGACGAGGCCGTGGAACTGCTCCGTTCCACCAGCACCGCGTCCGCCATAGAGGAACTGGCCGATCTCCTGGTCCGGCAGCGTCGGCCCGCCGAGGCCCTCGCAGCCGCCCCAACCTTGGCCGCCTACCGCGAGCAGCAGGAGCGCAGGCAAGCAGCCTGGGCAGGCACAGCGGTGAACGCAGACGGATACAGCACAGAACCTCCGTTCTAACCCCTGGGGACCGCCTTTCAACACGTTGATTTGACAGGGAACAGACCCGGTCGGTGTACAGCTTGGTCGACAGCTGGGTGCCGCAGCCACCGAGCAGCAGGCCGCACCAGAAGGTGTCGGCCGCGTGCTCCTGGCGGAAGGCGTCCAGTGCGATCGCTTCCATCGGCAGGATCAGCGGAACGTCCGATGTGGCTCCGCTCAGCACCGCCGTCTGAATTCGCCGCTTGTCACCCGGCAACGACGACCCCTAACTGGCCTTTGGTCGTGGACAGTTCATCGCCCCACCGAGACCCGCTCCCAGGAGGACCAACGCGCGTATCGGCTCCGGGCCGAATCGGCGGGGCGCGCCGTCATGGCGGTCCGGCCGGCGATCTGTCTGGACGTCACCTTCGGGCCCGAGCGGCGCTACGCTGGATAGCGCAGTTCCCCGGGGCACTGGCGGTCCGGCCGTCCCCCCGGCGGCACTCGGCGCCGCGAGGGCCGCCAGGATCGTCCAGGGTCACGTACTGGGGCACGCTGCCGCGAGCGGCCCGGCCCGGCCGGGTCCTGGGTACGCGCCGACTGCGGTGACTCGGACGACGGGGGTGTCGGTCACTGCCGGTCTCCGTCCTGGCCTGGCTCCGCGTGGGCGGTTCCGAGACGCTCGTTCATCTCGCGGAGGGTGGGGAACCTGGGGGCTTGGCCGGCGATGCTGAAGCGCTTGTTGCCGGAAGTGGTCGGCTCTTCGCCGGGGAACTTCGGCGGGGTGCTGGTCGGTTACTTGGGGTCTCCGTTCTGGCTGAGCACCTCGCGGGCCACAGCGAGGGCGTGGCTGAGCTTGGCGGAGATGTGCGGGCCACGCCGGATCTCGAAGCGTTCGGCGTAGACGTCGAGCCACTTGGCGAGCGGGCCGTCGCCTGCGGGCCCGCACGCAGCGTCACCGGTCTCCCACCACTCGGTGCAGGCCCGCCCGTACTCCCCGTCCGGACGAGTCTCGGTGACCCGCCACGTCGGTGTCGGCCCGGGCGGGACGGGAGCCGGGGACGTGCCGCTGCTCCAGCGGGCGGAGAGGGGGTGGTCGGTCGGCATGCGCTGCTCCAAGAAGGGTGGTCGGTCGAGCGCCGGGGCGGCGCGTCCCCGCGACGGCGGGGAAAGAGGACCGGCCGCTCGGTTGTCGGGCGGCAGGGTGGGCGGTTCGTCAGCCGGCGGCCGGGGGCCGGGCGGCGGCGCGGGCGGCCTTCTCCTTCTCTCGCAACCACTTGTGCCGTGGCACGTCCTCGGGCCTCTCCCGCTCCCACTCCTCCTGCTGGTCCAGCACGGTGACCGCGGCTCCGGCGGCGGCGGCCGTGGCCCGGGCGTAATCCAGGGCGCTCGCCACGGCCCCGAGCACCGCGCTGGCGAAGGCGGGCGAGGTGCGGTCGGCATCGGCGGCGACGTACGCGACGGGGAACCCGGCCTCCGGGCGGGGGTTGGGAGTCGTGGAACGGGGCCCCGGTAACGAGCAGGCCGGACGGGGCGGGCAGGACGTCCTCGGTGAACAGTAGGGGC
This sequence comes from Kitasatospora sp. NPDC098663, assembly GCF_044760075.1. Classification (NCBI taxonomy): domain Bacteria; kingdom Bacillati; phylum Actinomycetota; class Actinomycetes; order Kitasatosporales; family Streptomycetaceae; genus Kitasatospora; species Kitasatospora sp. NPDC098663. The sequence goes on along the minus strand of NZ_JBIWAP010000115.1, from coordinate 1,593 downwards.
ACGGTCCGGTCGACGGCGACGGCGCGTACGGCGTCGACTACGGGGCGCCGAGGACGAACGTGGCTCCAGCGGCGACTCGGCGGTCCTCGGCCGCGAGGCTCGCTCGATCCTCTGCTGGCGGGGCAGCACCGCCCAGGAGGCCGGGCAGAGGTGAGGGTGGTCAGTCTCCCCGAAGCGGCGGTACAGGTCCTGGCCATCCGCCGAGCGCAGAAAGCGCAGGTGGTCCGACCGGAAACCGGCGGCCAGGTCGGGGAGGTGAGCCATGGTTGGACCGTAGATGCGTCAACGGGCCCGCGTCCACGGCCGGTTCTGCTGCGGCCGCCCGGGCTGTCGGCTCTGGGGGAAGTGGCTGGACGCACCTTGGTGGTGGCGCGCGGTCGGTCCCAGAGCCGACAGGTGCGCTGGGCCGCTTTGCCCGGTCGCCGTCGGTGTTGCCGACGTCGGGCTGCCCAGATCCACGACCCCCGGACCGGGCCGGTGCCCGCGGCCTGTCGACAGGGCCGGCCCCGGGCGGGCCAGGGGCGCCGCCGGCCTCTTCTTCCGGGCAGCCGGTTGAGCCCAATAACGACTTCGGATGGTGATTCGCATCCTTCAAACGGGTTCCGCAATGAAGATCCAATGGGTGGGATCATAGTTCCGTCATAGATGTGCAAAATCCGGCCGCGTTCACCTGATTGTGTAGTGGCGCTTTCCGTCGGCGACGGTGAATGATTCTTCTCGCCCGGTCTGCGAAATCCCGCACGGGATTTCGCAGACCCCCCGACAGGGGCCTCCCGTTGATACGACCAGCAGGACCGGGGGCGTCGTTCGATCATGAAAGAGAGCTCACGGTGGAGATCTTCAACGGCATGCCGGCGGACACCATCGAGGCCAAGGGCCCCTGGCAGAAGGCCAGTCGCAGCGTGAGCAGCGGGTCCTGCGTGGAGTTGCGCGCGCTGGACAACGGCGCCGTGGCGATGCGCAACAGCAGGCACCCGCAGGGTCCGGCCCTCCTGTTCACCCGGGCCGAGATCGCGGCCCTGTTGGACGGCGTTCGGAGCGGGGAATTCGATCACCTGGCGGTGGGGTCTTCGGTTGACGCCTGATTTCCGGCTTAGCTGAATGGTGTGACGGCCGGGTCCCCTTGTGTCAAACTCATCCGGACAGAGTAAGGATTGGGATAAAGCGAACTGGGGGGCCCGATGGCCGTCGACTCGATCATTTCCAGCCGCGGGGGCGGCGCGGACCGGCCGTGGGCGGAGGCGGGACTGCTCCTGGGTGCCCACCTGGAGGTCGCGCGCGGGCGCCGCAAGCAGAGCGAGGTGGTGGCGGTGACCAACAAGCGGGTCAGCACCTCCTACTACAGCCGCCTCGAACGCGGCGATGTGCGGATCGACAAGCCGTACACCGTGTCCATCGTCCTGGACGCCCTGAAGGTCCCGCCGGGCGACCACCGCGACCGGCTGATGGCCCTCGCGGTCGCCGCGTCGAAGGAGGGCTGGGCTTCGAGGTTCCGCAGCGGGCACCGCGAGGTGGTGCCCGACTCCATGCTCCGGCTGACCTCGCTGGAGGAGGCGGCCACCGAGCTCTTCGTGGTGGACCGTAACGCGATTC
>NZ_JBIWAP010000114.1:0-5460 GCF_044760075.1 Kitasatospora sp. NPDC098663 | reverse complement strand
CTGCGCACCCGCCAGGTACAGCTCACCGGCCACACCCACCGGCACCGGACGCAGCGCGTCGTCCAGGACGAACACCCGGGTACCGGGGTTCGGCGACCCCATCGGCACCTCGCCCCCACCGGTCCGGATCTGCCCGGTGGTCACCATCACGGTGGCCTCGGTCGGACCGTAGGTGTTCACCAGACGGCGCCCCGGCGCCCAGTCCTCGACCTGCCGCGCACTGATCGGCTCCGCCCCCACCAGCACCGTGGAGAGGCCGGACAGCTCCGCCGGGTCCAGCGTCGCCAGCAGCGAGGGCACCACGCTGGTCGAGGTCACCTCGCGGTCCCGTACGAGCCGCGCCAGGAGCGCGCCGTCGGTGCGCTGCTCCGGGGCGGCCACCACGAGGGTGGCACCCGAGGTCAGCGTCACCGCCACGTCCAGCACCGACGCGTCGAAGCTGAACGAGGTGAACTGGAGCACGTTGACGTCCGGACCGACAGCCATCACCGGTGTGAGCGCGGCGTTCATGGTCGCGAGCGCACCGTGGGTGACGGCGACGCCCTTGGGACGGCCGGTCGAGCCCGAGGTGTAGATCACATACGCCAACTGCCCCGGCAGCACCGCCACCGGCGCCACCCTCGGCGCCGCCTCGATCTCCGCCACCACCGACGGATCATCCAGACACACCACCCGCTCGGCACTCAGCCCCGCCACCAACCCACGATGACCCAGCACCAACCGCGCCGAACTGTCCGCCAGCACGAACTCCAACCGCTCCACCGGATACTCCGGATCCAACGGCACATAACCAGCCCCGGCCTTCCACACCCCCAGGACCGCCGCAACCATCTCCACACCACGCGGCAGGCACAGACCCACCACCGACTCCCCACCCACCCCCACACCACGCAACCAGCCCGCCAAACGGTCCGACCACGCATCCAACTCCGCGTACGACACCTCAACACCGTCACACACCACCGCCACCGCACCCGGCGACCGCACCGCCTGCGCCGCGAACAACCCCGGCACCGACACCCCCGGCACCACCACAGTGGTGTCACGCACCACCAGGGCGCGCTCGGCCGCGTCCAGCACCTCGACCGCGGCCAACGGCGTCTGCGGAGCCCGCTCCAGGGCCTCCACCAACCCCTCCAGGCAGGTGCGCACCATCCGGCAGACCCGCTCCGGGTCAGCCGGCGCCACCGCGTCCACCGAGATCACGAACCGGGAGCCGTCGGCGTCGACGGCGACGTCCAACGGGTAGTTGGTGTGCTCCCGGGAGAACATCGTCCGAATGCCCTGGATGCCCTCCCCGGAAGCGGGGGCGGCCTGGTTGTGCCGGAAGTTGAAGAGCGAGGTGAACAGCGGGCTGCCGCCCGGAACGCCGCTGGCCGCCTGGGCGACCGCCAGCGGGGCGTGCTCGTGCACCAGCAGCTCGGCGAGCTGGCCGCGCATCGACTCCAGCGCCTCGCCGACGGTGCCCTCGTCCAGGCGGACCCGGACCGGCAGCGTGTTGATGAACAGACCGGGCACCCGGTCCGCACCTGTACCAGCGCTCATCCGCCCGAACAGCACGGTGCCGAACACCACGTCCTCGCGTCCGGACAGCGCGCCGAGCACCCGTGCCCACGCCAGGTGGAACACCGTCGCCGGGCTCACGCCGAGCGAGCGCGCCGCCTCCCGGACGCGGCCGGACAGTTCCTCGTCCACCGGCAGGTTCGCCTGCACACCGTCGGCGCCGTCCCCGTGGACGTCCGTCAGCCCGTACGGGGCCGTGGTCTCGTCCACGTCGCCCAGCAACTCGGCGAAGTAGCGCTCGTGCTCCTCGCGCGGCACACCGAGGCGGGCCTGGGCGACGAACTCACGGAACGGCAACGGCTCCGGCAGCTCCTCCGTCCGGCCCGCCAGGAACGCCCGGAGCTCGCCGAGCAGCACCTCGAGCGTGGTGTGGTCCTGCACCAGGTGGTGGATCCGCACCAGGGCCAGCCAGCGCTCGCCCTCGGTCTCGGCCGCGGTGTGGACGCTCAGCAGCGGCGCCCGGTCGAGCGCGATCCGCGCACCGGCGGCGGCCAGCAGTTGCTCCGCGTGCTCGGCCCCCGTCGGGTCCAGCACGATCTCGGTCACCGGCAGCTCGGCGTGGCGGGCGACCACCTGGACGGGCTCGCGCAGGCCCTCCCAGACGATCGCGGTGCGGTAGACGTCGTGCCGGCTCATCACCCAGCGCAGCGCGTCCAGGAACTCGTCCAGCCGCGCCCGGTCGTCGAAGCCGAGGACCATCGGCAGCACGTAGGCGTCACCGGCGTCCTGGTCGGCCATCAGGTGGTGGAAGAACAGGCCCTCCTGCAGCGGGGCCAGCGGGTACACGTCCGCGATATTCGCCGCGCCGCCCGGCACGGCCGCCACCACGGCGGCCACCTCCGCCTCCGTCAGCTCGACCAGCGGCAGCATCGCAGAGGTGAGCTCGGTGGCACCCGCCGGGATGGCGTTCGGCGGCACGACGACCTGCACCGACCCCGCAACCGCCGCCAGACCCGCCGGGGTCGGCGTCTGGAACAGCGCCCGCACCGACACGGCGACACCACGCGACCGCAGCCACTCCACCAGGGAGACCACCAGCAGGGAGTGGCCGCCGAGCGCGAAGAAGTCGTCGTCCACGCCCACCACCGACAGGCCCAGCACCTCGGCGAAGCCGCGGCAGATCAACTCCTCACGGGCGTCCGCCGGAGCCCGGCCGGCACCGGCCGCGTAGGTGGGCGCCGGCAGCGCCCGCTGGTCCAACTTGCCGTTCACGGTCAGCGGCAGTGCCTCCAGCACCAAGAACGCCGACGGCGCCATGTGTGCCGGAAGCTGCTCGGCGGCGGACGAACGCACTGCGTCCGCAAGACCGTCCGCGTCGCCCTCGTCCGCCGGGACGAGGTACGCCACCAGGCGCTTGTCACCGGGGGCGTCCTCGCGGACCACGACCACGGCCTGAGCCACCTGCGGGTGCGCGGCGACCACGGCCTCCACCTCACCGGGCTCCACGCGGAAGCCACGGATCTTCACCTGCGCGTCCGCACGACCCGCGAACACCAGGCGCCCCTGCGCGTCCCAGCGGGCCCGGTCTCCCGTGCGGTACATCCGCTCACCGGCACCGAACGGGTTGGCCACGAACCGCTCCGCCGACAGCCCGGGCCGGCCCAGGTAACCGCGTGCCAGCTGGGCGCCGGCCACGTACATCTCACCGGTCACCCCGACCGGCACCGGGTTCAGCCACTCGTCCAGGACGTACACCCGCAGCCCGGGGACACCACGCCCGATCACGCTGCCGTCCGCGCAGTTGTCCACGTCCAGCGCCTGGTAGGTGACGTGCACCGTGGTCTCGGTGATCCCGTACATGTTGACCAGCTGCGGTCCGCCCTCCGGCCGGCGGGCCCACCACTCGGCCAGCCGGGCCGGGTCGAGCGCCTCACCGCCGAACACCACGGTCCGCAGCGCCGCGCCGGCCCCCGGCCGGTGCTCCTCGGCGGCCATCAGCTGGTAGAAGGCCGAAGGGGTCTGGTTCAGGACGGTGACCCGCTCGCGGTCCAGCAGCTCCAGGAACTCCTCCGGGGAGCGCGACACCGCGTACGGGACGACCACCACGCGCCCGCCGTTCAGCAGGGCGCCCCAGATCTCCCAGACCGAGAAGTCGAACGCGAACGAGTGGAACCAGGTCCAGACGTCCCGCCCGTCGAACGCGAACTGCTCCCTGGTCGCGGCGAGCAGCGCCACCACGTTGCCGTGCGGCACCACGACGCCCTTGGGACGCCCGGTGGAGCCGGAGGTGTAGATCACGTAGGCGGGGTGGTCCGGGGTAAGCACAGCGCGGCCGCCCGCGGCGGACCGGCACTGCTCCTCGCCCGGCTGCGCGGCGGCCGAGGGGCCGTCCACCAGTAGGACGGGCACGCCCTCGGGTACCACGGAGGCACTGGCAGTCGTGGTGAGCACGCAGGCCGCGCCCGCGTCCTCGAGCACGAAGGAGATCCGCTCGACGGGGTACTCGGGGTCGATCGGCAGGTAGGCACCGCCGGCCTTGAGCACGGCGAGCAGGGCCACGATCAGATCGGCGGAGCGCTCCATCACCACGCCGACCAACGACTCGGGGCCGACCCCGTCGCCGGCCAACCGCCGCGCCAGGCGCTCGGCCCGCACGTCGACCTCCGCGTACGTCAGCTGCACCCCCTCCTCGGAGAGGGCGACGGCGTCCGGTGTCTGGGCCGCCTGGGCCTCGAAGAGCTCGGGGATCGTCGCGGCCGAGACCTCGACCGGCGGCTCGTTCCACTCGGACAGCACCGTCCGCCACTCGGCCTCGTCGAGCAGCGACACCGTACTCAGCCGGCGGCCGGTCTCCTCGGCCAGCACCGCGAGCACCCTGGTCAGCAGGCTCGAGATCCGCTCGGCCGACTGCGGGTCGAACAGGTCCGCCGAAGCGATCACCGCACCGCGCAGGCCGGCCGGACGCCCCTCGGCATCCAGCACCTCGCGGACGTCCACGTCCAGGTCGAACTTGGCCGCCACACCAGCCGCGTGCACACCGCCGACCCGCACGCCGGGCAGCTCGAAGGAGGCCGCGGCGTTGTTCTGCAGGGCCAGCATCACCTGGATCAGCGGGTGGCGCGCGGTCGAGCGGGCCGGGGCGAGCTCCTCGACCAGGCGCTCGAACGGCACGTCCTGGTGGGCGAAGGCGCCGAGGCTGGTCTCCCGCACCCGTGCGAGCACCTCGCCGAAGGTCGGGTCACCGGACAGGTCGGTGCGCAGCACCAGGGTGTTGACGAAGAACCCGACGAGATCGTCCAGCGCCTGGTCGGTGCGCCCGGCGATCGTGGTCCCGATCGGGACGTCGGTGCCCGCGCCCAGCTTGGAGAGCAGGACGGCGAGCGCGGCCTGGACGGTCATGAACAGCGTGACGCCCTCGGCCTGCGCCAGCTCCACCAGCCGCGCGTGCACGACGGCCGGCACTGCGAGCTCGGCCAGGTGGCCGCGGTGTCCGGCGGTCGTGGGCCGGGGCCGGTCGGCAGGCAGCTCCAGCTCCTCCGGCGCACCGGCCAGGGCCTGGCGCCAGTAGGCAAGCTGCTGGGACAGCACGCTGCCCAGGTCGCTCTCCTCGCCGAGCAGCTCGCGCTGCCAGAGCGCGTAGTCGGAGTACTGGACGGGCAGCGGCGCCCACTGCGGGGCCTCGCCGCGGGTCCGGGCGGTGTACGCCTGGGCGACGTCGCGGGCGAGCATGCCGGTCGACCAGCCGTCGGTGGCGATGTGGTGCACCACCAACATGAGCACATGCTCCTGCGTCGCCTCGGCGAACAGCCACGCCCGGACCGGCACCTCCACCGCGAAGTCGAAGGCGTAGCCAGCCGCGCGGGCCACCTCGGCCTCCAGGTCCTCCGGCGCCACCTCGGCCACCGTCAGCTCGAAACCGGACTCCTTCAGGGGCAGCACCTTCTGGTGCGGACGCCC
>NZ_JBIWAP010000113.1:0-5795 GCF_044760075.1 Kitasatospora sp. NPDC098663 | reverse complement strand
AGAGCGTGATCTCGCGTCAGGTCGGCTACTGGCGGCAGGCCCTGGCGGGTGCGCCGGAGGAGCTGGCCCTGCCGCTGGACCACGCGCGTCCGGCCATCGCCTCGCACCGCGGCCACGTCGTACCGCTGGAGATCCCGGCGGACCTGCACCGCGACCTCCAGGAGATGGCCAGGCAGCGCGGACTGACGCTGTTCATGACCGTCCAGGCCGCCCTCGCCGTCCTGCTCTCCAAGCTCGGCGCGGGCACCGACGTCCCGATCGGGACCACCATCGCCGGGCGCACCGACCAGGCCGTCGAGGACCTCGTCGGGTTCTTCGTCAACACGCTGGTGATGCGCACCGATCTGTCCGGCGACCCCTCCCTGACGGAGGTCCTCGACCGGGTCCGCAGGAGCGATCTGGAGGCCTTCGCCCACCAGGACGTCCCGTTCGAGAAGCTGGTCGAGGAGCTCTCCCCGACCCGCTCGCTGGCCCGGCACCCGCTCTTCCAGGTCATGCTCACCGTGCACAACACCGCCCCGGCGGGTGACGGGAAGTCGCCAGGGCTGCCCGGGCTGCGCACCGCGCCGCTCGCGGCCGGCGGCACGGCGGCCAAGTTCGACCTCGACGTGAGCCTCGGCGAGACGTTCGACGGCCGGGGTGCCCCGGCCGGGCTACAGGGCTCGATCATCGCGGCCTCGGACCTCTTCGACACGGTCACGACCCGGCGGATCGCGGACCGGCTGGTGCGGGTCCTGCGCACCGTGGTCGCCGAGCCGACCCTGCCGGTCGGCCAGGTGGACGTGCTCGGCGCGGAGGAGCGCCGCCGGCTCGTCGAGGAGTGGAACGACACCGACGTCACCGTCCCGGGTCCGCTACTGCCCGCCTTGCTCGAGGCGCAGGCCGCCCGGACCCCGGACGCGACCGCCGTGCTGGGCACCGACTCCGCACTGACCTACGCCGAGCTGAACGCGCGGGCCAACGGCCTCGCGCGCCTGCTGTCCGGCCGCGGGGTCGGCCCGGAGTCGCTGGTGGCGGTCTGCCTCGAACGCTCTACCGAACTGCTGGTCGCCCTGCTGGCCGTCCTCAAGACCGGCGGCGCCTACCTGCCGATCGACCCGGGCTACCCGGCCGAGCGCATCGGCTACATGCTCGACGACGCCCGTCCCGTCCTGGTGCTGACCGGCGGCGCGGTGCTGGACTGTACGGTCGGCCTGCCGGTCGAGGGTCCGGACGTCCTGGTGCTGGACGCCGCGCAGACCGTTGCCGAGCTGGCGGCGGCCGACGGTGCCGACCTGGCCGAGGCCGAGCGCCACGGCCCGCTGCTGCCCGCGCACCCGGCGTACGTCATCTACACCTCCGGTTCCACCGGGCGCCCCAAGGGTGTCGTGGTGCCGCACGGGGGGGTGACGAACTTCCTGGCCGCGATGGGCCGACGGGCCGGCTTCGGCCCCGCGGACCGCCTGCTGGCGGTCACCACCGTGGCCTTCGACATCCATGTCCTGGAGCTCTACCTGCCGCTGCTGGCCGGCGCCGCCGTGGTGATCGCCGAGGACTCCGTCACCCGCGACCCGGGTGCGGTGGCCGAGCTGATCGGGCGCTTCGGCGTGACGGCCGTCCAGGCCACCCCGGCCCTGTGGCAGGGGTTGCTCCGCGAGCACACCGAGGCCGTGCGCGGACTGCGCATGCTGGTCGGCGGCGAGGCGCTCCCGGCGATGCTCGCCGTGCGCATGGCGGCGGCCGGCCTCTCGGTGACCAACCTCTACGGGCCGACCGAGGCGACCGTCTGGTCCACCGTGGCCGACCTGGACCGCGAGCGCACCGCGCCGGTGCCGATCGGACGTCCGCTGGACAACACCCGGGTGCTGGCCCTGGACGACGGGCTGCGCCCGGTGCCGCTGGGCGTGGCCGGTGAGCTGTATCTCGCCGGCGCCCAGCTGGCACGCGGTTACCTGGGCCGGCCCGGGCTGTCGGCGGAGCGGTTCGTGGCCAACCCGTTCGGTGCCGGTGAGCGGATGTACCGCACCGGTGACGTGGTGCGCTGGCGGGCGGACGGCAACCTCGAGTTCCTGGGCCGCTCCGACGACCAGGTGAAGCTGCGCGGCTTCCGGATCGAGCTCGGCGAGATCGAGTCCGTGCTGGCCGCCCAGCCGGAGGTGGCGCAGGCCGCCGCCGTCGTCCGCGAGGACGTGCCGGGTGACCGGCGCCTGGTGGCCTACCTCGTCCCCGCCGAGGGCCCGGGCGTGGACCTCGACGTTGACGTGGTGCGCGCCCGCGCCGCCGAGCGGCTGCCGGCCTACATGGTGCCCGCAGCCTTCGTGATCCTGGAGGCGCTCCCACTGACCGCGAACGGCAAGCTGGACCGCAAGGCCCTGCCCGTGCCCACCTACGCGGTCGGTGCCGGTCGGGCCCCGGCGGACGCCCGTGAGGAGCTGATCTGCCAGGCCTTCGCCGAGGTGCTCGGACTTCCGGTGGTCGGCGTGGACGACGACTTCTTCGCGCTCGGCGGCCACTCCCTGCTGGCGGTCGCGCTGGTGGACCGGCTGCGCGAGTACGGCGTGTCGGTCTCGGTGCGGGTCCTGTTCGCCACGGCCACCCCGGCGGCCCTGGCGGCCGCGGCCGGGACGGGCACGGTCCGGGTTCCGGCCAACCCGATTCCCGTCGGGGGTGTGTCCGAGCTGACGCCGGAGATGCTGCCGCTGGTCGAGCTGACGGAGGCCGAGGTCGCCACCGTGGCGGCCGCCGTGCCGGGCGGCGCGGCGAACATCGCGGACGTGTACCCGTTGGCCCCGCTGCAGGAGGGTCTGTTCTTCCACCACCTGATGGCCGACCAGGAGGGCGGTGACGCCTACGTGCTGCCGAACGTCCTGGGCTTCGACGACCGGGCGCGGCTCGGCGCCTTCCTGGACGCGCTGCGCTGGGCGGTGGCCCGCCACGACGTCTACCGCACCGCGATCGTCTGGGAGGGCGTGCGCGAGCCCGTCCAGGTCGTCCTCCGCGAGGCCGAACTGCCGGTCACCGAGGTCGAGCTGGACCCGGCCGGGGTCGAGCCTGCGGAGCAACTGCTCGCCGCCGCCGGTGCACGGATGCCGCTGGACCGGGCGCCGATGCTGAGTGTCCACACCGCGGCCGAGCCGGGTACCGGCGGGTGGCTGGCGCTGCTGCGGATCCACCACCTGGTGCAGGACCACACGGCCCTTGAGGTGCTGCTCGGTGAACTGCGGGCGTTCCTGTCCGGCCGGATGGCCGAGTTGCCAGAGCCGCTGCCGTTCCGCGAGTTCGTCGCCCAGGCCCGCCTCGGAGTCTCCCGCGAGGAGCACGAGCGCTACTTCACCGGCCTGCTCGGCGACATCGAGGAGACCACGGCTCCGTATGGGATGCTCGACGTCCACGGCGACGGAGCGACGGTCGAGCGCGCCCAGCTGTGGGCGGACGACGCGCTGGCCGGGCGGCTGCGCGAGGTTGCGCGGACGCTGGGCGTCAGCCCGGCCACCGTCTTCCACCTCGCCTGGGCCAGGGCTCTGGCGGCGGTGTCCGGGCGCGAGGACGTGGTGTTCGGCACCGTGCTGCTCGGGCGGATGAGCGCGGGCACCGGTGCGGGGCGGGTCATGGGCCCGTTCCTCAACACGCTGCCGGTCCGGGTGAACCTGGCCGGCCAGGCCGTGGGCGAGGCGGTCGACGGCCTGCGACGGCAGCTCGCCGACCTGCTGGCGCACGAGCACGCCCCGCTCGCGCTGGCCCAGCAGGCCGCCGGTCTGCCGGGTAGCACCCCGCTGTTCACGTCGATCTTCAACTACCGGCACAGCGGCCCCGTGGGCCCCCGGCCGGAGGCGGCGGAGACCGGCAATGCGTTCAGTGGCATCAACCGGATGCTGTCCCGCGAGCGCACCAACTACCCGGTGACGGTGTCCGTCGACGACTTCGGGGACCGCTTCCTGATCACCGCGGACACCCTGGCGCCGGCCGACCCCGAGCGGCTCTGCACGCTGCTGCACACCGGCCTGGACGGCCTCGTCGCAGCCCTCGAACAGAACCCCGGCACCCGGCTCGGCGCGGTGGACGTGCTCGCGCCGGCCGAGCGCCGGACGCTGCTGACGGACTGGAACCGGACCGGCCGCGGCCTCGCACCGGCGACCCTCCCGGACCTGTTCGCCGCGCAGGCCGCCCGCACCCCGGACGCCACGGCGCTGGTCAGCGGCGGCAGCGTGCTCACGTACGCCGAACTGGACGCGCGGGCCAATCGGCTGGCGCGCCTGCTGATCGGCCGGGGCATCGGACCGGAGTCGGTGGTCGCGGTGCTGATGGAGCGCTCCGTCGAGCTGATGGTCGCGCTTCTGGCCGTCACCAAGGCCGGTGGCGCGTACCTGCCGCTCGACCCGGCCTACCCCGCCGAGCGGATCGCCCTCATGCTTGAGGACGCCCGGCCGGCCCACCTGCTGACCTCGGCCGAGCACGAGTCCGCCGTCCCGGCGGCGGCCGGTCTGCAGGTGACCGTGCTGGACATGCCGGACACCGGTGCCGAACTGGCCCGGCTCGACGGTCAGGCCGTGTCCGGCGCCGAGCGCACCGGCCGACTGCGGCCCACCCACCCGGCCTACGTCGTCTACACCTCGGGCTCGACCGGGCAGCCGAAGGGCACCGTGGTCCCGCACCAGGCGGTCGACCGGCTGGTCCGGGAGGGCAACTTCATCGAGTTCGGTGCCGAGGACGTGGTGGCCCAGCTGGCGTCCGTCCCGTTCGACGCGGCGACCCTCGAGATCTGGGGCGCGCTGCTGAACGGGGCCGCCCTGGCCGTCGCCCCGTCGGGGCCGATGCCGGTCTCCGAGCTGAGGCGCTTCCTCGAGGAGCACCGGGTCACCGCGCTGTGGCTGACCGCCGGCCTCTTCCACGAGGTCGTCGACACCGACATCGAGGCGCTCGCAGGCCTGCGCGTGCTGCTGGCCGGTGGCGACGTGCTCTCCCCGGCGCACTGCCGGGCGATCCTGGAGCGGCTGCCCTCGGTCCGGCTGCTCAACGGGTACGGGCCCACGGAGAACACCACCTTCACCACCGTGCACGCCGTGACGGCCGCCGACCTGGCGGACGGCGGGAGCGTGCCGATCGGCGCACCGATCTCGGACACGCGGGTGTTTGTCCTGGATGAGGCGCTTGCTCCGGTGCCGGTCGGTGTGACGGGTGAGCTGTATGTCGCGGGTGTGGGTCTGGCGCGTGGTTATGCGGGCCGTGCGGTTCTGACGGCGGAGCGTTTCGTGGCGGATCCGTTCGGTTCGGGTGGGCGGCTGTACCGCACCGGTGACCGGGTCCGCTGGACGGCCGAGGGTCGGCTGGTGTTCGGGGGTCGGGCGGACGATCAGGTGAAGATCCGTGGCTTCCGGGTGGAGCCGGGTGAGGTCGAAGCGGTCCTCGCCGCGCACCCTGAGGTCGCTCAGGCCGCGGTCGTGGTCCGCGAGGACGCCCCGGGTGACAAGCGTCTGGTGGCTTACCTCGTCCCCGCCGAGGGCCTGGACGTGGACGCTATTCGTGCGTACGCGGCTGACCGTCTGCCGTCGTACATGCTGCCCGCCGCCGTTCTGGCGTTGGACACGCTGCCGCTGACCGTCAACGGCAAGCTCGACCGCAAGGCCCTGCCCGCGCCGGAGTACGTCTCGGGTGCGGGCCGGGCTCCGGTGACCGCGCAGGAGGAGCTGCTCTGCCAGATCTTCGCGGAGGTGCTGGGCCTGTCGGTGGTGGGTGTGGACGACGACTTCTTCGCCCTCGGTGGTCACTCGCTGCTGGCGACGCGTCTGGTGAGCCGGGTGCGGTCGGTCCTCGGGGCG
>NZ_JBIWAP010000112.1:0-5864 GCF_044760075.1 Kitasatospora sp. NPDC098663 | reverse complement strand
CTGTCCTGTGTCAAATGATCTTGACCGTTTGTCAAACGATCTTGATCACATCAGAACGGTTAGCGGTGATCACGAGGTTCGGCTTCACCGGAGCAGGTGGGGGCTGACGTCCTGCTCGTCGGCCAGGGCGGCAGGCTGCTGGCCCGGGACGCTCCAGTAGGCTGCGCTGGTCATGGATATGCATGCCGAAGCCGAGCAGGTCCGGTGCGGCGCGGGTGCTTTCGGTCCGCCGATCCGCCGGCTCTTCCGGGACGTCATCGCCGACCGCCTGCCGGGCCGCAGGCCGCCCCAGGCCGCGATGCTGTTCGACGCCGGGACCGACTCCTCCTGGGACGACCGGAGCTTCCTCAGGGACTTCGACAACGAGATCCTCCACCAGGACGCCTGTCAGCCGGCTACTGCCGACGGCCTCGTCCTGCTCGCGGCACTGGCTGTCGACGACCGGGTCCCTGCCCGATACCGGTTCCAGGCCGTCGGTCTGCTGTTCAGGGCCGCCACCGTCGCCGAGCGCCATCTCGCCGAGGCATGGCCGGCCACCCCGAGACATGCCGATCCCGACAGCGAGGCCCGGGTCCGCGGCGCGGTTCAGGCCTGCACGCCGGATCTGCTGATCCGTTGGCCGGCCGAATGCCCGGCGGTGAGGCTGGCCCTCGCGGGCCTCGCCGTTGTCTTCCCCACCGAACGCACCCTGCCCGCCCTGCTCCCACGCCTGCAGGCCTTCATCCACCGGCACCCGCAGGGCAGCGACATCGGTGACTTCGTGCGCTTCGTCCTCGTGCTTGCTGCTCAGGACGAGGACCGGATCCTCACGATGACCGAGAACCTCACCGACACCTACTGGACGGGAACGGCGCGAGGAGCGCCGACACGGGCACGGGCCCTCCACCTCCTCGGCCAGATGCTGGCCAGGGTCGGAGCCGGACTCAGCGGGCTGCGCGCCGGGCGGTGACACCCCGTGGGCAGCGCCGTGCCCAGCCTGGAGTGATCGGCCGCTACTTCACGAGTCCGAACCCGTCCGGGAACGCTGCCAGGAATTCACGGCGGCCGGGATCGGTCTCGGCTTCGGTCATTGCGTCGATCACCTGCTGGAACTCCGCGCGCTGGGCGCTGGACAGGCGATCCACCACTGCGGCGACGCCTTCCAGCGCCTTCACCGCATCGTCCTGATCCATGAGGTCGTCGTCCGCGCTCTCGACGAACCTGGTGAGATCCACGAGCGCCTCCGCCAGGGCACGGGTCAGCGACGGGTACTGCGACATGGACGATCCTCTCGAAGGCGGTGGCCGCGGAAATCTGAGCGCACCCAATCACATGCGGCGGACACGCTGGAGGAAGGCGTTGATGGCGGAGTAGGTGAGCGGTGTGTCGTGATCGTCCATCATCTGGGCCCAGATCTGCGCCGTCGACCGGCCGGCCCCGGCCAGAGCGCGGATGCGGCGGCGCTGGGTGTCGTCGGCGGGTACGGTCCGGGCCAGCCGACGGACGGGTTGCTGCTGGAGGGCCCGGCGCAGGTCCTTGCGACGTAGTCCGTGGCGCCGGGCGGCCAGTCGCCAGGGGACGCCGTTGCGCGGCGGTGCCAGCGCGAGAAGCAGGTCGATCCCGCGGATGAGCTCACTCTGCCCGGCCTCGCGCAGGTCCGCGGGTTTGTGCTGTGCGGGCTGCGGCCTGCCGGGGGCATCGGAGAGGGCACGTCGCAGGTCGGCCGGGCGGCGTCCGGCGAGCTGGGCGAGGAGGGTGATGTCGGGCTTGCCGATGTTGGATCTCGGACTGGTCAGGGCGTTCAGGTAGCTGGGTTTGAGGTGGTTGGCCCGCGCGAGGCGGCGGAGGTAGCTGTCGGTGCCCTCGCCGAGCCGCGGAGGGACACGGACCGGCAGGGGCCGCAGCGGCGGCCGGGTGCTCGGGTCGGTCATCGGCGGCGGCCGGAGGGCGGGGTGCGGGCGCTGGTCTGGGCGGCGTGGTCGAGCGGGATGGCGTCCAGGCCGCTCTTGGTGATCTCCTCGGTGCCGGTGAGGATCGCGTCGATGGCGGCGCCGCGGATCTGGTGGGACAGGGCGCCGATCATGCCGCCGGTGCGGTGGTGGAGGTGGCGGTCGAGGGCGGCGAGGGTGCCCGGCCGGTGGTCGTGGAGCAGGAGGTGCTGCTCAAAGGTGGCGACCAGAGCGGTCCATTCCTCGCCGTAGGGGAAGGGGCTGGTGGGCAGCAGGGTGAAGCGGCCGGCGATCTGTGCGCCGCGGGTGCCGGACAGCAGGTTGCTGCGCTCGATGTCGATGCCGGCGTAGACGAACGTGGCGGGGATGCGCTCGGAGAAGTACTTGAGGGTGTCGGCGACCTCGGCACCGGAGCGGCTCGTCAGGGAGATGTTGTGCAGCTCGTCGACCAGGACCAGGCCGGTGCGGGTGTCGGTGCAGACGCCGACGACGGCCTCGGTGATGTCGGTGATGTTCGCGCTCCGCGTGACCGGCAGGCCGAGGAAGCGGGCGAACTCGGCGGCGAGCATCCGGGGCGTTGCGGCGGGCGGGACGGTGATGTAGACGACCGGGATACGCTCGCCGCGGCCGGGGTGGCGGGCGCGGTCGAGGAGTTCGTGGGCGCGGCCGAGCTGGGTGATGGCGATGGTCTTGCCGGTGCCGGCCGGACCGGAGAGGATCAGCCCGCGCCGGGCGCTGACGGCGTGCCGGTTCAGCAGGACCAGGCGCCGCCCGCAGGTGACCGCGTGCCGGACCGTGGAGGTGGCGACGACCCGCAGGCGGGCGTGGTGGTCGAGGCGGGCCTCGTCGTAGAACGTCCGCTCCAGGTCGCCGAGCGCGTCGTACCGCCGCCGGGACAGCAGCCTCGGCGGCGGGGGCGGATCGGCGGTGAACTGCCGCCAGCCCTCCAGCGTGGTCAGGTGCCGCCCGGCCGCCTCGTCACCGTCCCGGTCGGCGGGGTCGGTGATGGTGGGGCGGGCGGTC
Source organism: Kitasatospora sp. NPDC098663 (assembly GCF_044760075.1). Taxonomy (NCBI): domain Bacteria; kingdom Bacillati; phylum Actinomycetota; class Actinomycetes; order Kitasatosporales; family Streptomycetaceae; genus Kitasatospora; species Kitasatospora sp. NPDC098663. The sequence goes on along the minus strand of NZ_JBIWAP010000112.1, from coordinate 2,913 downwards.
ACGTGCGTCTCCAGGGGTCTTCCAGGGGGTCGAACAGGCCGAGCGGGATGACCTTGGCCAGCGGCCGGCCGTCATCGGCGGGCTCCGGCTCTGGGGCCGGTGCGGGCGGCGTGGGGGAGTCCTTCGGCGGGACGGCGCCCGCGGTGGTGGTCGCGCGGGTGCGGGCGGCGACCCGCCGGTCGCGGCGGCCTGGCTTGCCCGCGGCGGGCCGGTCGGGTCCGGCGTGGGCGCGGGTGAGCAGGGCGGCGACCGCGTCGGCGATCTCGGTCTCTGTGGCGCCGGGCAGCTGGTGGCTGACGTGGTCCCAGGCCAGTTCGCCGAAGGGGACCGGCGCGCGGTGCAGGTGCTTCCAGGTTGCCTGGATCCAGGGCCGGCCCTCGCCGCGGTGGTCGCGCACCCAGATCCGGGAGACGTCGTAGGGGTCGCGGTGGATCTCCCACAGGCCGCGCTTGGCGGTGATGCCGGAGTCCTGGCGCCGGAGCGGGTCGAGTTCGGGGCTGTCGTAGACGCGGTGCTTGAACTTGATGCCGTAGTCGTTGACGGCGCGCCACTCGGCAGGCAGCAGCTCGATGTAGTCGTCGCCGGCGAGCGCGACCGGGACGTAGCCGCAGGCCTCGACGAGGGTCGCGTACTTCTCGTTCGGGGTGAACGTCCGGCTCGGGTGCGTGGGGTCGCGCAGGCTGTCGTGCGGCCGGTTCTGCCAGTGGGCAACGATCCACTCGTCCAGCAGCTCCTGGAGCTCCAGCAGCGACCAGAGCCGATCGCGCTCGGGGTGGCGGCCGCGGTGGTCGGTGCTGCGACCCAGGTGACCGGGCAGGAACTGGACGAACAGTGACGCGATCGAGGCCAGCATCTTCTCGATGTGGCCCTTCTCGAAGCCGGAGCCCTTGTGAGCGGGCTGGAAGTCGATCTCCAGGAACCGGCACGACGACTTGAAGTTGCGGGAGATGAACGCCTTCCCGTGGTCGCAGACGATCATCTCCGGGACGATCACCGGCCGGGCCGCAGCGTGCTCCAGGCGCTCGTCCAGACTCAGCAGCCGGCGGTGCGGCAGCACCGAGCGCGACATCCGCAGGGCCTCCGCCCAGCCCGGCCGCAGCGGCTCCGGCGTGACGGTGCGGGCCAGCAGCACGCTCGCGTCGACCGCCTTGGTGGTCGGCCGCAGCACCGCCGCGGTGAGCGTGCGCGTCGCCACGTCGATCATCGCGGTCAGCTCGATCCGGCCCGGGACGCCGTCGTCCAGCAGGACCATCACGTCCATCGGCGTGGAGTCGATCTGCATCACCTCGCCCGGCGCGAACGCCGGCAGCTCGCCGAACGGGGTCTTCGCCCCGTGGGCCCGGGAGCGGCGGGTGCTCGCGGTGCCGAAGGTGTGGGTCCTGAGGGTCAGCTTCGCCAGCAGCCGGTAGAGCGTGCTCCGCGAGGGCAGCTCGACGCCCTGGGTCTCGGGCGTCTGGCGCAGGATCTCGCCGGTCCGCCAGATCAGGTAGGAGCCGGTGCGGGTGGAGGCGTCGACGCCCTCGCTGATCGCCGCGCGCATCGCCGCGACGACCCGCTCGTCGACCGCGGTGAATTCCGGTGCCCTGGGGGCGGCTCGGCGGTCGACCAGGCCGAGCACGCCCTCGACCTGGTACCTGCGCCGCAGGTTGCCGATCGCGCTGGCCGACACCGCGTGGTCGGCCGCCGTCAGCTCGGCGGCCTTCGCCCGCTGCCGGGCCGTCAGCGACGTTCCCGGGCCGTAGCCCGGGCGCGGCGGAGCGTCGGGGTTGGCCTCCGGGAGGCGGCCGTGCAGGACTTCGAGGATGTGGCCCTCCCACCACAGCGCTTTCTCGATCGCCTCTGGCGGGAACGTCTCCAGCCGGGACTGGGCGGGCAGCGGCGTACGGACCGGCAGGTCGACCACGGCGAAGTCCGGGGCGTCCGTCAGCTCGCCGATCGGCACATCCACCCGGCCGCCGCCGGCGTCCGACAGCGTCGCCGACTTCGCGGTGACGCTCACGATCGCCCGGACCTGCCCGGCGAAGCGCACCCACGCGCCGACCACGAGCCGGGCCGGCTGCTGCATCCCGCTCACCGCGCCCGCCTCCCGACGCCGACCGGCGTGGTCGACGACAGCGGCGCGCTCTCCAGGTCCGCGACCAGGTCGCCGTGCCACAGCAGGTGGAACAGCACCGGCAGCACCACGAGTGGATCGCCGGCCTGCGCCACCCCGGCCCGAAGCGGCGCCCCGTCGGCGAACACGTCGAGCAGCCGCGCGCCGACATCGGGGTCCGCGCAGCGGCGCCGGCGGTAGCGCGACAGCCAGCGCACGTTCTCCATGACCACCGGATCCGGCTCGCCGACCCGGACGAACTCCCAGCCCACCGCCCGGCAGGCCCGTTCCGTCGCGGCGAAGGCCTCGGCGTCCGCCCGCTCGATCCGGTCGCCAGCCCGCACGTCCACCACCCGGCCCCGGCCGTCGGCCAGCCGCACGAAGTAGTCCGGCGCGTGCCGGCGCCGCCGCAGGCCGTCGTGCCAGTGCAGCCAGAACGGCTGCGAGGCGATCCCCACGACCTCGGGCTCGCGGTCCAGCAGGATCAGCCGATCCCGCTCCAGCCACGACTCGTAGCCCACGTGGCCGCCCACCGTCGCGGAGAAGTACCAGCCCGCGAAACTCTGGCCGTCCTTCGCCCAGCGGAACTCGCGTACCGGGTCGGTGGACTCGAACCGCCGGTTCCAGGCCTGGCCGAGCGGAAGCCGACAGCGCTCACCAGCGTCGACGAAGTCCAGCTCGAACGCCGACAGCACCGGGTCGTCGTACACCAACGAGGCAACTGCCACCGAGACCCCCGCCACTGATCAAGATCAAATGACAGAAACCTACCGTCCGTCAAGATCATCTGACAAACGATCAAGATCATTTGAGACGGGACA
>NZ_JBIWAP010000111.1:0-5982 GCF_044760075.1 Kitasatospora sp. NPDC098663 | reverse complement strand
GACCTGCGCGATCTGGCACAACGACCACACCGGCCAGCCCGTCATGCGCTCACTGACCGCCTACGACCACTAACCCTTCGCATCACTCATCTAGACGAGAAGCAGGCGGTGGCGCACCTGTCCAGCGCGGTGGGCTACGAGCGCCGCAACGTCACGACGTTCATCAAGCGCTGGGCGCACGAGCGCATGAGAGCCGAGTCGATCCCCCAGTTCCTGCTGGCGTGCCTGCCGCAGGACCGGAGGCTGTGGCGCGCCGGCTCGGACGACAAGCGCATGCGCAAGGCGAACCGCCTGGTCACCGAGCTGGTGACCGAGCAACTGGGGCGGGCGGGCTCGCCGCTACCCGCGGCGATGGAGGAGATCGTCGACTACGCCAACGAGCGGCGCGAGAACGAGCGCCTGTCAACGGAGGAATGGCAGCGCCTGGTCGACCGGGGCCGGGGCCAGATCATGGAGCGGGCGGTCAACGGCGTGTACCAGATGCTGAGGGCGCTGCCGGAGTCCGAGCTGAGGGTGCGCACTCCGATGCTCGAGGTCATGGGGATGGACTACGAACAGATGGCACTGCTCGCGGGCCGGCAGGCGGGGGGCGGGAGCGCGCAGAACGCCGAGGACGACCTGGTCTCCTTCGGCTTCCGGCTGCGCAGCTACGCCTCGCGCCTGCAGCACCACAAGGACCGGGCGGGGGCCTACCACGACCTGGCGCGCCAGTGGGAACAGGCGAAGAAGACCGACGTGGCGGCAGAGGACTCGCGGCCGCTCTACGACTTCTACCGCTTCGAGGAGGACTACCACCGGCGGGCGATGAGCAAGTACCTGCATCTCCTGCCGTTCCTCGGGGACGCCGGCCAGTGGCACGAGCAACAGCAGCAGGCAGCCGCCTACGGACAGCAGCTGCTCTCGCTCATGGCGCTGCGCCAGGACGCCTCGCTGCAGAGAATGAAGGACGCCGAGCAGGCCGAGCAGCTGGGCCGGGACATCTACCGCCAGCCCGGGGGCCGACACCTCACCGAGGGCACGGCGGGCCGGTCGGTGCTGGACGCGCGGATCGCGACGATGCGGCGGGTCTACGCGGAGCGCCTGGACACGCTGCGCGCCGACCTGGCGTTCTCGGGTCTGGTGCTGCAGGTGGGCCCTGTCGGCGCAGGAGCCCCCGGGGCCGACGGGGTCAGTGCCGACCTGGTGATCGCCCCGGGCTTGGCGCACGACTTCGACAAGACCAAGTGGCTGGACCTGCATCACCTCGGCTACGACTTCGTCGCCGACGTCGAGGTCGGGCCGAAGGCGCGGGCGAGCTTCACGGCGGCGGCAACCGAGCGCCGGCTGATGCTGCTTGCGGCGATGGAGTACCTGGACGAGTCCGGCCAGTCCGAGGCGATCTCCGACCTCCCGGTAGACGATGTCGCAGCGATGGTCCGGGTCTCCCGTGAGCTGACAGCTTCGGCCGGGGGCGACGGGGCGGGATCGCCGGTGCTGCGCTCGAAGATCGCCGAGTTGCGGGCAGAGCGCGGGCAGGCGGCGCAGATGCGCCGATCGAAAGCGTCGTCGCTGGACTCGGACCTCGTGGTGCGCGTCCAGGCACAGGTCGACGCGGGCGTGGCCGGCACAGATCCGACCGACGCACCCGAGCCCGGAGCAACCGGCGCGGCGGGCGGGCTGCAGCGCTAGGAGCTATCCGGTCGATCTTGATGGGAAGCTGGACGCGTGTGTCAAGACCGCAGCGTTAACCGAACGTGAATCGGCCTCCTGCTGCCACCCCTACGCTGACACTATGACGGGTACTCAGCTCACCGGCGTCCTCACCGCCGTGGCCACTGCCGCCGGCACAACCGGCATCTCCGGCGACGCCGCCTACGTGTACACCCTCGCCGACGGCACCACGGCGGCATGCGTGGTGGATGGCATCGGGCACTCTGCCCAGATCACCGAGCGGGCCGCGCTCCTGGCCGAGGTCGGCGCCCGCATCGCGGCCACCCGAGGCCCGCTGCACGGACTCCTCACCGCGGCGGAACTGATCTCCGACCCGGGCCCGGAGGACCTCCCGGAGGAAGACGCGGTGGCGGCTGCGGCCGTCGCCCACCTCGACCGAGCAGAGTTCTCGCTCGCCTGGACCGGAGACTGCGCGGCCTGGAGCTACGACCCGGACACCGAAGAGGTGATGAAGTTGACCACTGACCACACCATGGGCCAGTTCCTCCGGCAGGTGCACCCGGGCGGCCCGCCGGCCCGCGCTGAGCACCACGACGACTGGGTCCGCGTGAGCCTGGCCCGTTCCTCCATCGCCACGGTGCGGGAGGCGGAGAGCAACGCCCCGCTGGTGGTGCTGGCCAGCGACGGCGTCCACAAGCCGCTCGGCGACCGCTTCCCCACCCTGGTCCGCTCGCTCGCCGATGCCGGCCCGCAGCGGCTCGCCGATGGCCTGCTGCAGGGCGCCCTGCTGTGCGCTGCCGACCAGCGAGGCGAGACCGACGACGCCACCGTGGTTGTGCTCGCCCGCCGCTGAGCGGGCAGCCGCGGAATCCCTTACCTGCCGAACTTCGACTGTTCACGAGTCAGACTCGTGAACAGTCGAGCGTGGCTGGCGTCGGATTCGCCGCGAGGGACGAACGGTCGCGCCGTAGGCTGGGGGCATGCCGCTCGACGACCGGTCCCAGAGCACCCCGAAGCACTGGCAGGAGTGCACGAGTGTCTACGACTTCCTGGAGCAAGTGCGTCTCCGACCCGGGATGTGGCTGCCCGACGGCGACCTGAGACATCTGCAATCGATGCTGATCGGCTACCAGGTGGCCCTCGGCGTGCACTCCGTCGACGAATCCTTCGGCTTCTGGCGCGACGGCCCGTTCAGCAAGTGGCTCTGGCAACGCATCGGGGGGTCGAGCCCCCTCGGCTGGGCCGCCGAGATCGAGCGGCTGACGCCGGACGGCTCCACGCCAGTCGAAGAGTTCTTCCGGCTGCTGGATGTATTCCTGCACGACACCGCCGCCTGACTGCGGCGACCCGTTCCGACGTGCACTCGCCGCGTGCCATGATCGGCGCGCTGTCGGAGCCCGGTGACATGCTCAGCGGCCATGAACATCCACCAGTTCTGGAAGCTGATCGACGAAGCCCGCTCCCAGGTGCCGACCCCGGACAACGGCGCCGCCGTCGCGCGCCGGGCCGTTGCACTGCTCGCGCTTCGCCCGGCCGAGGAGATCATCGCCGCCCAGCAGATCCTGTGGAAACTGATGGCCGACTCGTACAGGGCCCCGCTCTGGGGCGCGGCCTACATGATCAACGGCGGCGGCTCCGACGACCTGTTCGACTACTTCCGTGGCTGGCTGATCACACAGGGCCGTGCAACCTTCGAAAGCGTCATCACCGATCCCGACAGGCTCGCCGAGCTCCCGGCCGTACGCGTATTCGCCGCGGACGGGATCGACATCGAGTGCGAAGAAGCCCTGACCATCGCCTGGGACGCTCACCGGGAGGCCACCGGAGAGGAACTCCCCGATGACCCCTTCACCATCCAGTACCCGGTTCTGGACCCGGATTGGGGCTTCGACTTCGGCGACGGCGACCAGCTGAGCCGACGGCTGCCGCGCCTGGCAGCGCTGTACTCGGACTAGCGACTCACAAGCCGTCGGGCCACCACCGACCCCAGGCACGCCGGTCCTTCCTCGACCGCTACCGCCGTTGCCTCGCCTGATTGCTGGCGGTATGAAGTCGGCCCTGGCCGGTCAGCAGGTCGATCGTGCTTCCACGGTGATTGTCACAACCTCTGGCTACGGTGCCCGCCATGGACAAGCGACTGCTGGCCGAGGAACTCTCCGGCGCCTGGAATGACAACCGCACGTTCCGCGACGCGCTCGTGGAGCAGGGGGAAGGAGTGGTGGCAGCCGTGCTGGCACTGCTCCGCGACGAAGGGTCACCGGTCGACTGGGCTACCTCGGCGGATGTCCTGTGTCGGATCGGCGAGCCTGCTCTCCTGCCGCTGGTGCAGGCAGCTGTGAAGGCGGACTCGGCCGAGGTCGCAAGGAGGGTCGGGTGGACGCTGGGGCGACTGAAGGTAGCTGATCACGCGGTCTACGTGCCGATGCTGGAGCACTCGCACCCCGCAGTCCGAAGCAACGCGCTCTTCGCCTTCCAGACCCAGGGCAAGGACGCGGCACGATTCGCCGACCAGATGATCCCGAGGCTGGGAGACCCGGAGCATGAGGTCCGGCAGCGAGCGGTGTGGGCCTTCCAAGCGATCGGTCCCGAGGCCGTCCCCGCCCTGCAGCAGGTGCGTTGCCGGCCCGCCCCGGAGCCCAGGGTCCGGGCCGGCGCGCTGGAGGCCCTCGCCGCCATCGGCGGGCCCGCCGCCCTCGACCGTCGGGACCGGGATGCCTGGGAACGGCTGACCAGGATCAAGCTGCTGACCGAGGTCCCGCAGGACATGCACCTGTGCGGTTCCTGGTACGCGGTGCCCACCACCGACCAGGACGCGGTACTGGACGCCTTCGACCTTGCGGCCCCGCAGTCGGTCACGCTCCGGACCGGCGCGGCGGCCTGGAACCACGACCACCACAACTGGAACCGGACCCGGCCCCACGAAGCCTGCTCACGCGTCTTCGTCAGCCCCGGCCTGGACGGCTGGACCCTGGTCTTCGGCGACTCCTCACAAGACACCCACCGCATCAAGGACGCGGACGACCGGGAACGGGCCCTCGACCAGGTGGTGCGGGAACGGTGTGCCGCTCTCAGTCGCCGGTTCGGCTCAGCCCAGTGGTACGGGATGAGCTGCGGAGACGACTGGACCGCCTGGTGCCTCGCCGAGGATGACGAGGTCGTGCGCCACTACGACGCCTACAACGCGGAGGAGGACGGCGACGACGGCCCCGGGCACCCGGCCGAATCCGGCTACCTCCTGCCGCACCAGAACGGATTCCCCGACAACGCCTTCGACGGCGTGAACACATCCGACTCCGACGCCTTCCGCGCCCGCTACCTCCAGCTGAAGGAGGAACTCCAGATCCCCGACACCTGCAACGCCACCAACATCGCCGCCCGGCTCTCCATCGATCCCGCCAATCTGGGGCCCGAAACCAGGATCGAGGGCCACGGGGTGCTCGCTCTCACCACATGTGGCAGAGAACACGGTCACCCCGCCGGGGCACTGCCGGTGTGAACTTCCACCCGACATGGGTGAGAGACGACCACGTCGAAGGTTCGGGAAACGATCTCCAGCCGGTTGGGAAGCGATCTTCGCTTGACCCCAAGTGTCCCTGGCCAGCACTAACTCGTGAACAGCCCGAACTTGCCTGGCCAACCCCCAGAGTCGCGGCAAAGACCGTGTCCCACCGACCTGTGTCGCTTCACGCGGGGGTGGCGTCCTTGCTAGGCGTCGCGGTCGGGCAGTGCATCGTGTTGATGATCACGCGGTGGCAGCTTCAGTTCCCGCACCGGTGCCCAGGTGGTGCCAGGCATGGCCGCACCCGTCGGCGCAGAACCGAGCCCTCCGCCGCTCGTCAGCCACGCCGAGCAGTGCGATGAGCAGCCGGAACGCCTTGACGCGCTCGTCCTGCGGCAGATTGATGATCTTTGTGAGCTGCTCGGTGAGGTGCCCGCGCGTGATCAGCGCGGCCGGAGTGTGGGTGGGCCGGATCCCGGCCCTGCGGATGCTCTCCGGTCCGTCCTCGATGAGGGCGCGGGCCTGGATGCAGAACCCTGCCAGGTCGCGCAGGACTTCGAACTGCTCGGTGACGGCCAGACCCTCGAACCACTCGACACCCTGATCAAGCGGAGGGATGCCTTGCGCCAGCCCGTTCAGGACCACCGCGCGCTCGTCCATCCCGCCCCACCTCCACAACGCCCCAGGCCGTCAACCTTGCACGGTCATCGAAGCAGATCACGAAACCGCACTGGAGTACTAGGGCGCGTATCTGGTTGTGATCAATCTGAGGGAATCGCCTGCGTCGCGGGACCTGATCCGGTAGACCGTGTTGTGTGACACGAGCGCAACTT
>NZ_JBIWAP010000110.1:0-6180 GCF_044760075.1 Kitasatospora sp. NPDC098663 | reverse complement strand
GACCTGCGCGATCTGGCACAACGACCACACCGGCCAGCCCGTCATGCGCTCACTGACCGCCTACGACCACTAACCCTTCGCATCACTCATCTAGGTCCCGCACCCGGCGGGCGCAGGCGCGAAGCGACGATCCAACTTCCAGGACCAGTCAGCAACTTGGTGTGCCCATCCGGCGGGCCGTTGGAGAGGTTGGCGGTGGTGGGGCCGCCAAGAGCCCCACCACCCCCAACCCGTCGCAGGGATCGATCCCTGCTTGACCGAAGGACGCCATGTCCACACCGCAGCCGAAGCCCGCCAGCGCCGAGATCGTCACGGCCGCCCGCGACCGGCACCGCCGAGCCGCGGCCGACACCAATCTCGGCCCCACCGCCCGCCGCTTCCACCAACACACCGCCTGCGGCTACCACTGGGCGCTCGAAGCCCTCGGCACCCCGACGGCCGCCCGCCACCTCGGCTACGCCTACGCCTACGCCGAGCAGGCCGCCAACCACGCGCCCGCCACCAGCAGGTGGACGCTCATCCTGCCCGGCCCGTTCTGCGACTGGCTGACCGAGAGCGGCCTGCTGCCCGACGACTTCACCGGCGACGAGCTCGCCGACCGGATGCTGCTGGCCTACCGTGCCGGCATCCCGCACCGCATCGACGCCTCCAGCTGGAGCCTGACGATCCCGGCGTACGACCCCGTGGCGATGCACGAACTCACCCAGCTGGCGCTGCGCTTCGTCCGGCACTGCTCGGACGACAACCCCCACACGCCCGCCCAGGCCCGCGCCGCAGCCGCGCTTACCGACCGGATTGCAGACCTCTCCCAGCGCATGCTGCACGCGGCCAACTGACGCCCGGCCGGGCCGCGCACCGGCCCGGCCATGACCTCACCCAGGACCACCATGCCGAACCGCCGACCGATCCTCGCGCCGACCGGGCCCGCCCCCTACCGGCGCGCCAACCGGGCCCGCGCCTTCCAAGACGCGCTATTCCGCGAGGCCGAAGCCGAGGCAGCCGTCGCCGCCACCGCCCACGAACTCCTCGCCGACCACGTTCGAACCCAGGCCCCCGAGACCGCCGCCATCGAGTTCGAGGCCACCCTCGCCTCCGACCGCATCCACGCCCTGTGGGCGAACCCCCGCGACCTGCGGTACCCGACCCCGCCGCTGTTCTGGCGGCGCGCCCCCATGCTCTCCTCCGACCCGGCCTGGCTGAAGAAGGCGGAACGACTGCTGCCCACCGTGCTCCTCGGCGCGCACCTTTCCCTCATCGAGCTGGCCGGCCACCACCCGAACCGCCACCTCCTCAGCCTTCCAGCCCCGGACGTGGCCGCCGCCCTCGCCTCCCGGATCCGCCGGGCCTTCCCGCAGGCGACCGCGCTCCTGCTCAGCCTCGACGCCCGTCCACGCTTTATCACCGTCCAAGTGACCAACATCGTCGGTCCCGACGGCGCCTCCCTGCACGCGATCCCCACCGAACACGACTGGGCGGCGCCACCCGCCCAGACGTGGTGGCGGCTCAACAAGGGACACGTCGTCCGAGCGGTCCGCCACCTGTGGACGCACCCCGACCACAGGGCCGTCCACTTCCAGGCCCAGGGCCACCACTCCCTGATGTGGAACCAGGGCTTGCAGGCGCTCGTTCTACCCGCCATCCCGGCCCTGGCCGGGCCCCACTGACTCTGACGCCCCGACGGGCCCGTAGAAGCCCTCTACGGGCCCCCCGGGGCGGAGAAATCAGTAACGCACGAGAGGTCATTCAGCACCTCCCCAACAGTTCAGCGAGGAGGCGTCCGTGCCCAACGATCCCGAGGTCATTCACGTAGCCCGCATCGCGTGGAGTGCAGCCTAGATAGCCGACCGCGGCCTGGGCGCTCTGCGCCAGACAGTGCTCGGTGACCTGATTCGCGAGGCACATTGCAGCCTCAACGGCACCGGGGACGTCCGCATCACCATCGAGTCCGACGAATGGGGCACGGTGGGGCGGGCACGCGCAAGGTGCAGCGATCCTCTGTGCGTCGACCTGGTTGTCGCGCACCGCGCGGAACCGTCCGACGAGCCGTAACTCCGAGGGTGATTGAGCCCCTGGGCCACCGTTCCGAAGACCTCACGTCTGACCCGGGCCGGGGTCGGCCTGTTCGATTCGGCCCGCGCGTGCCGATGGGCGTGCATCACCCAAGCGTGCGAGCGTCCGCTGCCCGCCGTCGCCTCGGCCGCCGGGCCACGAACCGTTGCCTCCACCACCGGAGCCGAGGTGGAGGCCTCCGCCGTGTTCCCGCACGGGATCCACGGGCCGGGGTTCGTAGTGGGCGCGGCCGCCGGTGCCGTAGCTTCCGATCTCTGTGGCGAGCGCGGTGCCTGAGCGGCCTCGGGTGGGCGGAGAGACGGCCGGACTGGGCACCGTATCCGCGTCGGGGCTCTGGGCCCGGGGTGTAGTTGTAGGCGTGCTCCCGGCCCGGCCGTCCGTCCACCCACCCGAGGTTCAGGCGGTAGCGGCTCCGCCCCCGGGCGCGCGTGGCCAGGCTGCGGCGGCGTCGAACTCGACGTCGTTGCGCAGGCAGTAGTGCAGCGAGGACAGCAACTTGGCGAACAGGCGCCGCAGGGCGGCGTTGTGGCGGTCGCCGGCGCCGCGTCGCCGGTCGTAGTAGGCCCGACACTCTGCCGACTTCGTGAGGGTGGCGAACGCCCAGTGGTGGCCGTAGGTGGCCAGGAACTTGTTTGCGCTGATCCGCCGGTGCAGGACGGTGCGGGATGATCCCGACGCCCAGGTGAATGGGCGGGCGCCCGCGTAGGAGGCCAGCCCCTTCCCGTTGGGGAACCGGGCCGGGTCGTCACCGAGTTCGCCCACCAGGCGCGCGCCGGTGAGCGGGCCGACACCGGGGAAGGACAGGTAGATCTCGCTCTGCGGGTGCTGGAGGAACAGGCCGGTCGCGGCGTCGGTCATTTCCTCGACGTTCTGGCACGCTGCGTTGATGAAATGGAGCGTCGACAGCACCCCTTGCCCGAGGGCTCCCTCCAGGGTCGGCGGGTTGCGCAGGACCGGCTCGCGGAAGAGCTCGTAGAGGCGTTCGGTCTCCGCGTCGAGGAGCCGGGTGCGGCCTCCGCGTTCGAGCGCGGCGCGGATCTGCCGCCGGGTGAGCCGGGCCGCTGTACTGCTGGTCGGGGCGAGCGCGATGATCTCGCGGGCCTCGGGGCGCAGCAGCCGGTGATCCATGGTGGCCCAGGCCTGGACGGCGGTCGGGTGGACCTGGCGGAGCTGGGCGCGCAGCTGGAGGTAGTGGTACTGGCGGGTCCGGACGGCCCGGAGCTGGGCGCGGGTCAGGGCGCCGATGGCGTTGGCGTGGTCGGAGCTGCGGTGCAGAGCCCGGTGGAGGTGGCCGTCGGTGCGCAGGATGTTGGCGAGCAGCAAGCAGTCCTGCGCGTCCGACTTCTTCCGGTTGCCGGGGTTGATCCGGCCCCGGTAGCGGGCTGCAGTCGCCGGGTGGATCGGCACGACGGGCTGGCCGTGCTGCTGGAGCGCGGCGACCAGCAGGCCGCGGCTCGCTTCGATGGCGATGGGCACGGACTTGCGGCTGAAGCCGTTGCTGGCACGCAGCCCGGAGAGGACCTTGAGCATCTCCCGGATACCGGCGGGCGTCGCTTCGAAGCGAGTGCTCGCCACGAGCTGACCGGTGCGGTCGACAACAGCGAGGTCTTGCAGGTTCTCGGACCAGTCGATACCGGCATACAACGCCCACGATGCCACCATGATCTCCCCCTTCGGTAAGCCGCCGTACGGGCCGCCCGCTGGCCGCATCACAGCTCGGGCATGGGCCGACGGGCACCCGCCGGGTGGCCATCCGCAGCCACGACTGCAACATCTACGTTCCGCACCCGCGGTGGCAAGCAAGCCCGAGCGCGAGCGCCCAGTGAAGGCAGCAAACGGGAAGGCCAACGTGCCCACCAGCAGGTCGGCAGCCGGCCCCCTGCTGCACAGTCGTTCCATGACGAACAGCGGAGGCTGTCGGGTCCTTCGCCGGCCGCGGCCGCAGCCCCACCCCGGGCCGGCTGCCGTGGAGCCGGATGCGAAGGATGGGCGGTCAAGGCTCTCCGGAGAAGCAGAGGAAGGTGAGTGCGACGCACCCAGAAGTCGGCCCGGTGCGAGGCACGATCAGGTAGCTTGGTTGCTGGTTCGCCGAGGTGGGTGGAATTCTCGCCCCTCGTGTTGGAAGATCCGAAGCCGTCGAGTTTCCGACCCGGTATCTTCCCTGGTCACCGCCAGTGGTAGCGGTTCGTCCGCCCACCAGGTGGCCAACACGGGGACGGTGCGGGGATAGAGCGGGGATGAAGCGGGGACGGAACCGCCTGATCCGAGGGCGGACCGGAGTAGACTGGTGTAGACGGCAGGTAAGCCGCAACACTGTGTGACCTGCGGAAACGTAGATGGACGTAGACACAGGTGGAACCAGGGCCGGTAGCTCAATTGGCGGGCTTTTAATCCGTAGGTTCAGGGTTCGAGCCCCTGGTGGCCCACCACGGAGACCCAGGTCAGTTGTCATCTGACCTGGGTCTTTTCCGTTTCTCCATGACCCGGAGGAGGATTTTCTGACCGTGTGCGGTCATTGGTGTGACCGGGGTGTGACCGTGACTGCCCGGCCGCTGCAAACGGGCCTGACGGTTAGTCAGAAGTAGGTCGCCGACTCAAGCCAGCCCGCATGGCGTTCCGGGCGATGTCCGCCGTCGAGGCAGAGCCGCCTCGATTGTCGGGTGGCTACAAGGAGAGGGCGCGAAGGCGCGTAGGTTGTTGCTGTGGATGACGCGGAGACTGCGGCCCGACTGGAAGCGCTCGTGGCCCAGAGCGCGAGCGTGTTGCTGACGCGTGGGCTCATCGTGGAGATCGCCGCTGTCCGTGGAACGGTTGATCATCTCGTTGACCGCGTGGCCCGCGAAGCTGGCCTCGGTCGCGATGACGCGCTTCACTTCGTTACGCCCGAGGTTGTCGCGGACGCGATCGTCCGGGCTGCCGATCAAGACGATCACGCAGCGGCCGTACGCCCTGTCCGCAAACGCGACGAGGCCGTTGTTGTGCCGCCCTGGGTTTCCGGGCGGCTCGTGATGGCGCTTGCCAAGGTCGCCCAGTGGGCCGGCGTCAACGGGGCGGAGAGGGACCAGCACCACGCCTTCGATCTCTCAGTGGAGTTGGGAGACAGCCTCCTCCAGAGCCGTACCTCGGGCCTGATGGAGATCCACCTCGACCTCCTGGCCGAGATGGCCGATCTGGCGGAGAGGTCGGCCGCTCGAATCGAGGCGGGGCAGTGGGTCGAGTGCAGCTGCGGCGAACGCCACAGCGATGCGGAGGCCCCGCTGGCTGTTGTCGCGGCTATGCGATCGGATGCGGAGCTCGCGAGGCGGCTGTCAGAGAAGGCCGACGGCGCCTGATCGGGGCGCCCCTTGGGTTCGGGCCTCGGCTTCATGTGCCGGGCGTCCGGTCCGTCATGCCGATCGGCAGCCGCACGCGAGATGCTCTCGCCGCCGGGCGGTAGCAGCGGACCCCGCGCGGAGCGAACCAAGCAGACGCCGGCTCAGGCTGGCGGAGGAAGGCCGTACACCGGTGGACCGCGAAGGGCATCGGAGGCCACCCCGAGATCGGAACAGGCCGGGAGACTGCGACCCTGGGCTGTGCTGGTGGTTGGGGCCCGGTGCCACCTCCGGGCCCCAACCACCTCACGCGCTGGCGCCGGAGAAGCTGGCGAGCGCTGCGGCGGCGGCCTCGCCGCTGTACGCGGCCGTGCGCCGACGGGTGCGGGGCACGATGGCGACGACGGCTTCGGCTGCCTCGTACGCCAGCTCCTTCATCACGGTCTGGTAGATGTCGCGGGTGATGGTCGTGCTCGAATGACCAAGCATTTCAGAGATGATCTTGATGTCGACCCGGGCGGAGAGGGCCAGGGTCGCGGCGACGTGCCGCAGGTCGTGGAGCCGGATCGGGGGGAGCCCGCACTTCTTGACCAGGGCCTCGAAGTGATCGGTGAGTTTGCCCGGGTGCAGCCAGGTCCCGTCGTCCTCGGTGAAGCAGCGGCCGTCCGTGTTGGCGGCCACCACGCCGGCGGCGAGGAGTTCCCTGGCCTGGCGCCGCTTCTGGTCGCGTAGGACGTCGGAGGTCTCGATGTCCATGGCGACCGTGCGGAACCCCGAGCGGGTCTTGGGGGCCCCGGCC
>NZ_JBIWAP010000109.1:0-6406 GCF_044760075.1 Kitasatospora sp. NPDC098663 | reverse complement strand
CGTGCCCCTGCGCCGCGGCACGGGGGCTCATCAGTTGGACGGGTTGTGGTAACCGTCGTAGGGGACGCCGAGGTAGGGGAAGGTGTCGAGGTAGGGGTTCTTGACGTCGGCGGGGGTGAGGCCGTCGGTGATGGCGCTGGTGGCGGCGTCGGGGGTGAAGGAGGGGTCGACGAGCGGCAGGGTCAGGCCGGCCACGGCCCGCAGCTCGACGGTGACGACGTCGTCGAAGACGCGGCGCCCGTTCGGGAAGCCGGCCGGGTCTCCGGCGACCAGGCCCAGGATATTGGGCTTGGCGGCCGGGGGGACGGCGACGTTCAGGCGGAGCATGTCGGCCTGGGTGTCGCCGGTGTAGTTCTGGAAGCCGGGGACGACGCCGTGGGGGATGCCGGTGAGGAGGATGGCGAGGAGGTCGGCGCGGGGCTTGGTGTAGGCGGCCAGGTTCGGGAAGACGCCCGGGTACAGGGCGGGCAGCAGCTTGGCGAGTTCGGGCATGGCGACGTACTGGGCGAAGTTCTTGTCGTCGGCCGGGGGCTGGGAGTTCCACAGGTCCTTCTTCCCCATGGGGATGATGACCTCGTTGACCAGCGGGTTGCCGAGGCGGGAGACCTGGACGAAGGGGCCGGACTCGGTGTCGTGTCCAGTGGTGTTGATGATGCGGGCCTGGCGGCGGGAGGCGGTGGTGTACACGCCGATGGTGGCGTGCGGGTCGCTCACGTCGCCGGGCTTGCGCCCGCCGAAGGTCAGGTCGGTGATCGGGACTTGGAGGGCGATGCTGTGGACGTTGAGCGCCTTGGTGGTGTTCACGCCCGGTGCGGGCTGGGTGAAGGCGGGCATCACGTGCAGTTGCTGGAAGGGGCGCAGGGTGCCGAGGTCGAAGATCGAGCCGAGGTCGACGTAGAAGCCCTCGGCGCGCTGCCCGGCGAACACCTTCCGCCCGCCGTCGAGCCGGTGCACCGCCATGTTCGCCAGGAAGGTGTAGTCGGGGGTGGAGAGCGGGCCGATGTTGCAGGGCGGGCAGGCCAGGTGCTCCCCCAGCACCGTGCGGCGGCCGCTGGCCTCGACGCGGGTGACGGTGTAGGTCTGGCGGCGGTTCCAGTTCGGGTCGCCGAGCGAGGTGATGGGGCCGGTGTTGTAGAGGAACGAGTCGGGGTTGCGGACCTCGACCTGGAAGCGGAACTCGTAGGTGACGTCGGGTCGGCCGTCGTTGTCGTTGTCGATGTGGACGGCGTAGAGGACGTCGTCGCCGAACTCGTAGAAGTTGGGTCCGCCGGCCGGGCCCTGGAGGGGGATGTAGTTGGCGATGAGGGTGACGGTGTCGCCGTGGTCGGGGCTGACGAAGGCGTAGACGTCGGTGCTGTCGGCGACCGGGTCCTTGGAGATCTCGGGGGCTTCGCGGTGGGAGGACATGTCAACCTCACAGGGGGTGCGCGGGCAGGGGAGGGTGACCGGCCGGCTCCTGGTGGAGCTGCCGGGAGCCGGCCGGTGTTCGGGGGGAGGGGGGTGCTGTCAGCCGAGGGCGCGGGCCAGGGCGGCGGCCAGGACCGGGTCCTGGACGCGCTGGTGGTGTTCGCCACTGAACAGGTCGAGGTGGCCGGAGCGCAGGTCTCGCACGTGCACGATCATCGGCTCGTCATGGTCGGGAACCGGCGCGTGGCGCGATTCGGGCACCGGGGCGGTCTCGGCCGCGGCCGCTGTGCCGGCGCCGGTGATCACGGTCGCGGCCAGGCCGGCGGCGCCGACGGCCGCGGCCTGGCGCATCAGGCGGCGGCGGGACAGGCCGTCGGGCGGGGTGTCGGCTGCGGGAGTGTCCGGGGACATGGGGGTATCTCCTTCACATCGGTGTGGGGTGAATCGGCGCGCCGCCGGCTCGGTCTGATTGCCGCCCGCAACGGTGGACGATCCCGCCGACTGGAGTGCGTGGGCGGGAAAGGCGATTGAAGGTGACGGCCGTGGGCCCCAGGCGCCGGGCGGTCACCGGCAGTGAAGTGCCGGCGCAATGCCCAGGTCAAGGCGACGCGCAACCGCCGGCGGCCGGCCTTCACCTGGCCGGACCGGCTGCGCCGCAGCTCAGCGCCCTGGCGCTCACCCGAGCGGGTGAAAGCGGAAATTGAGCCCCGCGGGGACCCATCTGCCGCCGGGCGGGGCACGAAGACGATGCGACAGGACGCTCCCGCCGCTCTCCCAGGAACCGGCGGGCAACGTTGCGACACGCATCGGCCGTTGGCCGTGCACGGAAGATCTGAGGTGCTGGGGAATGTTCCAGACGCGCGGGTTGGAGATCGTCATCATCGGCCTGGTGGTCCTCGTGCTGTTCGGAGCCAAGCGGCTTCCGGACTCGGCACGGGCGCTGGGCAAGTCGCTGCGCATCCTCAAGGCCGAGACGGCCGCGCTGAAGAACGACGGCGCCCACCCTGGGGAGGACACTTCCGGCCCCGGCCAGCGAGTGCAGGCAGCAGCGTTGGAGGGCGACATCGTCGAGCCCGTGCCCGTGTCCGTACCCACCGGTCAGCCGTCGCGCTCCGCGCACTGAACCCCGGCCTGTGGACGCGGAAGGGTCAGTGTGAAAGCCCGAGGAACCTCCGGTGGGCAACCGGACAACCCGAACGGTGCCGTCATGCCGCTGCGCGGCCATCTGCGGGAGCTGCGCTCCCGGTTGACGAAGGTGGCGCTGTCTCTGCTGACGGGTTCGGCGGTGGGGTGGGCGGTTCACGAGCGGGTCGTGGACGCCCTGACCGGGCCAGCCTGCCGGATCACCCACGTGCACGGCGTCGGCGCCGCCACCGCGGCCTGCCCGAACGGGCTGCTCGTCCTGCAAGGCGCGCTGAGCCCGCTCAGCTTCTCCTTCAAGGTCGCGCTCGTGGTCGGGGTGCTGCTGGCCAGCCCGGTCTGGTCGTACCAGGTGTGGGCGTTCATCGCGCCGGGCCTGTACCGGCGAGAGCGCCGCTACGGCCTCGGGTTCGCCGCGGCGGCCGTTCCGCTGTTCGCCGCCGGCGCGGCCCTGGCCTGCAGCGTCTTCCCGAAGACGATCGAGCTGCTGGCCTCGTTCACGCCGTCTTCGTTCGGCCTGGTGCTGCCCGGGGACGAGTTCCTGGACTTCTTCCTGCGGATGGTCGTCGTCTTCGGCCTGTCCTTCCAGTTCCCGCTGCTGCTGGTCGTCCTCAACCTGGTCGGCGTCGTCAGCGCCGCCCGGCTGTGCAGCTGGTGGCGGATCATCATCTTCCTGATCTTCGTGTTCGCCGCCGTCGTCGTACCCACCGGCGACCCGCTGACGATGCTCGTGTTGGCCGTGCCAATCTGCCTGCTCTTCCTCGCGGCCCTCGGCATCTGCTCCCTGCACGACCGCCGCAAGGGCCGCCGGCCCGACGCACTCCTGCCCGATGACCAGGCATCGCCCACGCCGTCCGCCCACCCGGCCGAGGCCAGCGAACTCGCCGACGCCCTCCGGTAACCCGGCACGACCGGCCACCACGCCGGTCAACCCGCGGGCCCGGACCACCGAACGGGTCCATTCTTCAACGTCAAGGGGTGTTCACGTGCTCGACCTGAGCCTGGTCAAGATCGCTGTCCTCATGGCGCTGGCCGTCATGATCTTCGGGCCCGAGAAGGTACCCGCTCTGGTCGCCGACGCCCTGCGACTGCTGCGCAACCTCCAGGCATTCGCCCGCACCGGCACCGACGAGCTGAAGCAGAGCCTGGGGCCGGAGTTCGCCGACCTGCGCCCCCAGGACCTCCACCCCAAGGCCCTGGTGGCCCACGCCCTGACCACCGCCGCCCCGGAACTGTCCGGCCTTACCCACGAGATCCGCGGGAGCGTGCAGCCCCTCGAAGCGCACCTGCGCCACGGCCTGGACATCGAGCCGCGCCCGGCCGCCGCCTCCAGCCCGGCGTCACCGATGGGCCCCGAGAACTGAGGCGGACACCGCCACTGCAGAGCGGAGCATCTCCCGCCGCGCCCCGGTCACCGCGGGAGAGCGCCGGACCGGGTCGAGACGCGCCGACGGACGCGCACACAGTCGCCCCTTTTCCGCAACGCGCCCTGCTGCGCGGGCTCGGTGCGTTACGGGTGGTTCAGGCGGCACAGGACCACAGCGGCGGTCAGCCCGTAGGCCGCGTGCGGGACAGCGTCCGCGAGCCAGTCCTTCGCGCTCCAGGTCCGCGGGTCGGTGACCTCGAGCGCCGCCAGCGAAGCGTCGGAGGCGGCCATCGCCGCCAGCGTGAGCGCGACGGCCGTCAGGGCTGTGCCGTAGCGGGTACGGGTGCCGCTGGCCGCCCCCAGGAGCGTGCCGACCGCCACACCGCTGGCGATGCCCAGCAGCGGCCCGAGGCCGGACACCCGGTTGCCTCGCCTCTCCTCGTCGCCCGGGATCGGCACCGACGCCTTGTCCGCCAGGCGTTCCACCGCCTGCCCGGGAGTGCCGCTCGCCGGGCGGGCGCGCACCGCCATGTCCAGGTAGGTCACCGCGTTCAACGCGGTCGTGCCCGCCGCGCCCGCGGCCGTGCCGGCAAGCATCCGCCGGGCCAGGCGGCTGTGGACCATCGCATCCGTGGTGTGCATGAGGGATCTCCTTTCCGCGGTCCCGGTCGGCACCGGCTGACAGTGCCGTACCCAGGGTCTTCATGGCGCCTGCCCCGCGTGCGCCGTGTCACGCGCGGATGTACCGCCGAGCCGGGACGGCACAACGGCTGCTCTGGCAGGTTCCGGCGAACGCCGCCCTTCAGGGGCCTCCCCCGTCGCCGCCGGCACCTCAGCTGTCGTTGTGCAGGACCATGCGCAGGCGAAGCAGGGCGCCGCGGACCCGCTGCTGCGCAAGGAGGCGCTGTGTTCGCTGATGTGGTCGACGGGTGCGGGGCGTTCGAGCAGGGCGGCTCGCAGGTCACGCTCGTGAACGGCGCGTCCGGTACGTACACGGTCAATGGCGCGGCGGCGGGCGATAATGGCGATCCAGACCCTGGCGGTGCCGCGCGCCGGCTGGAAGTGGTGGGCCTTGCGCCAGATCTCCAGCAGGACTTCCTGAACGACGTCCTGGGTGTGGCCGCGGTCGCGGACCACGCGCAGCACGATCAGGAACAGGGCGGCACCGATCGCGTCGTGGAGCTGGTCGAAGGCCCGCGGGTCGCCGTCGGCGACCCGCATGAGCAGCTGCTCGACGGCGGCGAGAGCAGGCTCGGGTGCGCGAGGCGTCATACAGCGCCGACCTGTCGGGTGGCTGTGCTCGACGGGCGGCGGATCGCCGCAGACCGGGACGCCCTCGCAGGCCCAGGCAGCGCCTCGGCGGCCGGGGGCAGGCGCGCTCCCGCGGGATTTTCGAGGCGCGGTGTAGCGCCGTGGTGCGCGGGGAGCGTTTTGCGGGTGGGGACGGGTGTTCAACTCGCAGGGGTGCGCCCGTCTGCCGGGCGGATCAGCAGGACGGCCAGGGCCAGTAGGGCGATGCCCTGGGCCCAGGCGGCGGTGGCCTTGTCGGTGGACCAGACGGGCTCGTACATGTCCGGGAGGGGCCCCAGGGCGCCAATGTCCGCGTAGCGGTAGAGCAGGATCGCGGCGAGGCCGGCCGCGGCGACGGCGAGCGCGAAGATGTCGCCGGCCCGTCTGCGCCACAGCAGCACGAGCAGGGCCGCCAGGGCTGCGGCACCGGCCTCCGCGCGGAACAAGTCGCCTTCGCTGACCGTCTTGGCGACGGCGTCGTAATGCCCGGCAAGCCGGGCGTGGATCACCGTATCCACAACCAGGCCTGCGGCCGCGACCAGGCGCAGCAAAGCGTGCGCGAGCGTCCTGAGTGACATCCGGTTGGGATGGGGGCTGGTCATGCAGACCTCCTGACGCGAAGCTCGCCGTGCGTGGGGTCAGCTGACGGTGAGGGTGGCGTTCATGTACTGGTGGATGCTGCAGATATAGGGGTGGCGGCCGGGCGTGGACGGGGCGGTGAAGGTGGCCGTGGCTCCGCCGTCGATCGCCTTGGTGTCGAAGGACTTGTCGTTGGCGGTCACGGTGTGGGCGGTGGAGTCCTCGTTCAGCACTGTCACGGTCTGCCCGGGGTGCACGGTGAGGTCGGTCGGCTGGAACTGGAAGTTCTTGATGGTGATCCGGGTACCGGACGAGGTGGCGGTAGAACCACCGGCCGTTTGGGGGGATGCGGAGTGGCTCGACGCGCAGGCTCCGAGGGTCAGGGTCAGCAGCGCGCCGGCCAGGGCGCAGCGAAGGCGTACGGCGGTCACGGGCGACGTCCGTTCCGGGAATGGGGAGGTGGGGGTGGGTGCCCGGGCGCGAGGGAGTCGACGTCCCGCGTCCGGGCACCCACCGGTTCGAGGTCTGCTCAGACGGTGAGCAGGGTGGGGCTGGCGGCCTTGTCGGTGGGCAGGAAGTCGTCCGGGACGGGGTACTGGCCGAGCACGTAGTTGAGGATGGCCG
>NZ_JBIWAP010000108.1:0-6706 GCF_044760075.1 Kitasatospora sp. NPDC098663 | reverse complement strand
GTGGCGCCGGTGGCGGTGCTGCCGGGGCAGTTGGCGTATGTGATCTACACCTCGGGCTCGACCGGCCGTCCCAAGGGCGTCGCCGTCACCCACGGCGGCCTGGCCAACTACACGGCGGCCGTCCCCGGCCAGGTGGGCTTCGGCGAACCCGGCGACCGGTACGCGCTGCTCCAGGCGCAGACCACCGACCTCGGCAACACCGTGCTGTTCGCCGCCCTGACCACCGGCGGCACCGTCCACGTCCTGGGCGCCGACGCGGCCACCGACCCGCAGGCGCTCACCGCCTACCTCGCCGAACACCGGATCGACCACCTCAAGGCTGTGCCCTCCCACCTGGCCGCGCTCGGTTCGGCCGGCGGACTGGCCGGCCTCGTTCCGGCGAAGGCCCTGGTGCTCGGTGGCGAGGCCGCGACGCCCGCCTGGGCCGGGCAGCTGCTGGAGGCCGCCGGCGACCGCGCCGTGTTCAACCACTACGGGCCCACTGAGGGCACCATCGGCGTGGTGACCGGGCGGCTGGACGCGCAGACCGTCGCCGCCGGTGTCGTCCCGCTCGGCACCCCGGTCGGCAACGTCCAGGTCTACCTCCTCGACGACGCGCTGCGTCCGGTGCCGGTGGGTGTGGCCGGTGAGCTGTACCTGGCGGGTGCGCAGCTGGCCCGTGGGTACGTGGGCCGGGCGGATCTGACGGCGGAGCGGTTCGTGGCGAACCCGTTCGGTTCGGGGGAGCGGATGTACCGCACCGGTGACCGGGCCCGCTGGACCGCCGACGGACAGCTCGTCTTCGCCGGCCGTGCGGACGCGCAGGTCAAGATCCGCGGCTTCCGCGTCGAGCCCGGCGAGGTCCGCGCCGTCCTCGCCGAGCACCCGGACGTGGCCCAGGCCGCCGTCGTGGTCCGCGAGGACACCCCCGGCACCCCCCGGCTGACCGCCTACCTGGTGCCCATCGCCGGCAATGCCGAACTGGCCGACACCGTTCGGCGGTTCGCCGCCGAGCGGCTGCCGAGCCACCTCGTCCCCGCAGCGCTCGTCGTCCTCGACACGCTGCCGCTGACCGCCAACGGCAAGCTCGACCACCAGGCCCTGCCCGCCCCCGGCCCCGCCGCCAGCGGCGGCCGTGCTCCGGAGGACGCCCGCGAGGAACTGATCTGCGAGGCCTTCGCGGAGGTGCTGGGCCTGCCGGTGGTGGGCGTGGACGACGACTTCTTCACCCTCGGCGGCCACTCCCTGCTCGCCGTCTCCCTGGTCGCCCGACTGCGCGATCAGGACGTGCCGGTCTCGGTCCCCGCCCTGTTCCAGGCCCCGACCCCGGCCGCCCTCGCCGCGGCCACGGCACCCGAGCCGGTCGCAGTACCGGCCAACCTCATCCCCGAGGGCGCGACCGCGATCACCCCGAGCATGCTGCCGCTGGTCGAGCTGACCGAGGCCGAGATCGCGACCGTCGCGGGCGCCGTCCCGGGCGGCGCGGCGAACATCGCAGACGTCTACCCACTGGCCCCCCTCCAGGAAGGCATCTTCTTCCACCACCTGGCCCGGGCCGAGGGCGAGGCCGACCCGTACATGAGCTGGGCGGTGCTCGAGTTCGACACCCGCGCCCGCCTCGACGGCTTCCTCGCCGGACTCCAGCGGGTCATCGACCGCCACGACATCTACCGCACCGCGATCGCCTGGGAAGGGCTGCGCGAACCCGTCCAGGTCGTCGCCCGGCGGGCCGAACTGCCCGTCCAGGACCTCATGCTGGATCCGGCCGGCCCTGAGCCGACCGAGCAGCTGCTCGCGGCGGCAGGCCGCTGGATGGCACTCGGCCGCGCCCCGATGATGGGCATCCACACCGCCCCGAAGCCGGACGGTGCGGGCCACCTCGCGTTGCTGCGGATCCACCACCTGGTGCGCGACCGCACCTCCATGGACGTGCTGCTCGGTGAGGTCCGCGCGTTCCTCGCCGGCCGGGCGGACGAGCTGCCGCAGCCGCTGCCGTTCCGGGACTTCGTCGCCCAGGCCCGCCTCGGCGTCTCCCGCGAGGAGCACGCCCGCTACTTCGCCGCGCTGCTCGGCGACGTCACCGACACCACGGCACCGTTCGGACAGCTGGATGTGCGCCGGGTCGGCACCGACCTGGGCCGCGCCCAGGTGGACGTGGACGACCGGCTCGCCGGAAAGGTCCGCGAACTCGCCCGCACGCTCGGCGTCAGCCCGGCGGCGGTCTTCCACCTCGCGTGGGCCCGGGCCCTGGCCGCGCTCTCCGGGCGCGACGACGTGGTCTTCGGCACCGTCCTGCTGGGCCGGATGAACGCCGGCGCCGGCGCCGACCGCGTCCCCGGTCCGTTCCTCAACACCCTGCCGGTCCGCGTCCGGCTGGACGGCCCGACCGTCGGCGAGGCGCTCACCGCGCTGCGCTGGCAGTTCGCCGGCCTGCTCGAGCACGAGCACGCGCCGCTCGCCGTCGCCCAGGCGGCCAGCGGGGTGCCGGGCGGCCGCCCGCTCTTCACCTCGATCTTCAACTACCGGCATGGGCAGACCGTCCACGAGTCCGGCATCGACCTCGACGGCATCAGCGTGCTGGTCAGTCGGGAGTACACCAACTACCCGCTGAACGTCTCGGTCAGCGACTCCGGCACCGGCTTCGTGATCAACGTCAGCGCGCTCGCCCCGGCCGAACCCGACCGGATTCACGCGCTGCTCACCACCAGCCTCGCCAATTTGGCCACGGCACTCGCCGACGCCCCACAGACGCCCCTCGCCGCGATCGAGGTGCTCGACGACGCGGAGCGGCACCGGCTGCTCCGCGAGTGGAGCGGCGCCGGCGTGACCGCCGGGAGCACACCAG
The DNA here is from genome assembly GCF_044760075.1 of Kitasatospora sp. NPDC098663. Taxonomy (NCBI): domain Bacteria; kingdom Bacillati; phylum Actinomycetota; class Actinomycetes; order Kitasatosporales; family Streptomycetaceae; genus Kitasatospora; species Kitasatospora sp. NPDC098663. The sequence continues at coordinate 3,882 of NZ_JBIWAP010000108.1, read as the reverse complement.
CCACTGCGCCGGGCCTGTTCCGCCGGCAGGTCGAGCGGACCCCGGACGCGACCGCCCTCGTCGATGGCGGCGACCGCCGGAGCTACCGCCAACTCGATGAGTGGTCCGACCGGTTCGCCGGCCACCTGAACCGGCTCGGGGTAGGCCGGGAGAGCGTGGTCGCGCTCTGCCTGCCACGCGGCTGGCAGCTTTCGGCGGCGATCCTCGGCGTCTGGAAGGCCGGTGCGGCCTACCTGCCGATCGACCCCGGCTACCCGGCCGACCGGATCGCCTACATGGTCTCCGACAGCCGGGCCGCCGTGGTCGTCGGCCTGGAGGACGCCCTGGACGAACTGCCGCTGCGCCGCGTCCTGACCGTGGCCCTCGACGACCCGTCGGTCGAGGCCAAGCTGGCCGCTCAGGAGCCCGCCCCGGTCGGTGAGACGCTGCCGGGCCAGACGGCCTACGTCATCTACACCTCGGGCTCGACCGGGCGCCCCAAGGGCGTCGCAGTCACCCACGGTGGCCTGGCCGCCTACCTGGCGGCCGTACCCGCCCGGGTCGGCTTCGGCGAGCCCGGCACCCGCTACGCGCTGCTCCAGGCCCAGTCCACCGACCTCGGCAACACCACCGTGTTCGGCAGCCTGACCACCGGCGGCGAGCTGCACGTCCTCGACGCCCGGGCGGCCGTCGACCCGGCCGTGGTCTCCCGCTACCTGACCGAGCACCGGATCGACCACCTCAAGGCGGTCCCCTCGCACCTCGCCGCGCTCGGCGGCGAGACCGGGGTGGACGGCGTGCTTCCCGCGCGCTCCCTGGTGCTCGGCGGCGAGGCGGCTCCCCGCGACTGGGCGCTCCGACTCGTGGCGCAGGCCGGCGAGCGGGCCGTGCACAACCACTACGGCCCCACCGAGACCACCATCGGCGTGGTGACAGGGCGCCTCGACGAGGCCGCCCTGGCCGACGGCGCCCTGCCGATCGGCACCCCGGTGCCCGGCACCCGGGTGTTCGTCCTCGACGACGCGCTGCGCCCCACCCCGGTGGGCGTCGCCGGCGAGCTGTACATCGCCGGCGCCCAGCTGGCCCGCGGCTACGTCGGCCGCCCCGCTCTGACCGCCGAACGGTTCGTCGCCGATCCCTACGGTTCCGGCGAGCGGATGTACCGCACCGGCGACCGCGTGCAGTGGACGCCCGAGGGGCGGCTGGTGTTCGCCGGCCGTGCCGACGAGCAGGTGAAGATCCGCGGCTACCGGGTGGAGCCCGGCGAGGTGGCCTCCGTCCTGGCCGCGTACGGCCGGGTCGAGCGAGCGGTCGTCGTCGCCCGGACCGAGGGCACGGGCGAGCCGAGGCTGGTCGGTTACGTCGTCCCGGTCGACGAGGAGGACATCGAGGACGGCGGATTCGCCGACCTCGTGCGGAAGTTCGCCGCCGACCGGCTGCCCGAGCACATGGTGCCGTCCGCGGTCGTCGTCCTCGACGCCCTGCCGCTGACCGCCAACGGCAAGCTCGACCGCGCCGCCCTGCCCGCTCCGGAGCACGCGGGGGCGGCACAGGTCCGCCGGGAGCCTGCCAACGAGCGCGAGCGCGCCCTGTGCGCCGCGTTCGCCGAAGTCCTCGGACTTCCGTCCGTCGGTGTCGAGGACGACTTCTTCACCCTGGGAGGTCACTCCCTGCTGGCGACCCGCCTGGTCAGCCGGGTCCGCGTCCTGCTGGACGAGGAGCTGCCGATCCAGGAGCTGTTCGCCGACCCCACCCCCGCCGGCCTCGCCGCCTGGCTCGCCGAGAACGCCCACCACGCCGAGAACGCCCGGCCGGCCCTGCGGCCGCGTCCGAGGGAGGAATAACGATGATCCCCATGTCTTTCGCCCAGCGGCGGATGTGGCTCCAGTGGCGCGTCGAGGGAGCAAGCTCCACGTACAACAGCGCCACCGTCGTTCGCCTCACCGGGCGGCTGGACCAGCAGGCGTTGGGCGCGGCCCTACGCGACCTGATCGGCCGTCACGAGGCGCTGCGGACCGTCTTCCCCGAGGTCGACGGTGAGCCCGGTCAGCGGATCCTGGACCTCGCCGACCTGCCGTGGGAGCTCACCGTGGTGCGGGTGCTCCGGGCGGAAGGCCCGGAGCGGGCGCACGCGAGGATTCCCGCTCTGGACGACCTGGCGTGGGACCAGGCCGTGCTGGACCTGCCGGCCGTCGAGGTGGCGGACGAGCTGCCGGGCGCCGAGATCACCGCGGCGGAACTGACCGGCGCCGTCGCGCGGGCCGCCCGCCACCCGTTCGACCTGGCCGCCGAAGTCCCGGTCCGGGCCTGGCTGTTCGAGGTGGCACCCGAGGAGCACGTGCTGGTGCTGGTGCTGCACCACATCGCCACCGACGGTTGGTCGGGCGGCCCGCTGGCCCGCGACCTGTCCGCCGCCTACGCGGCCCGGTGCGCGGGCCGGGCACCGCAGTGGGAGCCGCTGCCGATCCAGTACGCCGACTACGCGTACTGGCAGCGCGACCTGCTGGGCGACCCGCAGGACCCGGCAGCCCTGGGCCCGCGCCAGGTCGAGTACTGGCGGGGCGCGCTGGCGGGCGCGCCCGAGGAGCTGGCCCTGCCGGCCGACCGTCCGCGGCCCGCGGCGGTCTCCCACCGCGGGCACGCCGTCGGCGTGAGCGTGTCGGCCGACACCCACCGGGCACTCTCCGCCCTGGCGCGGGAGCGTCGCGCCACGCTGTTCATGGTGCTCCAGGCGGCCGTGGCGGTGACCCTGTCCCGGCTGGGCGCGGGCACCGACATCCCGATCGGCTCGCCGATCGCCGGTCGCACCGACGAGGCGCTGAACGACCTGATCGGGTGCTTCGTCAACACCCTCGTGGTCCGGACCGACCTGTCCGGCGACCCGACCTTCGCCGAGGTCGTGGACCGGGTGCGCGGCACCACCGTGGCCGCGTTCGGCCACCAGGACGTGCCGTTCGAGCGCCTGGTCGAGGAGCTCGCACCGGCACGCTCGCTGGCCCGGCACCCGCTCTTCCAGGTCTTCCTCGCCCCCCTGGACGTCGGCTCGTCCGTCGACCTCCCCGGCCTGCGCGGCGAGGCGCTGGTCCTCGGCCGGTCGGGCGCCAAGTTCGACCTGGAGGCCACGGTCGGCGAGGTGTTCGACGCCGACGGTGCTCCGGCCGGGCTGCGCGGTGTGCTGACCGGCTCGGCGGACCTGTTCGACCAGAAGACGCTCCGCCGCCTCGCCGCCCGACTGGTGAAGGTGCTCGACGCCCTGGCCGCCGACCCCGCCCTGCGTCTGTCGTCGGTGGAGGTGTTGGAGGCGGCGGAGCGTGCCCTGGTGGTGCGTGGGTGGAATGACACGGGTGTGGTGGTGTCGGAGTTGTCGGTGTCGGAGGTGTTCGCGGGGCAGGTGGCGCGGACGCCGGACGCGACGGCTGTGGTCAGTGGTGATCTGGCGTTGTCGTATCGGGAGTTGGATGAGCGGGCGGACCGTTTGGCGCGGGTGTTGGTCGAGCGTGGCGTGGGTGTGGAGTCGTCGGTTGCGGTGGTGATGGAGCGGTCGGCCGAGTTGGTGGTTGCTCTGTTGGCGGTGTTGAAGGCCGGTGGGGTGTTCGTGCCGTTGGATGTGGCGTGGCCGGCGGCGCGGGTTGAGGTGGTGCTGGCGGACGCTGGTGCGCGTGTGCTGGTGGCGCATGGGGCGACGGCGGAGCACGAGTTCGTTCGGTCCGCGGGTGTTCCGGTGGTGTTCGCGGATGCGGTGCCGGATGTGGCGGCCGGGGTTGTGTTGCCGGTGTCGGGGCTGGTGGATCGGGCGGCGTATGTGATGTACACGTCGGGTTCGACGGGTGTCCCGAAGGGTGTGGTGACGACGCAGCGTGATTTGGTGGCGTTGGCGTTGGATCGGTGTTGGGGTGCGTCGGC
>NZ_JBIWAP010000107.1:0-7207 GCF_044760075.1 Kitasatospora sp. NPDC098663 | reverse complement strand
ATCCGTGGCTTCCGGGTGGAGCCGGGTGAGGTCGAAGCGGTCCTCGCCGCGCACCCTGAGGTCGCTCAGGCCGCGGTCGTGGTCCGCGAGGACGCCCCGGGTGACAAGCGTCTGGTGGCTTACCTCGTCCCCGCTGAGGGCCTGGACGTCGATGTGGTGCGCAGCTACATCGCGGAGCGGCTGCCGGCCTACATGGTGCCCGCCGCGTTCCTCCTGCTGGACACGCTGCCGCTGACCGTCAACGGCAAGCTCGACCGCAAGGCCCTGCCCGCGCCGGACTACGCGGCGGGTGCGGGCGCCGGCCGCGCACCCGCGGACGTGCGGGAGGAGTTGATCTGCCGGGCCTTCGCCGAGGTCCTCGGGCTTCCGGTGGTGGGTGTGGACGACGACTTCTTCGCCCTCGGCGGCCATTCCCTGCTGGCCGTCTCGCTGGTGGAGAAGCTGCGCTCGGGCGGTGTCTCCGTCTCCGTGCGGGCCCTGTTCGCCACCCCCACGCCGGCCAGCCTGGCCCGCGTTGCGGACGGGGAACAGATGGCCGTCCCGGCCAACCTGATCCCGGAGGGCGCGACCGAGCTGACGCCGGCGATGCTGCCGCTGGTCGAGCTGACCGAGACGGAGGTCGCCACCGTGGTGGCCGCCGTCCCGGGCGGCGCGGCGAACATCGCGGACGTCTACCCGCTGGCCCCCCTGCAGGAGGGCCTGTTCTTCCACCACCTGATAGCCGACCGGGAGGTCGGTGACACCTACGTCCTGCCGACCGTCCTGGACTTCGACGACCGTGGGCGCCTGGAGGCCTTCTTGGCGGCGCTGCAGCGGGTGGTGGACCGGCACGACATCTACCGCACCGCGATCGTCTGGGAGAGCCTGCGCGAGCCCGTCCAGGTCGTCCTCCGCAGGGCCGAACTGCCGGTCACCGAGGTCGAGCTGGACCCGGCCGGGGCCGAGCCTGCGGAGCAGCTGCCAGCTGCCGCAGGTGCGTGGCTGCCGCTGGACCGCGCGCCGCTGATGACGGCCCACGTCGCTGCCGAGCCCGGCAGCGGCCGGTGGCTGGCGCTGCTGCGGATCCACCACCTCGTCCAGGACCACACGGCGCTGGAGATCCTGCTCGACGAGCTGCGGGCGTTCCTGTCCGGCCGGATGGCCGAGCTGCCGGAGCCGCTGCCGTTCCGCGAGTTCGTCGCCCAGGCCCGCCTCGGTGTGCCGCGCGAGGAGCATGAGCGCTACTTCGCCGAGCTGCTCGGCGACGTGGACGAGACCACGGCCCCGTACGGCCTGACCGACGTGTACGGCGAAAATGCCGACACGCGGCGCAGCCGGATGCCGGTGGACGAGGAGGTGGCCCGCCGGACCCGCGAAACGGCGCGGTCGCTGGGCGTGAGCCCGGCCACGCTCTTCCACCTCGCCTGGGCGCGCGTCCTCGCGGCCGTGTCGGGCCGGGACGACGTGGTGTTCGGCACCGTGCTGTTCGGCCGGATGAACGCCGGCGCCGGCGCGGACCGGGTGCCGGGGCTCTTCCTCAACACGCTGCCGGTCCGGGTCCGCCTGGACGACGCCACCGTGGGTGAGGCACTGGCCGGGCTGCGCGAGCAGCTGGCCGACCTGCTGGTGCACGAACACGCCCCGCTCGCGCTCGCCCAGACGGCAAGCGGCCTGCCGGGCGGCAGCCCGCTGTTCAGCGCGCTGTTCAACTACCGCTACTCGGTGCCCGTAGCGCCGGAGCACTCGGATGCGCTGGACGGGGTTCGGGTCTTGCTCACCCGGGAGGGCACCAACTACCCGCTGAGCGTGTCCGTCGACGACGACGGCGCCGGGTTCGCCATCACGGCGGACGCTCCTGTGCCGGTGGACCCGGACCGGGTCTGTGTGATGCTGGAGATCGCGCTGGACAACCTCGTGGCCGCGCTGGGCCGGACCCCGGACACCCGTCTCGCGGCGGTGGACGTGCTGGAACCGGCCGAGCGGTTGCGGCTGCTGGAGCTGTTCTCCGGCGAGGCGGCGGCCCCGGCCGAGATGCGGGAGCGGTACGCCACCGCGTTCACCGGCGCGTACGTCTTCGACGGCGGCCTGCGTCTGGTACCGGTGGGTGCGGTCGGCGAGCTGTACCTGGCGGGCGTGGTCCCGCCGGCCGGGGACGGTGCGCAGCCGGCGCCAGCGGGGGAGCGATACCTGGCCGACCCGTTCGGTGCGGGTGGGCTGATGCTCCGCACCGGCGACCGGGTCCGCTGGACCGCCGACGGCCGGCTGGAGTTCCTCGACGAGACTGCCCGGCAGGCGGACGGCACCGGGTCGGACGACACGCTGGCCGGCAGCGGCCGCTTGCCGTCCAACCCGCAGGAGGAGCTGCTCTGCCAGGTGTTCGCCGAGATCCTCGGCTTGCCGTCGGTCGGCGTCGACGACAACTACTTCCTGCTCGGCGGGCAGTCGCTCATGGCGACCCGTCTGGTAGGCCGTCTGCGGGCCGTCCTAGGTGTCGAGGTGCCGATCCGGGCGCTGTTCGAGCACCCGACCCCGGCCGGGCTCGCCGCCCGCCTGCTGCAGGCCGCCCCGGGGCGCGCCGCGCTGACCGCGCGGCCGCGTCCGGAGCGGGTGCCGCTGTCCTTCGCCCAGCAGCGGCTTTGGTTCCTCGGGCAGCTGGAGGCCTCCAGCGCCACCTACACCAACACGACCGCGCTCCGGCTCTCCGGGGCACTGGATCGGGCGGCGCTCGCTGCGGCCTTGCGGGACCTGGTCGAGCGCCACGAGATCCTGCGTACGGTGCTTCCCGTCCAGGACGGCGAGCCCTACCAGCGGATCCTGCCGACCGCCGAGGCCGGGATCGAGCTGGCGGTGGTCGAGGTCGAGCCGGGTGGTGTGGCCGCGCAGCTGGCCCGCGTGACCGAGTACCCGTTCGACCTCGCCACCGAGATCCCGATCCGCGCCTGGCTCTTCGCGGAGGCGCCGCAGGAGCACGTCCTGGTGCTGGCGATCCACCACAGTGCCATCGACGGCTGGTCGATGGGCCCGCTGGCCCGCGACCTGTCCGCCGCGTACGAGTCCCGCCTGGCGGGCCGGGCACCCGGGTGGGTGCCGCTGCCCGTCCAGTACGCCGACTACGCGATCTGGCAGCGCGAGCTGCTCGGCGGCGGGAACGACCCGGACAGCGTGCTGGCCGGGCAGATGGCCCACTGGCGCGAGGCGCTGGCCGGCCTGCCGGAGGAGATAGTCCTGCCGGCGACCCGTCCCCGCCAGGCCGTCCCCACCCACCGGGCGGGCGACCTCCCGGTGTGGATCGACCCGGACCTGCACCGGAGCATCCTGGAGCTGGCCAAGGCCGAGGGCGTCACCGTCTTCATGGTCGTGCAGGCGGCGCTGGCAGCTCTGCTGAGCGGGCTCGGAGCGGGCGACGACGTCCCGATCGGGGCCGCGGTCGCGGGCCGGGTGGACGACATGCTGGAGGACCTGATCGGGTTCTTCGTCAACATGCTGGTGCTGCGCACCGACGTGTCGGGCGACCCGACCTTCGGCGAGCTGCTGCAGCGGGTGCGCAGCACCGACCTGGCCGCGTACGCGAACCAGGACGTGCCGTTCGACCACGTGGTCGAGCAGCTCACCCCCGAGCGGTCGACGGCCCGGCAGCCGCTGTTCCAGGTGGCGCTGGTGGTGCAGAACACCCCGAGGAGTGGGCTGCGGATGCCCGGTCTGGTGATCGCCCCCGAGCCGGTCGCGGTGGGCGGTGCGCGGTCCGACCTGATGCTCAGCCTCGCCGAGCGGGTGGACGAGGCCGGCAACGCCGCCGGCCTGAGCGGTGCGCTGCAGTTCAGCGCGGACCTGCTCGACCCGTCGACGGCGCAGGAGCTGGCCGACCGCCTCGGGCGGCTGCTGGAGGGCTTTGTCGCCGACCCTGGACGGCCGCTGAGCCGAGTCCAGCTGGTGACCGACCAGGAGCGCCGGTCGATGCTGAAGCTGGGCGCCGGCCCCGAGCGGGCGGTGCGTGGCGAGACCGTGCCAGAGCTATTCGCGGCGCAGGTCGCCCGGACCCCGGACGCCGTCGCGCTGGTGAGCGACGCGGGGGAGCTCTCCTACGCGGAACTGGACGAGCGGGCCGAGGGGCTTTCGCGACTGCTGGCGGCCCGGGGCATCGGCACCGAGTCGGTGGTGGCGGTGGCCATGGGGCACTGCGTCGAGCTGGTCGTCGCCTTCCTTGCGATCGCCAAGGCCGGGGCCGTGTACCTGCCGGTGGACCCGGCGCATCCAGCCGACCGCATCGCCTACATGCTCGCCGACGCCCGCCCGGTCCACGTGCTGACCACCGAGGCGGACCGGGCTGCGCTGCCCTCGCCGGCCGGGGCGCCGGTCATGGTGCTCGGCACCACCGAGACCGAGGCGGAGCTCGCCGCTTCCGCCGGCGGACGGTTGACGGCGCCACGGCCCGAGCAGGCGGCGTACATCATCTACACCTCGGGCTCCACCGGCCGGCCGAAGGGCGTCGTGGTCTCGCACACCGGGATCACGAGCCTGGTCGCCACCCAGGTCGAGCGGCTCGCGGTGACCGGGACGGCGCGCGTGCTGCAGTTCGCCTCGGTCGGCTTCGACGCGGCCGTCTGGGAACTGGTGATGGCGCTGTGCACCGGGGCCCGCCTGGTGGTGGCCCCGGCCGGGGAACTGCTCCCGGGCGCCGGCCTCGCCGAGGTCGTGGCACGGCACGGGGTCACTCACGCGACGCTGCCGCCGGCGGTGCTGGCACTGCTGTCGCCGGCGAACCTGGCCTCCGTCACCACCCTGGTGTCGGCAGGCGAGGCGCTCGCCGACGACCTGCTCGCGCGATGGGCGCCGGGCCGTCTGTTCATCGACGCCTACGGTCCCACCGAGACCACGGTCTGCGCCACGATGTCCGAGCCGCTGGTGCCGGGCGAGCCGGTGACCATCGGCGGCCCGATCAGCAACACCCGGGTCTACCTCCTCGACGACGCGCTGCGCCCGGTGCCGGCCGGTGTGCTGGGCGAGCTGTACGTGGCCGGGCCCGCGCTGGCGCGCGGGTACCAGGGCCGGGCGGATCTGACGGCGGAGCGCTTCGTCGCCGATCCCTTCGCCGTCGGCGAGCGGATGTACCGCACCGGCGATCGTGCACGCTGGGATGCGCAGGGCCGGCTGCTGTACGCGGGCCGCGTCGACGACCAGGTGAAGATCCGCGGCTTCCGGGTGGAGCCGCGCGAGCTAGAGGCGGTGCTCGCCGCGCACCCGTCCGTGTCGCAGGCCGTGGTGACTGTTCAGGAAGTGTCCGGGCAGCCGCAGTTGATCGCCTACCTCGTTGCGGCCGATCGTGGTTATGGTGAGCACCGCCTCGGTGATCACGGCACCGAGGACCTGGTGGCAGTGGTGCGCGGCTATGCCGCGGAACGGCTGCCCCGGTACATGCTGCCTGCCGCGATCACGCAACTGGCGGCGCTGCCGCTGACGGTGAACGGCAAGCTCGACCATCGGGCACTGCCGGCACCGGACTTCGGCGCCGCCGCCGGCACCGGTCGTGCGCCGGCCACCGTCGAGGAGAAGGCGGTGAGCTCCGTCTTCGCCGAGATCCTCGGGATTCCCGAGGTCGGCGCCGACGACGATTTCTTCGCCATGGGCGGGCACTCCCTGTTGGCGACCCGGCTGCTCAGCAGGGTGCGCTCCGTGACGGGGGCCGACGTGCCGGTCCGCGTGCTGTTCGAGAACCCCACGCCCGCAGGGCTCGCCGTCTGGATCACGGCACAGGCAGGCACCAAGAGCAAGAGGAAGAGCCGCCCGGCCTTGCGGCCGATGCGCAAGCAGGAGGAAAGCTGATGTTCCCGTTGTCTTTCGCGCAGCGGCGGTTGTGGTTCCTGGGCCAGCTGGAGGGGCCGAGCGCCGCGCACAACATCCCGGTGGTTCTCCGGCTGTCCGGGACGCTCGACCGCGAGGCCTTCGGTGCCGCCCTGCGGGATGTGGTTGAGCGTCACGAGGTCCTGCGCACGGTCTACCCGGCGGTCGACGGGACGCCGCACCAGCGGATCCTGCCGTCGGCCGACGTCGGGTTCCGGCTGATCGTCTCCGACGTGGCGCCGGCCGACCTGGAGTCCGAGGTGGCTCGGGCGACCGGTACCGCCTTCGACTTCGCGGTGGAGGTGCCGGTGCGGGCCTGGCTGTTCGCCGAGGCGCCGGACGAGCACGTGCTGGTCTTCGTCGTGCACCACATCGCCGCCGACGGCTGGTCGATGGGTCCGCTGATGCGCGACCTGTCGGGCGCGTACCGGGCGCGGTTGGCCGGGCAGGAGCCCGGCTGGGAGCCGCTGCCCGTGCAGTACGCGGACTACGCGCTCTGGCAGCGCGAACTGCTCGGCGAGGAGGACGATCCGGAGAGTCTGCTCAACGAGCAGGTGGCCTACTGGCGGGACACGCTCGCCGGCGCGCCCGAGGAACTGACGCTGCCGACCGACCGGCCGCGTCCGGCGGCGGCCTCCTACCGGGGTGTCACCGCCTCCTTCGGTGTCCCGGCCGAGGCCCACCGGAAGCTGCTGGAGGTGGTCCGCGAGAACGGCTCCACCCTGTTCATGGGTCTGCACGCCGCCCTGGCGGTCCTGTTGTCCCGGCTCGGCGCGGGCACGGACCTGCCGATCGGCACGGTCGTCGCCGGGCGCAACGACGAGGGTCTCGACGACCTGGTCGGCTGCTTCGTCAACAACCTGGTGATCCGCTCGGACGTCTCCGGTGCGCCGACCTTTGTCGAGGTCCTCCGCCGGGTGCGCGAGGCCACGCTCGACGCGTTCGCGCACCAGGACGTGCCCTTCGAGAAGTTGGTCGAGGAGCTCGCCCCGGCCCGCTCGATGGCTCGGCACCCGCTGTTCCAGGTGATGGCCACCGTGCAGAGCACCGACCTGGTGTCCAAGCGCGGCGCCGGCCGCTCGCTGGACCTGCCTGGGCTGCGGGTCGGCCCGCTGACCGGGACGCACGAGATGGGCGAGTTCGACCTCGACGTCGTCCTCGTGGAGCGTTTCGACGAGGCCGGCCGTCCGGCCGGGCTGACCGGCACTGTCATCGGCGCGGCCGACCTCTTCGACGCCGCCTCGATCGAGCGGACCGCCGCGCAGCTGGCCCGGGTCCTCGAGGCCGTGGCCACCGACCCTGGTGTGGGGGTGGGGTCGGTGGATGTGTTGGGTGAGGTTGAGCGTCGTCGGGTGTTGGTGGAGTGGAATGCCACGGGCGCGGTGGAGTC
>NZ_JBIWAP010000106.1:0-7288 GCF_044760075.1 Kitasatospora sp. NPDC098663 | reverse complement strand
GAGGTCAGCGGCGCCCGGGATGGCGTGGCACGACAGCCGGATGGCCGGATGGCCGGGGCAAGGTCACCGCGGAGCAGCGCGGGTGGCCGTCGGGCACGGCGTGGAGTGGATGTGGCGCTCCGGCCCGGCCGGCCGGGCTGGGTGGGCTGATCACGGCGCCGGCCGGTCCCGAGACGCGCTTCCGGGCCATCACCGGCGTGCGCCTGCCCGTACCGCCTGGCTCATGCCGTTCCTCCCGTCACGGCCGCTCAGCGACGACCGGGCCCGCCGTGTCCGAGGAACAATCGGCGGACAGGCCCGACGGGGCAGCCTGGCGGCCTTCCTGGGCCGCCCTGCCCGTCCACCGGTACGGACGACGGCGGTCACTGGATGTACCGGGCCGGGTGCCGGAATCCGGGCGGTGCCGGGATCCGGGCCGGACCGGTCAAGGGCCAGCAGGGCGAGATTCCCGGCTGCGGCGGCGGGACGGAAGTCGAAGACGCCGGTGAAGGGTCCGGTGATCAACGGCAGGACCTCGTGCGTACGCAGCGCTCGCCACCACTCGCGTCCGGCGGTGACCTGTCCGTCGAACCAGAGGCCGCCGTCGGGCCGGCGCACCGTCAGGGCGGGCCGGTGCACGGTCGCGGACCAGCCGGGTATCGGATCGCGTTCCAGGACGCCCGCGTCACGGGGCCCATCCCTCCCCCGGTGCTACCGGACGCCCCGCGGCGGCGGGCACCACCAGTACCGGGCACCGGCCCGGCACCAGCTCCGGCCAGAGCCCACCTGGCAGCCCCGCACCCACCGTGATCTCCACGCCACGCTCCCCGCCCCCCGGCGCACCTCCCCGCGCCAGGCCCCGGCCCATCATCCCCCGCACCCGCGGACCACCACACGACATCGACCACACCGGTCACCGGCAACCGCACCCACCGGCCGGCGAGCAGCTTCGGGGGCCGGCCACGCGACAACCACGAACAGACGCGGGTGCGCGGGGCGCGGCCGATCGGTGTGTCGATCACCAGCAGCGACGACGAGACCGGCGGCTTCATCAACAGCGGGCAGGTCTGGGTCGTCCGCGCCCCAGGGACGGCGACGGACGGCCGTGCGGCGGTGAGCTGGCGGGCGGGGCCTGTGTGGCGGCGACGAGGAGGGGGCGGTCAGACGGTGGACGGCTGGTGACCAGCGGGCCAGCGGCGAGGCGAGGGCCCGGAGCGGTAGCACAACGGCCCCCGGAACGGCGGCCGCCGCCCAGCACCGAGGCGTACGACGAACTCCCGCCCTCACGCCGGACTGCTCGCGCCACCGTAGCCGGGACGCCCCAACGGCGCCCGGGGCGCCGCTGACAGTGGTGGTTCGTAGGCTGCCCACGTGAACATCGAAGACCTCTCATGGCAGTGCTGGAACCTCGGCGGAGTCGACCCACGCATGGTGGAATCCCTGCTCGAAGCGGGCGAGTTGGAGCTGGTGATCCGCGCGGCGGAGGAGCGCGCGGACTGGTTCTGCGCGCAGGCGGCCGCGCGCGCGCTGTGCGCGGCCGGGGAATCCGAGCGCGCGCTGGAGCTGCTGGACCCGTTCGTCCACGCCGGTTGGGAAGCCGCCGAATGGCTGTCCGGCGAGATCATGGTCCAACGGGGAGAGGCGGACGACGCGCTGGCGATGCTGCACCCGGACGCGGCCGGCCTGCGCTCCGGCAGGACGTGCCGGAAGTACGCGCAGCTGCTGGTACAGGCCGGGCAGGTCGACGCGGCCATCGACGTGCTGATTCCCCACCTCGGGGAGTCCTGGCTGCTCACCGCACTGGTCGAGCTGACCGAGGGCCAGGGCCGGGACGAACGGGTACTGGACCTGCTCGCGCCCCGACACGAGGAGGAAGGCGACGCGGAGGACGAGCCGGAATGGGACGGGGACACCCGGTGCCTCGACGACGGGTGGGAGCAGGATGTCCTGCGCGCCCGCGTACTGGAACGGGCCGGCCGTGCGGACGAGGCGATCCGGGGGCTGGGCGCCTGCGTGGCCGTCGGCTGCCACACCCTGAACCTGCACGAGGCCTACGCCGAACTCCTCGCCCGGCACGGCCGGTTCGACGAGCTGCGCGCCCTCGTCGCCGGTCCCCGCGGCGGCCAGGCCGTGGAGGCCTTCACAGGCGCCCTGGAGGGCCTCGGGCGAGCGGCCGAGGCGGAGGCAGTCCTTCGCGAACGGATCGACACCCACGACCACTCCGGTGATCGGGGGTTGCTGATGGCCCTGCTGGCACGGCAGGGCCGGGTGGACGACGCCGTCGAGGCCGGCCGTCCCACCTTCCGCTACTTCGACTGCGGCAACCACCTCCAGTGGGCCCTCGACCTCCTCGTCGAGGACGGCCGGCCCGACCACGCCCTCGACCTCCTCGACGAACTCCGCCGCGCCGAGGCCTACGACGACGACCACCCGATCCTCGACCCCGTCCGGCGGATACGCCTGCTCGGCGCGGCGGGGCGGTACCCCGAGGCCGTCGCCGGGGTGACGGCCTTGGACGAACGCGAGCCCGGCGAGTGGGACGTACTGCTGGCGCAACTGCTGGAGAACGACGGCCGCCCCGAGGAGGCCGCCGCCCTGCTCCGCTCCTCCCCCTACCGTTTCGCATCCGGGCCACTGGCCCAGCTGCTGCTCCGGCAGGGCCTCCCCGCCGAGGCCGTCGCCGCCCTGCCGACCGTCGCCGAGGAACGGGCGGCCGCGGAGCGAAGGGAACAGGAGATCGAGCGCCGCCGAGGCCCGGTGGGCGGGGCGGACGCCTGACCCACTTCGGGTCTGCGGTGGTGAGCCGTCGTCGCGGCCCACTACCGGCGGCAGGCGAACGCCTCGCCGCGGCCGGTGTCGGCCGCGGGTTCTAGGGTGCCCCCGTGAACGTTGATGATCTTGTTTGGCGGAACGGCAGCGGCGGTATCCCGCAGAAGCTGGTCGACGCGCTGCTCGACCAGGGCCGCCTGGACCTCCTGGTGGAGACCGCGCACAGGCGCGAGGACTGGCCCTGCGCACAGGGCACGGTACGCGGGCTGTGCGCAGCGGGGGAGTTCGAGCGGGCCTGGTCGGTGATCGAGCCGTTCGCGGCGGCCGCCTGGCAGCCGGCGCTCCGGGCGGGTGCCGACGTCCTGCTGCGGTGGGGCCGTACCACGCAGGCGCTGGAGCTGGTGCGGCCCGGGGCCCGGGCCAGAACCGGGGGGAAGGACGAGCACGACGCGTGGCGGGACTATGCCGAGGTGCTGGTGGACGCCGGCCTCGTGGACGAGGCGATCGACGTGCTCACCCGACGGCCGCACGACGAGCGAACGCTGTGGGCCCTGGTCGAGGTCACGGAGGGGCAAGAACGCGACGAATGGATGCTCGACCTGTTGGCCCCGATCGCCGAGGCCTTTCGCCGCGACCCGAACACCCCGAGGTCCGTCACCTGAGCGACGCCCTGTCCGCGCACGCCCGCGTCCTGGAACGCTCGGGCCGCGCCGACGAGGCGATCCGGCTCCGCGCAGCGGACGCGGACGCGGACGCGAAGCGCGGCTGGTCGACCGAGCACGACTACGCTCTGGTGCTCGCCCGGAACGGCCGGATCGCGGAGCTTCGCGAGCTCGCAACCGGCCCCGCGCGGTACACCGTCGTACGCCCGTACGTGGAGGCCCTGGAAACTCTAAGCCGGACCGCCGAGGCCCAGGCCCACCTGCACGACCTCATCAAGGCCGAGGAGCACCCGACCCGCTATGAGAGCGAACTGCTGGAACTGCTCATACGCCAAGACCTGTTCGACGACGCGATCTCAGCGGTCCGACACACCTTCGACGACCTCTACGAGGGCAACCTCCTCCAGCCGACCATGATCCTGCTCGCCGAGAAGGGCCAACACGACCGCGCCCTGCAACTCACCGAAGGACGCAGCCCCGAATTCCTCGCCGAGCACGAAGCGTTCTGGCTGCGCTCCACCCGCTGGTGGCTGATGGGAGGGTCGGGGCGCGCCAGACAGGCGATCGCGGAGATCGAGGCCCTGCCGGCCGACGAAGTCGACGACCGCGAACCGACCATCGCCTGGCTCCTCGCCCAGGACGGTCACCCGGAGGAGGCCATCGCCCGGCTGCGTCCGTTGCCCGGCATGAGGGCCGCGACCGAACTGGCAGGGCTGCTGATTCGGCAGGGTCGCTTCGTCGAAGCGATCGCCGTCGTCCCGGACGTGGCCGCTCAACGGGAGGAAGAGCGGCGTCGGTGGACCCGCAGGACGGAGCCTGAGGAGGCAACGTGGTCCGCCATCGGTGAGGAGGTCCACGACGATCCGTGGACCGGCCCGAACGCGGAGGCATGGGGAAGGCGCCCACCGTCGGTCGGTGCCGGCCCCGTGGAGCACGGCCCTGGTCCACAAACCTCCAGCTGCTGAGCACGACGCCTTCTGGCCCTGTTGTTCCGGAAGCGGGCCGGGCATCAGCGGGGGTGGCGTGTCATTCTTCTGGGAGGCGGACCGGGGGGTCTGCTGTCCGTTGACGGGGGGCGTGATGGGATCGATCGGTGTCGTGTGCGTGGTGGCCGGGCTTGTCGGTGCGGGGCTGTTGCGGTGGCTGCCCATTAGAGGGCGGACGGACGGCCTGCCAGCAGCCGGTGTCGCGGGAGTGCGAGGCGGTTCGAAGGCCGCGCTGAAAGTGGCCGTCGTAGAACTCCACCTTGCGGGGGCGATCGATGTCGGCCGGCTTGGCCGGCTGCGGAGGGTGGTGCACACCGGCCCCGGACGTGACGTGACTTCGCTGCACCGGGCCGCATGGACGGCGTTCGGCCGGGACCTGTCGTTGGCCGATGTCGCCGCCGCTCCGGCTGTACGGCGGGCTCGGGAGGAGGTGCGCGCCGAACTGGTCGGACGTGGCCTGCGATGCGGACAAGCCCGGCTGACAATGGCCGGCCTGCTGGCCCTTGCAGCAGGCGGTACGGGCGTGGCCATCGCGGCGCAGGAAGCGTTCTGGGTGGGTGTGCCCCTGGCCGTGCTCTCGCTCACTGTCCTATGCGCCCCGGCGCGGACACTGCCCGGGCGCAAGTTGTTGCGCGAGATGCGCCGCCTGCATCCCCTTCCCGGTGCCACCCCGGCCGGGCCGGAAGAGATCGGGGTTCTTGCCGCGCTTCACGGGCGCCGAGCACTGCGTCTGCTTTTGCCGGAGTTCGCCGCCTGTGCCGGTTTGCTCAGTGGCCGTGCCGCCAGGGAAGCCGTCGCCCGATCCGAGGGCGACTCGTACGGCTTCAGCGCCCTTTCCGGTCCCGGCGACGACGAAGGAGTCTGAGGGGGCACCACTGAAACTTTCCGGGTGGATTCAGTGAGGTGAGTGAGTGACGGGCCCCTTCGCCTACCAGTCGGCGTGGGCCTCGCGCCGCAGGCGGCCGAACGCCTCGTCCTACCGCTCCGACGCCTTCGTCGAGGCGATCGTCGAGGTCCGAAACCGCGGCTTCGAACCCGAGGACATCCCTCAGTCGATCCCCGAACCCTGGTTCGAGGTGTTCGCGAACCATTCCGATCTCCCGAACCTCAAGCGGCCCCTGCTGCGGCGAAGCATCACGATCCAGCTGATCCAGTCAGTCATCGGGCTCAACTTCCTCGAAGCCGCAGAATTCCGGGGACGGCGGCGGCCTGCTCCTCGGCCGGGAGCAGCGGGGTGTGGGCGCCGAAGTCGCACGGCGTGGTGAGGGCTTCCCGCGTGCCCTCGGGGCCTGGGTGTGGGGTTCGCGTCGGCGGGGAAGACCACGCACTTGTCATGCCCGGTTTCAATGATCGTGGCCCGGGGGACACCAGCCTGCGCGTCAATACCTGACGTCCCCCCACCCCGCTGGCACGGAGACGTGACGCGCTACCGCGCCCTGCTCCTCCTGCCCGCCGCGGCCCGGCGGTCGCCGCCATCACCCTCCCCCCGAACGCCGTGGCCCGGGTCGAGGTGGAGGCCGTCCTCGGCGGCCTGCACGGGCGCGCTCCGGTCCACCGGCTCACCCAGGTGAGCGACGGCATCGACGTCGGCGGCTACGCCCTGCTCTCGCTGCCCTGGCGGCGTCACGCCGGCGGTCGGCCCGCGCTTCGGACCGGCGGTGCGTTGTCGGAGAGGCGTGCCAGGATTGCAGGCGTGAGCATCGTCGGACACCACGTGCGCCTGAAGCAGGCCGAGTTGGCCCGGGCCTTCGCGGGAGGGGTCGTCGCCGGGGCGGTCAGGGGGGGGTGGTCGGATGTCTTGACGGAGGTGTCCGGCATCTCGGCGGCCTCGTGCAGGGCGGAGGCCAGTCCGGCCCGGCCCCAGAGGCCGACTGAGTCCTTGAGTCGGCGGCAGCCGCCGACTCAGGCGCTCACAGATACTTGTCCTCGGGCGGGCTCTGGGGCAGGTGCATCTCGTCATGGCGCGCCTGTATGCGAGCGATCACGCGCTCCTGTCCCAGCTTCTTTGCTTGGCGGAGCTTGGCTTCGGCAGCAATCACGGGAGCCCAGAACAACCAGCCCCACAGGCTGAAGTCCAGCACTCCACTCCACACCAGTGCCTTGTTCGTGCCGAACGATGCCACGAGCGTCAGCACATACGCTTCGACCCGGTGCGCGAGAAGTAGGCGTAGTGGTGCGTTCCAGGCCCCCTGTAGCAGCTCAACCGCCGCGGCGAGTTCAGCGGCCCGGAGGTCTTCACCTGTGTCCTCGCTGGACTCGCCACGAGCGGCTCGCTGTAGCGCGCCAGTCACCAGCACGCTCTGCTCCGCTTTGACTGCCTGGTGAGCTTGCCCTTGAGCGGCGGCTACGTTCAGGTCATCCCAATAGCCCCGTCCGGCCCAGCCCGTCGCATCATCGACCCGCTCGCGTTCGGCTGACCCGGGCGGGGCCAGCTCTTCGATCCTCTCCCGCAGAGCCACCGCACGGCGCGCCCGCCCCGGGTATTCGAAAGAGTCCGAGCGAAGGCACAGCTCCAGGTGCGACACCAGGAGTCCGAGATCGTCCGCTGCCAGTGCGAGGCCATCGCGGTATGCGGCCTCAGCCTCGCGGTCATGGTCGTCCTCGTCTTCTGCGGCATGTGCCTGTCCGAGCCAGCGGAAGAGGACCGGATCGGGTCCGCACTCCTTGAGCCCCGCCTCTGCCGCGGCTCTCACAGCCTCATAGCCACCCACGGCGAAGAGCTCCGAGCATCTCTGTACGTACTGCTGCCGTTCCACGTTCCCACCCCAGCCGTCCGAAACAAGCACCCTCCGATGTACTCGGCACCGCTCTCAATCACCACTTGATCACGAACGCCACGTCAATTGTGCACCCGGCAGCCGAAGCCACTTCTCGGCACCTACCCCACCCTGC
>NZ_JBIWAP010000105.1:0-7608 GCF_044760075.1 Kitasatospora sp. NPDC098663 | reverse complement strand
GGTCCGATACCCGCTCATTCGCAGGCGACTTGACCTGCCCCACCCTCGCCACACCACAACCAACGAGACACCGACCACAAAGTCACCGGCATTGCTCCTAGGGGGCGTGGTGGCCGAGCCGGGTCAGCCGGTGGTGAGCACCATCCGGAAGCGGGCCTTCCCGGCGAGCATCTTCTGGTACGCCTCCTCGGCGTGGTCCAGCGGCACGGTCTCGGTCATCGGGCGGATGCCGTGCAGAGCGCTGAAAGCCATCGTGTCCTCCACGTCCTGCGCGGTGCCGGACGGGTGGCCCCGGACGACGTTGGCGCCCATGAGCAGTCCGGCCGGACTGATCTCCATCGGAGCGGTGTCGGCCCCGATCACCACCAGCTCCCCGCGGGGGGCCAGCCCGTCCAGGGTGGACGCGATGGCCTCGGAGTTGCCGGCGGTGGCCAGCACGGCCCTGGCGCCGCCGTAGGACTGCAGCGCCTCGGCGACCGGGGTGCCGGCGGTGCTGTCGACGTAGTGGTGGGCGCCCAGTTGCTCGGCGAAGCCGGCCTTCTCGGCGCCCCGGGCGATCGCCACCGTCTCGAAGCCCATCGCGACCGCGTACTGGACCCCGAGGTGCCCGAGGCCGCCGAGACCGAGCACCGCGACCAGGTCGCCGGGCCGGGCGGAGCTGCGCCGCAGCCCGTTGTACGTGGTCACGCCCGCGCAGGCCATCGGCCCGGCATCGCCGGCCGCCAGTTCGTCGGGGATCCGGGCCAGTGCGTCGGCGGGCGCGATCACCTTCTCGGCGAAGCCGCCGTCGTACGCCCATCCCGGGACCTTCAAGTTCCGGCACACGATGAAGTCGCCTCGGCGGCACGGCTCGCAGTAGCCGCAGCTGCCGCCGAACCAGCCGACCGCCACCCGGTCGCCGATCTGCCATCCACGGTCCCGAGTGCCTTCGCCGAACTCCTCGATGCGTCCGGCGATCTCGTGCCCGGGCACCACGGGGAACGACACACCCGGTAGTGCGGCGTTCACGAAGAGTGTGTCGGAGTGGCAGACGCCGCACGCCTCCACGGCGATCCTCACGTGGCCGGGTCCCGGCTGCGGCACCTCTCGCTCGGCCGGTTGGAGCGCACCGCCCGGGGCGGTCGCCTGCGCCACTCGATAGGTACTCATGATCCAGCGCTCCTCCGGGAAGATGATCAGCGCTCCTCCGGGAAGTCGTCGCCGCGCGTCGGCAGGCTGCTCAGGGATCCGTCCGGGGGGCCTTTTCTTCACCATAAGGCCGTGCGGGCCACTGCGCAGGGCAGTGGGAGCAGCAGGCCGAGGGCCACCACCGGTGCCACGGCCTCGTCCGTGTCGACTCCGTCCGAAATCACCTCCCACGCAAGCGTGTTGACACCTCGTTCTGCCGGTGCGGTCCTGTGGGAGCCCGAAGGGCCCGGCCCCGCTGCGCTCGCCGCGCGGCCGGGTCCTCGGGGGCTGGTGGGTCAGCTGAGGGTGCGGAGCGCTTCGGCGCCGTAGGGACGCAGCTCGGCGTGGCGGCCGGAGAGGACCTTGGCGGCCCACTGCGGGTCCTGGAGGAGGGCGCGGCCGACGGCGACCAGGTCGAACTCGTCGCGCTCCAGCCGGTCGAGCAGGTTGTCGATGGCCTGGACCGGGGACCCCTCGCCCCTGAAGGCGCCGATGAAGTCGCCGTCGAGGCCGACCGAGCCGACGGTGATGGCGGGGCGGCCGGTGAGCTTCTTGGTCCAGCCGGCCAGGTTGAGGTCCGAGCCGTCGAACTCGGGGACCCAGTAGCGGCGGGTCGAGGCGTGGAAGGCGTCGACGCCGGCCTCGGCGAGCGGGGTGAGGATGGCCTCCAGCTCCTCGGGGGTCTCGGCGAGGCGGGCCTCGTAGTTCTCGGACTTCCACTGCGAGTAGCGGAAGATCACCGGGAATTCCGGGGAGACGGCCGCTCGCACCGCGGCGACGAGCTCGGCCGTGAACTTCGTCCGGGCCACCGGGTCGCCGCCGTAGGCGTCGGTGCGGCGGTTGGTGCCCGCCCACAGGAACTGGTCGAGCAGGTAGCCGTGGGCGCCGTGCAGCTCGACGCCGTCGAAGCCGATCCGCTCGGCGGCCGCGGCGGCCTCGGCGAACGCGCCGATGACGGCGTCCAGATCGGCCCGGGTCATCGCCCGGCCGGTTCCCTCGGTGCCGTCCAGCCGGATCCCGGACGGGCCGACGGCGGGAGCGTCGGCGAACGGCGGGTCGCCCTGCTCGCGCACCATGCCGATGTGCCAGAGCTGCGGCACGATGGTGCCGCCCGCCGCGTGGACGTCCTCGGCGACGCGGGCCCACCCGGCCAGCTGCTCCTCGCCGTGGAAGCGGGGGATGTCGTCGCTCTGGCCGGCGGACTCGTGGCCGACGTACGTCCCCTCGGTGATGATCAGGCCGACGCCGGCGGCGGCGCGGCGGGCGTAGTACGAGCGCACGTCCTCGCCGGGCACGCCGCCCGGAGAGAACCTGCGCGTCATCGGCGCCATCGCGATGCGGTTGGGAACGGTCAGCCCGTTGAGCGTGACGGGCCGGGACAGGATTTCGGCCGCGCGGGAGGCTGCGGGCTCGGTGACGGTCATGGGATCCCTCGTGGGTACCGGTGGAGTGCGCCGGGGCGGAATTGGTTGCCTGTGCAAACAACTCGGGTGGCCCCCGCATTTCGCCGACCGAGCGAAACTCGCTGTGATCAGCGCCACTACGCGCCGGAGGGGAGCGGCCGTCCCGTCCTGCCCGGCCGTGGCCCAACCCATCTGCTGCGGTGCTGACTTGACGGCTGTCCGGGGCGGGCGGGCGGAGCCTGGCTAGAATCACGACGTGTTCGACGGCCTGAGGGCTTCCGCCGGAGCTGCGGACTCGTCCACGTCGACTGCGCTGTACGTCGACTGCGCTGTACGCCGACTGCACGGCGCACCGACTTCACGGCGCAGCGGCGCACCTCGGAGGCCTCCTACGCCTGGTACCGCGACCGATCGCCGACCGAAGGAGCTGACGATGACTCCACGACAGATCGCCGACGACCACGTGGCCCGGGTCGCCGCACACGACCCCGTCACCTCCACCTCCCTGGGCCTGGCCCCGGGCGACGACCGGATGCCCGACCTGTCGCCGGACGGCGTCGAGGAGACGGTCCGGCTCGCGCGGGAGGCGCTGGCGCGCCTGGACGCCGTCCCCGAGGCCGGGCCCGACGGGGATCCGGCGGAGCTCGTGTGCGCGCGGCTGCTGCGCGAGCGGCTCGACGCCGAGGTGCGGATGCACGAGGCCGGCGAGAACTTCCGCGCCGTGCGGAACCTGCACACGCCGGTGCACCAGCTCCGGGGCATCTTCACGATGATGCCCACCGCCACCGACGACGACTGGGCCCCGGTCCTGGGCCGGCTGCGCAACCTGCCCACCGCGCTGGACGGCTACCGGGCCACGCTGGCGGAGGGCGTCGCCCGCAAGCTGCTCGCCGCGCCCCGCCAGGCCGACGTGCTGTGCGCGCAGCTCACCGCGTGGACCGGCGAGACGGCCGGGGGCCCCGGCTGGTTCGCCGAGTTCGTCGCCCCCGCGCCGCAGCGGCTCCGCCCCGAACTGGACGCCGCCGCGAACGCGGCGACCGCCGCCGTGGCCGCGTTCCGGGACTGGCTCCGCGACAGCTACCGGTCCGCTGCGGAAGGCACACCCGACGCCGTCGGCCGCGAGCGCTACCTGCTCGGGGCGCGCCAGTACACCGGCGCCGACCTGGACCTGGACGAGACCTACGACTGGGCCTGGGAGGAGTTCCACCGGGTCTGGGCCGAACTGCGCACGGAGGCCGAACGGGTGCTGCCCGGCGCCACCGTCCAGGAGGCCCGGGCCCACCTGGACGAGCACGGACACACCGTGCACGGCGCCGAGCGGATGCGCGGCTGGCTGCAGCAGATCACGGACGACGCGATCGAGGCACTCGACGGGCACCACTTCGACATCACCGGCCCGCTGCGCCGGGTCGAGACCAGGATCGCCCCGGCCGGCAGCGCCGCCGCGCCGTACTACAGCGGGCCGAGCCTCGACTTCGCCCGCCCGGGCCGGACCTTCCTCCCGCTGGCCAACGGCGACGCGCAGGAGCGGTTCCGCACCTGGCGCCTGGTCAGCACCTGGTACCACGAGGGCGTCCCCGGGCACCATCTGCAGCTCGCCTCCTGGACCGCGGCGGCGGAGCGACTGTCCCGCTACCAGGTCACCCTCGGCAAGATCAGCGCCAACGTGGAGGGCTGGGCCCTGTACGCCGAGCGGCTGATGGACGAGCTCGGCTTCCTCACCGATCCCGGACGCCGCCTCGGCTACCTCGGCAAGCAGATGATGCGCGTCGCCCGCGTCATCGTCGACCTCGGCATGCACCTGGAGAGCGCCATTCCGGCGGGCTCCCCGTTCCACCCAGGTGAGCGCTGGACCCCGGAGCTGGCCACCGCCTTCATGGCCGACTACGTCGGTCTGGCGCCCGCCCACCTGCACAGTGAGATCGTCCGTTACCTCGGCCGGCCCGGCCAGGCCATCGGCTACAAACTCGGCGAGCGCGCCTGGCTGGCCGGCCGCGATGCGGCCCGCCGCCGGCTGGGCGCCGACTTCGACCTCAAGCACTGGCACATGAAGGCCCTGCGGCAGGGCTCCCTGGGCCTGGACGACCTGGAGGCAGGCCTGGCCGCGCTGTGACCGCCGGCTGACGGCCGTGCGCCCGCCGTCGATCGGCACGGACGCACGGACGCACGGACGGCACCCGGCCCGGAAACTCCTCCGGGCCGGTGGGCGGCCGGTGGGCGGCCGGTGGGCGGCCGGGGTGTGGTCGGGAATCCCGGGCGGTCGGCGGTGCCCGGATGGAATCATGTGGACGCCCGGAGAGGGTGTCGCATGGTCGAGTCGGGACAGGAGCCGTAGGTGGGGGAAAGGCAGCGGGCAGTCCGGAAGCCCAAGGTCGTGCTGGCGGACGGGGAGCGGCTCCATGCGGTCGCCCGCGCGGTCGTCGACGATCACCAGGGGGCTGTCGAGCACGTGCGCCAGGCCGCGGCCGGTCTGCGGGGCCGGCTGGTCCGCGACGAACTGGACGCCATTCCCGTGGCCCGGCTGAAGGACGTCACCGAGGGGCGGCTGCGCGTCGGCGCGTTGGAGACCGCCGGAATCAGGACCGTGCGGCAGGTGGTGGACGCCACGCCCTACACGCTCCAACTGCTGCCCGGAATCGGAGCCCAGAGCGCTCTCCAGGCCATCGCCGCCGCCGGGCAGATCGCCCGGGCAGCGGAACAGGCCGTGGCGATCCGGCTGGACGTCGACCACCAGGACGCGGCCGGCACCGCGCTGGTCGTCGCACTCCAACGGCTGGTCGCCGCCGGGCCCGAGGCGAGACGGGCCAGAGAGCTGGCGGAGCGTGTCGTCGGCGAGGCCGCCGCCCTGATCGCCGCCGCCCAGCCGGCCCGGGGCGTTGTCAGAGGCCTGTTCGCCGGGCGGCAGCGCCGACAGGAGGCGTTCGCCGCGGTCGATCGGCTGGACGCCCTGCTCGCGGAGACGGAGGACCGGGGAACGTCCATGCTCTTCGCCCAGGCATCGGTGGACCTCCTCCGCCCACCGGCCACGGACATCGAGGCCTGGGCGGAGTTCGAAGTCCGCTCGGCCGAGTTCTACGGCGTCCTGGGCGAGTTCGCCGGATCCGGCTCCGACGGGCTCACCGCCTCCGAGGGCTTCCTCCCGGAGAGCCTGTCGGACCGGGTCCGGGCCGAGCCGCTGGACGACACCCGGTGCAAGGTCTCGCTCCGCGGTTACCAGGCGTTCGGTGCCCGCTTCGCCCTCGCGCAGAAGCGGGTGATCATCGGCGACGAGATGGGCCTCGGGAAGACGATCCAGGCGATTGCCGCGCTCGCGCACCTCCGGGCGCACGGGAGCGCACACTTTCTCGTCGTCTGCCCGGCCAGCGTCCTCATCAACTGGATCAGGGAGATCGAGTCGCGCAGCACGCTGAGGGCGTTCCGATTCCACGGCCAGGAACGGGAAGCGGCGCGCACCGAATGGCTCGCCAGCGGAGGTGTCGCCGTCGTGACCTTCGACGGACTGCGCAGCCTGGAGGTCCCGGAGGGTGTCACGGTCGGCATGGTCGTGGTGGACGAGGCCCACTACGTCAAGAACCACAGCACGAAGCGCTCCCGGGCGGTGGCCGAGTGGACCGAGCGCGTCGACCGCGTCCTGTTCCTCACCGGCACCCCGATGGAGAACCGGGTGGAGGAGTTCCGGAACCTGGTCCGCTATCTGCAGCCCGATCTTCTGCCCGGAATCCACAGCAGTTCGGGCGCCGCAGGGCCGACGTCGTTCCGCAGGGCCGTCGCACCGGCCTACCTGCGCCGTAACCAGCGGGACGTCCTGACGGAGCTCCCCGACGTCGTTCACGTCGACGAATGGGAGGAACTGTCGGCATCCGATCTCGTCGCCTACCGTTCGGCGGTCGCCGAGGGGAACTTCATGGCCATGCGCCGGGCCGCGTACGCGGACCCGGCAGGGTCGGCGAAGCTGCTGCGGCTGATGGAGGTCGTCGAGGAGGCCGCGGAGAACGGGTTGAAGGTCGTCGTCTTCTCGTACTTCCGAGATGTTCTGCGGGTTGTCCAGGGCGCTCTGGGGCAGCGTGCCTTCGGCCCGATCGACGGAGGACTGGACGCTGTCCGGCGACAGGACGTGGTGGACGAGTTCGCCGCCGTGCAGGGCCATGCGGTGCTGCTGAGCCAGATCCAGGCCGGCGGTGTGGGACTGAACATCCAGGCGGCGTCGGTCGTCATTCTCTGCGAACCCCAGGTGAAGCCCACCACGGAGAGCCAGGCGATAGCCAGAGCCCATCGAATGGGCCAGGTCCGGCGCGTACAGGTGCACCGCCTGCTGGCCGCTGACAGCGTCGACCAGCGGATGGTGGAGATTCTCCGCGCGAAGAGCCGACTGTTCGACGACTACGCGCGCCGCAGCGACGTGGCCGAATCGACTCCTGAAGCGGTCGACGTCTCGGAGCAGTCGCTGGCAGCGCTGATCGTGGAGGAGGAACAACTGCGCCTCGCCCGGACGGTTGCCGACGGTGCCGCGACCTGACGCCGTGACCGCGGGCGGTCGCACGTCCGTCGCTCGACGTTGCGGCGGGGGCTGCTGGGGCTGGGCGTTTGTTTCGGGCACTGAATTGGGGGTACTGTCTCCCAGTCGCTCGGCAGGGAGCACCGGACACGCATCGGCGCGGACGGTCCCGGGGCGGCCAATCCTCTTGAAACACCACCTCCTGGTTCGGGCCGGGTCGCGCCTTGTCGCGGCTTGGTTCCTATTCGGCGTGCTTGTTTTATCGGATTGCGGCCGATTCGCTTTTCGGAGCGGGGCTCGGCTAGAGTTTGAAACGTCGGACGGGGCATAAAGCCGCAGAAGACACCAGCGAGTTGGATGAACGAAGCGCCGGAAACGGGGCGGAAAACATCTGGTAAGCTGGGAACACGAAAGAACGAAGCGCCCGGAGGGCCCGCTGGAAGGCGGTCCGAAGGAAGTGTCCGTTCCTTGAGAACTCAACAGCGTGCCAAAAGTCAACGCCAGATATGTTGACATCCCCGGCCTCAGATTGTTCTGGGGTTG
>NZ_JBIWAP010000104.1:0-8025 GCF_044760075.1 Kitasatospora sp. NPDC098663 | reverse complement strand
GCCCGACGGCCACCCGCGCTGCTCCGCGGTGACCTTGCCCCGGCCATCCGGCCATCCGGCTGTCGTGCCACGCCATCCCGGGCGCCGCTGACCTCCCACCGGCCGCGCCCCACGGAACACCCCCTGCCCCCGGGCCCGGCCGACTGCGCCCCACTTCAGTCGCGGAGCCCGCGCCACACCGGCTGCCGGAGGCGGTCGCTGTCGGTGAGTTCCAGGAACTCGACCTCGGCGTGGAGCTCGGGCCGGACGAACCGGACCTCGGTGCCGCGCGCCAGTCCCAGGCTGGCGCCGGTGGTGAACGGGGACATCGGGACTGTGAGCCGGCGCAGCGCGGCTGCCAGGGCGCGCTTCTCAGCGGTGACCATGCCGTTGCTGGCCGAGCCGACGAACAGGAGCCGGCCGTCGTCGGGCGGGGTGGGGACGCCGACCAGGACGGCGCGCACGGATTCTCCGGCCTGCCCGCCCGGCAGCCATCCGCCGATGACGACGTCCGCCACCCGCAGGTGCTTGATCTTGGTCCAGTCCCGGGAGCGGGCACCGGGCCGGTAAAGGGAGTCGAGCCGCTTGGCCACGACGCCCTCCAAGCGGTGTTCGCGGGTCCATCCGTAGGCCTCGGTGACCGAGTCCCACACCGGTGGCACCCGCAGGTGCGGCCGCTCCAGCTCCAGGTCCTCCAGCAGCTCGCGCCGGCGCGCGTACGGCTCGTCGAGCAGCGACCTCAGGCCGGTGTGCAGCAGGTCGAACGCGGCGTACAGAGCGGGCACGGCGGCCGCCCCGGCCCGCACCGCCTCCGGGCGGGTGCGGTGGATACGGCCCTGCAGCGCAGCGAACGACGGGACGCCGGAGCGCATCACGACCAGTTCGCCATCCAGGACCAGCGGGCCGCAGACCTCCGTGAGCGCGTCGGCGACCTCGGGGAACCGCCCGGTGAAGTCCACGCCGGAGCGGCCCAGCAGCCGCACCGGCGCAGCCTCAGGCACATACGCGACGGCCCGCGCCCCGTCCCACTTCACCTCTCCGATCCATCCGGTTCCGGACGGCAGAGGGCCGGCCGTCGCCAGCATCGGCTCGATGTGGGGCAGCCGCACCCGCGCGGATCCTCGGGCACTCACACCCCCAGGGTGCCGCCGAACCGCGCCCGGAGCGGAACCGGATGCGCCCGGCCGGCCGACACCCCGTCCATCAGCGCGCGCCACGGCCACCGTCGTCTCGCAGACCCGGGTCGGGCCCGGCTCCAGTGGTGGCCGCCACCTCTGGCGGGTGGCGGCCGGCGTATCTTCTCGGGCCGACGGGGATTATGTCGCGCCTTGGGCGCGGGCCGGTTTCGCCCGGGTTCCCGCATGGCTCGTGGTCTGCTGTTGCTCTCTCGTGGGTCGGTCCTGTAGTTGGGACGATCGGCCCTGGAGGTCCGTG
This sequence comes from Kitasatospora sp. NPDC098663, assembly GCF_044760075.1. Lineage (NCBI taxonomy): Bacteria > Bacillati > Actinomycetota > Actinomycetes > Kitasatosporales > Streptomycetaceae > Kitasatospora > Kitasatospora sp. NPDC098663. The sequence goes on along the minus strand of NZ_JBIWAP010000104.1, from coordinate 6,612 downwards.
TACCGACCTATCCGAACCAGGTCGGGACTGCGCTGTACGAGGACCGAATCCGTGTGTTGGCACCGGCCTGGCCTGCAGCGCTATCTGTTGACCTGCCGGATTCCCAAGCTGAGAGCAGGCTACAGCTACATGGCCCAGGGGGATCCGTCGTCGTACTTGACCGGGATCCGATCCTCATCCACGTCGATTTCGTCGAACTGGAGCTTGTCATGCCGCTGGCCGTTAATGTCGCCGGTCACCCAGGCGATGCACTCGGGGCGCGCCCCCGTGTCCGAACGGCAGAATTCCCCGATGGCGGCTCTGGCCTGGAGGAGTGGAATTGCGCTTGCTGGGTCGTGAAACCTTGGATATCCCGGGTCGGACACCAGGCTGGAGTCGATGCGAGACGGCGTGGGGTTGTCGGAGATCCAGGCATCGTCGTAGATTCCGCCCCGCCGAGGAGGGCGGCCGTCGGTGAACCAGATCACGGCGCCAAACCCAGTCGTCTCGTTGGCGGCGACGCGCAGGTTGGCGCTGGGATACTCGGCCTGTGGTTCGATAAACGAGAACCAGGCTTCATGCCGTGCGGCTGACCGTCCGTCCGCTGTCGTGCGCGGAGTGATGAAGCGGATGGCTTCGGTGATCAGGTAATCGATCTCTTGCCAGCTGGTTGGGTGTCGAAACTCAGAGCCGTACGAAACTTTGAGAATCATTATGGTGTGGCTCTCTTCCCTTGGATTGGATGTGAAGTTGCATTTCGTTGCCGTGGTGAGCTGCAGCGGTTTGTCGTGTCGTCCCGCAGGTTGATGCCTGATCAGAAACAGTAGCGGTCGGTCCGGCGTCATCATGGTGCGGTTTCCGGCGTCATCGTGGTGCAGTCGCTGTCTTCGCCGGCTACGCCGCTTCGTCCGACGGGGCCGGGACGTCGATGTGCTTGAGTTCCGCCGCGGGTTGGGGGTGTGGGGGGGGATGATGGGCCGGGCCGGGGACGTGGTGTGTGGTGGGGCAGGGGGCGTTGCGTGGAGATCACTACGGGTGCGGGGCTCGCGGGCGGGGCGTGGCCGGAGTTGATGCCGGGCCGGCCCGGTGCTGGTGGTGCCCGCCGCCGTCGGGCGCCTGGTGGTGGCGGGGGAGGGGTGGGCCGGTGACGCGGGTGTCCTCGACGAAGACCCGGCACCGGGCCGGTCGGCTGTCGCGGCCCCGCCGGGCCTGACGGTGCGCCGGCCGGACTGCGGGGCCTGGTTCGAGGGGGAGACCGGAGCCGGGCGTGAGTGGTGACGGCCGCTGCGCGCGCGTGGGGTCCTGCTGGTGGTGATCGGGCCGTTCACCGGGGTCTTCGATTTCCGTTCCGCCGCGGCGGCCGGGCACCTGGCCCTCCTGGCGGTCCGTGCCTGCTTCACCGTCGCCTCCTGACCGTGCCCCGGCCGCTACCGGGCCGCCGGTTGCGGGTTCTGGTTCTCCGGCCGAGGCCGGGGGGTGTGGTTCGCGTTGGCCGGGAGGGCGCCCGCGGCGGACACGCCGCCGTCGACAGGGGGCCGCTGGCGGCCGCCCCGCAGGGCCCGCCGGGGTCTTGGGTTCCGCTGTCCGTCGGAGGTGCCGAGGCCCGTCCACGGGCGGTTGTGGCCCCGGCCGTCCTAGTGCTCCAGTCACACTTCGCGATCTGCTTCGATGGCCCTGGAGGGCTGGCTGCTTCGGGCTGGTCATGGGAGTGGGGTCGAGATGTACGAAGGCGAGATCATCCTGAACGAGCTCGCGCAGGGCCTGCGTCCCATGTCGGAGGGTATCGAGTGGTTCGAGGGCCTTGCCGCTGACGAACAGTTCGTTGCCTTGCGCGATGCTGCCGGGTACTGCCTTCAGGCGCGTGCCACTGTTGATGACGGGGCCGAGAGCGTCCGACGTTCGGACGTCCGACCGACCCACACCCCGGCGGTACTGATCACGCGCGGGCGGCTGACCGAGCAGCTGACGAAGATCATCAACTTGCCCGAGGACGAGCGGGTCAAAGCGTTCCGGCTGCTGGTCGCGCTGCTGGGCGTCGCGGACGAGCGCAGGCGTGAACGTCAATGCGCCGACGGATGCACCCACGCCTGGCACCAGTTGACGCCCGGCCGTCAGATGGGAACGGCCACCGCGTGATCATCAGAGGTTGTGTGGACTCTTGAAGATCGTGCGGTGGCCGCGGGCCATAGCGTAGACCCTGCCCGCTGGCGGGCGATGTTCGACCAGGCCATGGGTCGGATCGCGGGACAGTTCCGCCGGGTGGAGCCCCGAACGACGGCACGCGCGTTCGTGCTCGGGCTGCTGTCGAGCATCGAGCGGAAGAACTGCTGGCGGTTGGCCGAGGAAACCGGTCAGGCCCGCCCGCATGCGATGCAGCGGCTGCTGCGGAGCGCACGCTGGGACGCCGAGGCGGTCCGCGACGAGGTCCGCTCGTACGTCGCCGAGCACCTCGGTGGCGCCGATGGGGTGCTGATCATCGACGAGACAGGCTTCCCGAAGAAGGGCCGCCGATCTGCTGGCGTCCAGCGGCAGTACACCGGCACCGCCGGACGGATCGAGAACAGCCAGGTCGGGGTCTTCCTCGCCTACGCCTCCAGGCGAGGACGGGCACTGATCGACCGCCGGCTCTATCTGCCGCAGCACACCTGGTGCGAGGACACCGAGCGCCGGACGGATGCCGGCATCCCCGAGGACGTTCAGTTCGCGACCAAGCCCCGGCTGGCCACGCAGATGATCGCGGCGGCGCTGGATGCCGGCCTGACCGCCTCCTGGGCGACCGGCGACGAGGCATACGGCCAGGATCCGTCTCTGCGCTCGGAGTTGGAGGGAAGGGGGACCGGCTACGTCCTGGCCGTGGTCTGTACCACCCGCGTGAGGATCAACCAGGGTCGCACCGCGATGAGAGCCGATGCCGTGGCCGCCGGCCTGCCCGCAGGAGCCTGGCACCGGCAGAGCGCCGGAACTGGCGCGAAGGGCCCGCGCTACTACGACTGGGCGTGGGTGCAGGTCGGCGCCGACGAGGTCGAGGCGTCTTCCACCGCGCCACCTTCGACAATTCCAGGGATCAGTTCCTGTATCACTACAAGGAGCAGGGGATTCCGAATGGCATGACGCGGCGGGAATATGTCGACGCGGCCAAGGAGCTGGCTGAGCGTCTGAAGCAGCCCGGCGCTTTGGCGAGCGGGGAATGGAAGGTCAATCTCAAGGATATCGGATCCCGCGAGGAAATGCTGAAGGGGAAGACATGTGCCAATTCAACAACGGGCGAGGTGCTTTTCACGTCGATGGATGGCAGTAAGATCGTGACGTACCATCCCCCAGCAAGGAGGTAGCTGAAGAATGCGAGGACCTGTGGAACTGAGCTTCGTCGATGCCTATACCATTTGGAGTCACGTTCCGTATCCGCCACACGGCACGACGCGGGAGTTGAGGGCGCTCCGCGCCGATCTCGCCATTGCTCATGAGCACACCACGGGGGCCGTCGTCTTCATGAGGACCGGTGCGTTCAGGCCGTCAGGTGCGGATGTTCTGGCGGAACTCGGCGAGGTCATCGCTCAAGCTGACGTCCTGTGCGGGGAATACTCGGGAGAAGACCTGGCGGTCGCGCGAGAGATCCACGCCTACGCGGCGTTGCTGGCGATCGTCTACCGGGGATTTCTCAAAGCAGGTGAATCCCTCTAGGGAGTGCCTGGCGGATCGATATTCCTTGTGCTCGTCAGGCGGGTCGTGGCACAGCGGAATGTGACCGGTCCGACCGGGCCGGGATGAGTTGAACGCAAACGCTCAAGGCTGTCCCGTAACTACTGGGGTGGTTCCGCGTTGGTCCCGTCATGGGTGGGGTGATCTCGGCGAGCGACCCGATGTGGATCGAGCCGTTCTCGGGGCTGGGCGAGTCGCAGTTCCGAAAGCTGGTCTCGTTGGTCCGTCGACGTGGTGGTGACATCCAGCGCGGCCGGCCGTGGCGGCTCGGTTTGGAGGACCGGGTTCTGCTGGTGGCCGCCTACTGGCGGACCAACCTGACGTTGCGGCAGGTCGCGCCGCTGTTCGGGATCTCGAAGTCCGCCGCGGACCGGGTGCTGGACCACCTTGCACCGTTGCTGGCGATCTCACCCGCACGCCGTCTGCGGCAGGACACCGTGCTGATCGTCGACGGCACCCTCGTACCGACCCGGGACCGGACGATCGCCGCTTCCAGCAAGAACTACCGGTACTCCACCAACCAGCAGGTCGTGATCGACGCCAACAGCCGGCTCGTGGTCGCAGTCGGCCTGCCGCTGCCTGGCAACCGCAACGACTGCCGGGCCCTCACCGAATCGGGCGTCGACCGCGCCTGCCGCGACGCGCCGGTCCTGGCTGACGGCGGCTACCAGGGCACCGGGGCACTGATCCCGCACCGACGCCGTCGCGGACAGGAACACCTCAGCCCCGAGCAGGAAGCCGACAACGCCGTCCACCGCAGGGCCTGGGCCCGAGTCGAACACGTCTTTTCACGGATGAAGAACTGGAAGGTCCTCCGCTTCTTCGACTGCCGCCTGGGCGGAACCGGAGTGCACCACGCCATGCTCGGCATCGCGCTGCTCCACAACCTCGCGATCAGCGGATGAGCTGGTCCCACCTCACCGTGAACTCCTCGCGTCCGCCGGGTGTCGTGACGCCGTGCGGCGAGGTGGAGATCGTCACGACCCCATCCCCGGCCGTCGCGTCGGCGTCGCCCTGGATCACGCACGCCACCGTGACCTCGACGGGGTAGTCGGATTCGGGTGTCAGCTCATCGAGCTTCACGAAAATCGGCCACTTGTCGATCAGTGACCAGGGCTGTCCCGCAGCATCGATGAACCGGACCTCGATGATGCCGGGGAACGGATCGTCGTCCACCCACCGCACAGCTTCACAGCGCAGCTCAAGCACTCAGACTCCCCATCCCAGACTCGCTCCGAGTGGCAACGACCGCCAGTATGCCCGAGGCCAACATCGACTTACGGGACAGCCTTTCGGCCGGGTTTTCCCGGCGGAGCGTTTTGCGTGGGCGGTCGTCGGAGGAGGCGGGACGGGCGGGGGGTGCCTCTATGGGGTTCGTCAAGGAAATCGGGCTGCGGTCGGGTGGCGCGGCGGGCAGCATGGCGGCATGCCGGATCTGCTGTGGGACAACGTCAAGGACTTCTTCGACCCTGACCTGATGGGCGCCTTGCCGGACGTCGGTGTGGAGGGCGCCTCGGTCGAGGACTGGCAGTTGGTGTTTGACCTGGTCCGGTCGTGCGGCTGGGTGTGGGAGTACTGGGAAGGCAACGTCCTGGTTCCGTTGCCCTCGGCGGACGCGGTGTTGTCGCGTCCTGCCGACGCGGACACGGCCATGCTGCGGGTGTGGCCGTGTGCGGACGTGCTGGCGAACTTTTGGCCGATGTCGTCGGGTGAGATCGATTTCGATGTCGACCTTCGGGAACTACAGGGCCAGGAGGGGGTGGACGTCCTGTGTGGCTTCCTGGGCTCGATCGGGCGCCGGCTGGGCAAGCCCGTGCGGATGACGGCGGAAGGCGACTGGGGGAACCCGGTGCTCGGGTTCGATCTAGCGGCGGACCGCGTGGTGTTGCTGGCAGATCCCCGTGGAGTTCAACTGCCGGCGGCTGTGGGCCGGGACTCGTAGAAGGTGCCGTCACGGAGCATGGCGAACAGGACGTCGACCCGACGTCTGGCCAAGCAGAGGAGGGCCTGGGTGTGGCGCTTGCCCTGGTTGATCTTCTTGTCGTAGCAGGCCCGGGATGCCGGGTCGTTGAGCGAGGCGAACGCGGCGAGGAAGAACGCCCGTTTCAGCTGCTTGTTGCCCCGTCGGGAGGGTTGCTCGCCGCGTATGGATGAGCCGGAACTGCGGGTTGCGCGAGTCCGGCGCAGGAGGCGAGGTGGGCGGCGGTCGGGAAGGCGCTGGCGTCGCCGACGTCGATCAGGACCCGGGCACCGGTCCTGGTGCCGATGCCGGGCATGGAGGTCAGGATCTTGGACAGCGGGTGCTCGTCGAGCAGTTCCTGGATCCGCTTCTCCAGGATTTTGCGCTGGTCGAGGACGGCTCGTAGGGAGCCTGCCAGGCTCGGCACGATCAACGCGGCGGCCTCGGTGCCTGGGACGACGACGGTCTGCTCGTCGAGGGCGGTGAGGATGTCCTCGACGAGGCGCTCGAACATGCGCGGGGCCAGGGGACGGGCGACGGCGAGCCGCTCGGGCACCTCGAAGGCACTGGTCGTCTGCTGGGTCATGTGTCCTGCTTCTCCGATTCCCTGCCGGGCAATTGCACGCGGTACACCCGGGTTGTGCGATTTGCGCGGGTTTCCCAATTCAGTCAGCGACTGTGCGCCCGGGAGGGGGCCTTGCCGCAAGGCCCCCTGTCCGGTACGAGTTGGACAATGGCAGGAGAGCTTCGGCTCCCTGCCTTCGCTGTTCTCGGCCGGCTTTTTCGGGCGGCTGGTCAGTGCCGGTCGGCGACGCCGGCCTCCAGGACGGAGACCACGGCGAAGAGCGAGAAGCAGGCGGCGCCGAGACCGACCAGGACCCGGGCCGCGACCATCACGTCCGGGTCGGCCGACTCGAACAGGAACGCCGACATGAACAGGCACAGCAGTGTGGTGCCGACCGGGACCAGCGGGG
>NZ_JBIWAP010000103.1:0-8244 GCF_044760075.1 Kitasatospora sp. NPDC098663 | reverse complement strand
AGTTGCGCTCGCGTCACGCACCACGGTTTACCGGAACTGGACCCGCTGCGAAGGTAAATCGCGCAGATTGATCACGACCGAATACGCGCCCTAGGAGTGTGTGCGGGGCAGGTGGCCGTTGCGGCCTGTGGGCGGCGCTCTGCGCCTGCGGTGCCGGGCCGTCGGCCGGCCGCTCGTCACGCCGCCCGGTGGATCCGGCCACCGGTTCCCGGGAGCCCGGCCGATGGCGGTGGGAGACGTCGGGAGTCGGCGCTGCGCAGGCCGGCGGTCCGCCGCCACGTCCGCGCGATGGCCGGCCCGCTGAACCCCGTCGCCCATCTGAGGAGCCACAGCAGGACGTCCTGGTCCTCCACCTCGCCCTGGACCTGCCCGCTGCCGAGGTCGCGGACATCACCGGAACGGACCCGGCGGCCGTCCAGATGCACCTGCGCTCCGTGCGCGCCGCCCACCGCCAGCCCCAGTGAACGCGGGGTCAGCGGCGATGGCGAACCAGCCAGGCCGGGCGACGTGCCGCGGGCCATCCCACCGATTTCACGTCCGCGCTGTCGGTGCGGGCGGACACGCTGGTGGACATGGACGACATGGGCGACGACGAGGTGCTGCTGAGGGGCCGGGTCTACGGGTCCGACCACGACGACCCGACTCCCGGGCCTCGGCCGGGGCACGCGTACCGCGAGCTGGTCGGAGGCCCGCTGGACGGCCTGCTCCTGGACGTCACCGGCTTGGACGCCGAGCAACTCGCCGACGGCGCCGCGCTGTCCACCGAGATCGGCGCGTACGGCGCCGGGGGGCACGCCCACTACGAGCCCCGGCCCGCCGATCCCCGCCGCGGGAACTGGCAGGGCGACACCCCCTGAGCCGGCACCAACCCGACCGCCGCTACTGGCGTCGAGCAGGCTGACAGGCTGTCGGCTACGAGTGATCAACCTGCCCGGCGTCCGCTGCACCGCGCCGGAGGGCCTGGACGCCGAGACGGTCGCCGCCCGCCTCGGGCGTACCCGGGACCTGGCCGTCGTCCGCGCGGTGCTGCGCGGCGCGGTAGAGCGGGGCGAGGTGGCGCACCGCGAGGTGTTCGTCCACCCCGACCACACCTGACGAGGCGGACGACAGCGGGAGGGCGGGCTCGGGGTTTCCCGGGCCCGCCCTCGCGCTGTCGCCTCGGGGTGGCCGCGCGGCGGCGACGGCCGGTGAAGGTGAGGCGCAGCGCCCCCGGCCGGTGGGCCGGGGGCGCCTGCGTCGGTCGGTGCCGGTCAGTCCGAGGAGCGTGCGACGTCGAGGGTGCCGGCGTAGTCCAGGGCTGCGTCCCGGGGCACGTACCAGGCTCCCCGGCCGGTCCGTACGGCCGGCAGGTCGCCGCAGTGGACCAGGCGCAGCACGGTCATCTTGGTGATCCGCAGCATGGCCGCGACTTCCGCGATGGTCAGGAGACGGAAGTCCTGGGCCGGGGGTGGTGCGAACGGGTGCGTGGGGGCGGGCCACGGGGCGGGCCCGTTCATCCAGGCGACCAGCTTGTCGAGTTCCTGCTGGACGAAGGCCTCGTCGGGCTGCGGTACGGCGTCCTGCTCGACCTGCCGGAACAGGTCCGGTAGGGAGTCGGGGTCGGTGTGGCGGCGGGATGTGGTCATGACGCCTTCCTCCTCTTCTTCGCGGCGGCGCTGTCCACGGCCTCGGGCAGATCGTCACCGATCTCGCGGGCCCGGTGCAGGCGGGCCCTGTGGAGCTGGACCCGTACCGTGGCCTGTGAGATGCCGAGGTCGCGGGCGATCTCGGCGGTGTCCAGGCCGTTGCGCCAGGCCAGGACGGCGACAGTGCGCTGTGCCTCGGGCATGGCCTTGATCGCCGCCCAGCACCGGTCGAGCGCGGCGCGGGCCACGGTGACGGCGGCGGGGTCGTGCCCGTCGGCGGTGTACTGCTCGTACACGTCGATGCGCATCTCGTCGAAGCCGATCTTTCGGCGCAGGCCGTCGATGTGCCGGCGGCGGCAGACCGTCTTCAGCCAGGCCGTCTGGCCGCCCAGGGAACTGCTCCCGAGGCCCTGTTCGTGCCACTTCAGCGCGGCCTCGTGGAAGGCCTGCTGGACGAGGTCCGCGGCGGTATGGGCCTGACCGGTCAGCAGCGTGGCGCTGCGCAGCACATCGTGGTAGGCCGCCCGGTACAGCGCCGTGACGGCGGCGCTGACGTCCTCCGGGATCCGCCGTTTGTCCTCCGTCGTCACTTGGCCCCCTGCTCGTTGGCGTCCGGTGTGCCCTTGGCCGGCCGGGTGCCGACCCGGACCCGCATGCCGGGTCCCCCCATCCCGCTCTCCTGTTCCACGACGGTGCCCTGGGGCGACCGCTCGACCAGTGCGACCAGGGTGCGACGGCGCTGCCACTCGGTCAGCAACCGCACCGCCACCCCCAGGGATCCAAAGACGACCAGCACGATCCACGACGGCTGACCGCCCAGCGCCACGAACGGCACCGCCGGGGTCCAGCCGAGGAGTTGGGCTACCTGACGCTTCATGCCCAGTAGTCGAACGGCAACGCCATAACGTTTACATCCGAGCGAAGAAATGTTATGTGCCACCGGGTGCCGTGCCTTCCTGCCTGGTCAGGGTGCGGCCTGCCGCGCCACCGGCACCAGCGGGCCGTCGTTCCTTGACGGCCTCCCGCGCCCCGTGTGCGGTGGGACGCGGGCGGGTTGGCGCCGTCGGCAGGCGGCCGGTCTACTGCCCGGTGCCGGCCGCCGGTGCGACGGCCCCGCGGCCGGTGTGGACGGCGTCCAGGACCCGCTCGTGGTACCGGGCCAGGGACTCGCCGGCGGGCAGCGGGGTCGGGGTGCCGGTGGGGGTGTACCACTCGTCGGCACCGCGGTACTGGACCGTCACCCAGGTCTGCCGACCGGGGAAGGCGGTGGTGGCGACGGTGAGCTCGCCGGTGACGCAGCCGACTTCCTCGGTCATCACGCCGCCGGGCCCGGCCGTGACGTGGTCCTGGCAGCGGTCACCGCCGTCCCGGGCGGTCACTGGTCGCAGGTGTCGAGCATCTCGGACAGGGCCTGCCTCTCCGGGGCGGTGACGTTCGGCCGGTGGCGGCGGGGGCCGGAGAGGGGCGTGACGGCCTGCGGCAACCGGGGCCGCCCCACACCAGGAACGGTACCGAGGCCACCCACCGATGGACGCGCCAACGCCGCCGCTGCCCCCGCAACGCCTCAGGTGATCCCGGTCACGGGCGCGGACGCAGCGACGCGCACGATCTGCTGGCGCGCGGTACCCGGGCATTCCGGGTGTCTGTTGCTCGTTCAGGTGAACCGGTCGCGGCCCGCTGTTGGCTGTGCCGCGGGCACGGCACTCTGGAGGCCGGAAGGAGGGGTACGACGGGCGGAAGGGGGCTGCGGCTGTCCGGTCAGGGCAGATGTCTGTGAGGCGTGTTCGGCAGCGGCGTGCGGCGTACCCACTCCCGGCAGGCTTCCCAGGAGCACGGGTATGCCTGCGGCGCTCGCGGCTTCGACGCCCTGCGATGCGGATTGGCCATGACGTCTTCCATTGTCTCGGACCGGCGATCTCGGGGCGGTGCGGGACCCAGCGGCCCGCCGCCCGCACCGGACATGTGCGGGCGGCCGTCCGGAGTTCGGGTCACCAGGTGATGGGGACGTATCCGTTGCCGCCGTCGGCGCCGCTCCCGCCGGTGTGAGGTTGGCGTCCTCCCCTCCCTCCCCGCCGCCGCCACCCGCACCGCCTCCTCCTCCTCCACCGCCGCCCCAGGCCTGGATGATCAACCGGGTGGCTCCCTCGGGGACGGTGAAGTAGAAGTGTCCGGCCGTGGCGAAGGTCATTTGCCCGGCGGCCCGTGGGCCGGCCTGTGAAGGCGACGCCGGCAGTGCGGACGCCGGAACGGGAGCTGCCGTACACAGACCGCCGGTCAGTGCGGCGAGGGAGAGATGGTCCGCGACTACGTGGCGACACGCCGCGAGGAAATCCGCGTCGAGGCGGGGCAGGGAGTGGTGGAGGCGTTCGTCCCGCAGACGCACAAGCCCGGGGCGGAGGCGGAGGTCGACTTCGGGGACGTGACGGTGCGTCTGGCCGGCGAGCTGGTGACCTGCTACCTGTTCGCGTTCCGGCTGTCGTACTCGGGCAAGGCGGTGCACCGCGTGTTCGCCTCGGCCGGGCAGGAGGCGTTCTTCGAGGGCCACGTCCACGCTCTCAACGTGCTGGGCGGGGTGCCGACCGGAAAGGTCCGCTACGACAACCTTAAGGCCGCCGTCGCTCAGGTCCTGGGGTTCTCCCGCCAGCGGGTGGAGACCGAGCGGTGGACCGCGTTCCGCTCGCACTACGGCCTGGACAGCCTCTACTGCCAGCCAGGCATCCGCGGCGCCCACGAGAAGGGCGGCGTCGAGGGCCAGATCGGCTGGTTTCGCCGAAACCACCTGGTCCCTGTCCCCGAGGTCAACTCGTTCGCCGAGCTCAACGAGATGATCGAGCGGTGGGACGAGGAGGACGACGCCCGACGGATCCGGTCCCGGCCGCGCACGATCGGCGAGTACTTCGCCGCCGAGCGGCCGCTGTTGGCGCCGCTTCCGGAGGAGCCGTTCGAGACGGGTCGGCTGTTCACGCTGCGAGTCGACCGCTACGGCCAGGTCAGCGTCCGCACCAACCGCTACTCGGTGCCGGTGCGGTTGATCGGCCGGACCGTCCGCGTGATGCTGCATGCCTCCGACCTCGTTGTCTACGACGGCCGGGAGGAGGTCGCCCGACATGAGCGGCTGATCGCCAAGGGCGGCACCCGACTCGACCTGGACCACTATCTGGAAGCTCTCGTTCGCAAACCCGGTGCCCTGCCCGGGGCGACCGCGCTGGAGCAGGCCCGCTCCGCGGGGAGGTTCACCCCGGTCCACGATGCGTGGTGGGCGGCGGCCCGCAATGCCCACGGTGACCGTGACGGCACCCGTGCCCTGATCGATGTCCTGCTGCTGAGCCGCAGTCTGCCGCACGAGCCCCTGGTCGCGGGTCTCGCGGCCGCGCTACGAGCCGGCGCGCTGACCGCCGACGCCGTCGCGCTGGAGGCCCGCAAGGCGGCCGAGGCGGACACCATGACGGCCGACGCCGAGCCTGAGTTGTTCCCGTCGGACAGGGCGACCGTGACGTCCCTGACCGCGCGGCGCCTGGCTCACTTGCCGCCCGACACCCGGCCGCTGCCCTCGGTGGCCCACTACGACCAGCTGCTGCGACACCGCCGGCCGGACCGCCCGACCACTTGAAGGAGAGCGCCATGACCTTCCCCCGCCAGCGAGGACTCACCGAGCAGGCCGCCAACGCCGCCGTCGACCAGGCGTGCCGGATGCTGCGACTGCCCACTATCCGGGCTCAGTTCCCAGAGCTCGCCGAGGCGGCCTCGCGCGAGCAGATGTCCTACCTCGGTTTCCTCGCCGAACTGCTGATGTCCGAGTGCGACGACCGCGCCCGGCGCCGTTCGGAGCGCCGGATCAAGGCAGCCGGGTTCCCGCGCGACAAGTCGCTGCGGAAGTTCGACTTCGACGCGAACCCCAACATCGACCCTGCGATGATCCACACCCTCGCCACATGCGAATGGATCAAGAAGAGCCTGCCGCTCTGCCTGATCGGCGACTCCGGCACCGGCAAGTCCCACCTGCTGATCGCGCTCGGCACCGAGGCCGCGATGGCCGGCTTCCGGGTGAAGTACGTGCTCGCCACCAAACTCGTCAACGAGCTCGTCGAGGCCGCCGACGAGAAGCAGCTCGCCAAGACCATCGCCCGCTACGGCCGCGTCGACCTGCTCTGCATCGACGAACTCGGCTACATGGAACTCGACCGCAGGGGCGCCGAACTGCTCTTCCAGGTCCTCACGGAGCGTGAGGAGAAGAACAGCGTCGCCATCGCCTCCAACGAGAGCTTCGGCGGCTGGACGAAGACGTTCACCGACCCCCGCCTCTGCGCGGCCATCGTCGACCGACTCACCTTCGGCGGAAACATCATCGAGACCGGCACCGACTCCTACCGCCTCGCCACCACCCGTGCCCGCGCTGAACAGTGGCCGCTGGCTGACCGACCAACGGGCTTCGCCACAAATGCAAAACACTCTTGAGGCAGTCGGAGACAACGGTCTATCGTCAGGACACTTGTCTTCTGACCATCTGGAAGTCTTCATGCCTCGCCGTCCACCAGGCGAGATCAGGGTCGAACAGTCCCCGCGCTGGGCAGCCGGCACCGGACAAGTCATCACTGGCTTGTCCGCTGCGACAAACCGACAGATCGCGCAGTTCGAGGCGCGGCACCGGCTGCCCCTGGGGTCTGTCGCCCACGCCTTCCGGGCATGGGCCTTGGCACTTCATGAGTGGCCGGACCATGGATCCAACCGTGGACACGGAACCACGCACTGGAGAGACAGACACGCCCGAACACTCCTGGAGGGGGCTGCTGCGTCCATGCGACGGAAGGCGCGTCGCGAGCTCCTGACAGCGGTCTCGCCTCTGGATGACCGCTTCCTGGCGCGGACACTCCCGGATCCATTCGCGCCAGCCTTCGAGCCGTGGTGGAAGCGCCGACTCAGATAGCTACCTGCCTCCAGACACCGCCTGACCGCGTCGGTCGCCCTAGATGCTCCTACTTCTCGTCAACATTTCCAGCTCTTCTGAGCTGGGACCGCTGCTGAGATCCGGCAACATCTGCTCTCCCCTCTGACCTACGCAGCCACTCCGGGCGTGCCGGTGGGGCGCGGGCACCGGGCCGGCCCCGCCCGGTCCACCCGCAGCGACGCGCAAGCGCCATCACCGGTGCACCGGCGCCTGGCCGTCGAGCCGTGAGGCCGCCCGCGCGCGCCGGGCCTTGGGCCGGAGGGAGAACCACGATGACTCTTCGATGGGAGGCGTTCCTGGAGGAGGTCCGGGAACGCGGTGAGTACGACAGCCCGCAGGAGGCCGAGCGGGCCGCCCGGGTGGTCCTGGCCCTGCTCGGCGCCCACCTGGTCGGCGGCGTGCGCGCGGAACTGGCCGCCCGCCTGCCGGAGACCATAGCCCTGGTCCTGCTCAACCCCCTGCAGGCCGCCGAGCCCCTCACCGCCGAGCGGTTCGGCCGCGCGACCGCGGCCTGGATCGAGGGCGCCACCGAAGCCACGGCCGTGTGGGACATCGGCGCCGTCCTGTCCACGGTGGCCGACGCCGCCGGCGACGACCTCACCGGGCGGATCCTGCTCCAACTGCCGCCCGGCTACGACCTGCTGTTCGGCCGCCCGACCACAGGCACACGACCCTGACCACCCCCTCACGCCGCCGCTGCCCCCGGCAGCCAGCCCCCGGAAGGCCCCACGGTCATGACCCGCTACCGCCTCCTCCTCCAGCAGGTCCGCAACCTCGGCCGCTACACCTGCGACGAGGAAGCCGAACGCGTCCTCGACGCCGTCCTGGCCCTCCTGGGCTCCCAGCTCACCGGCGACGAACGCTGCGACCTCGCCGCGGCCCTGCCTGAACAGGCCCGAGCCGTCCTCGCCGCCCAGATCCCCCTGCCCCACCCCGTCACCGCCCCCGCCTTCGTCGAAAGCCTCGCCCACACCCTGGGCACCAGCCTCACCGCCGCCCGCTGGGACGCCTCCTCCGTCCTGGCCGCCCTCACCGCCACACCGACGACCACCTCACCGACCGCCTCCTCGCCCACCTGCCCCGGGGCTACGCCCTGCTGTTCGGCCGGGCCGACCTGGCCGCCGCCTGACCCTGCCGCGACGGGTCCTGCTGCGCACGGGCGGCCGCGAAGGCGGCCCGCTCGGCGGCGACGACCGACACCGCACCGCCGCCGTCACCGCGCCCGCCGTCGTTCCGCTCCGCCCTGGCCTCGCCCCTACCTACGGTGACCGTGGGTAGGGCAGCGGGTTCCGGGCCCGCCGCGATTCAGCGAAGAACGACTGGTTTGTGATCACGGTTCGGTGACCTTCCGGCCCTTGTGGGGTCGATGGCCCGTACCTGGTGTCCGGCGGACGGTAGGTTTCCCCAGCACCCGCCCGCCGACACCACCCCGCCACGACCGGGTGAGGGCCCCCGCCGCGCTCCCACGGCCGCAGGGGCCCGGTGCCCCGGTTCGACACCCCGGTTCGACACCCCGCGTCGACACCCCGCGTCGACGCCCCGGTCCCGGGCGCGCCGCGGCGCCCGCGCCCGCACCCCGCCGCCTAGATGATTGATGCCAAGGGCTCGTTGGCGCGCATGACATGAAGCGAGGGAGTCCAAAGGTCGGTTGTGACGCCTGACCTGGACTCCCTC
>NZ_JBIWAP010000102.1:0-8557 GCF_044760075.1 Kitasatospora sp. NPDC098663 | reverse complement strand
GGGCCGCGACGGCCCGTGCTGCGTCGGTCTCGGTGAAGACGCCGGGTGCCTGTGGGTCGATCCCGGACGCCGCCCACAGTGCGCGGGCGTCCGCGGCCCGGTGCTCCTGCAGGACGACCAGCGGTAAGCCGACACCCGGGGTTGCGGCTCAACAGACGCACTCCGCGCAGCCGCGGTCGATGGAGGCCGCGAGCAGGCAGGCCGCGCCCGTCATTGCGGTGGCCATAGCAGGTGGTGCAGCAGTTCCCCCAGCAAAGCGCCTTACGGTGTAGGCCGGTCGGGCCGCTCGGGCTCCTCCTGTTGCCCTGCGGCATCGCATTCAGGGCCAGGGCCCCCGCTGTCGCCCTCGTTCTGCCGGACGCGCTCGATGTGTTCGGTGTTCTTCTCGTCGACCTCGTCCTTGAGATGCTCAAGGTTCTTGGACTTCCGGTGGGCCTGCTCACGGTCGAACTCGGACAACGCGGGTGCCTTCCTCGAGTGTGCGGCAAATTGCTGCCGGGTGGATGTGCGGTCAGTCGGGCCAGGTGCCGGTCAGGCGGCTGGTGTCGAGTGCCCCGCTGCGATCGACCGCGGCCTTGACCAGGGCGAAGACCGCGCCCTGCAGGGCGGCGGCCGTCAGCACCTCTGTCCAGCTGCGGTCCTCGTCGGTGGCCTGGGATGCCTCTCCCCCGTGGCCGAGCAGGGCCCACAGGCGCTTGAAGACTGCGCCCGCGACGACGCCGTCAAGGGCACCGAACAGCAGTCCGAGCGGTTTGTAGAAGGTTTTGATCATCACGGCTTCCCGTTTCGTGACCACGTGGGCTGGCGATTGCTGTGGCGCCGGTCCGAAAAGGGCGCGGTCAGCCGCTTCCACGGAGGCAGGCCATCGGGAGGGTCAGGAAGCAAGGAGGTCGGTGAGGTCGTCGGCGTGCTCCTCCTCCTCTTCGAGGATGGACTCGATGAGACGCCGGGTGGTGGGGTCGTGGTCGCCGAGCCAGCGGGCGATCTCCTGGTAGGTGGAGATGACGATCCGCTCGGCCAGCAGGTTGTGCTCCAGCATCGCCTTCAGGTCCTGCTCGTCCGGCGCGGTGTAGTCGGTGTGCGCGCGCTGGACGAGGGTGGCGGGGTCGAAGTCGGGTTCGCCGCCGAGCTGGGCGATCCGCTCGGCGGCCCGCAAGGCGTGCTGCATCTCCTCAGCGGCGTGCTCGGTGAACTCGGCCGCCACCTGGGCACGATCGATGCCGGTGGCAGAGATCGCGTGCCGCGTGTAGCGCAGCCAGCACACCACCTCGGTGGCGACCACGTCGTTCAGCACCGCGATCACCTTCTCGGCGTCCAGACCGTAGGTGCTCGTCACTGCGCCCTCGGCCATCCTCTGCCGGGCCTCGTCCCGGATCCGGCTCACGTCGATCACGAAGTCGTCGCCTGCCACGCTGTGCTCCCAACGGTCGGGGGAAGGACGGTCCGCACACGTCTTCCCGACCGCCGGAGACGTCATGCCGGATTGCTGCCCACACCACCAGTTCGCACCGGAACCGGCGTGATGTCGACGCGGCCGCCCTGGCTCGACGCGGTCACGGTCAGCCGGCGTCGGACAGGCGCACCTGAAGGTTGCCGTCGCCGTCCGTCCGGGTGGCGAAGGACGGCTGCGGGGCGGTGGCCGGGCCGCCCACGTTCCAGCCGTCAGCGAGGCGGAAGACGCTGCCGTGCCAGGGACAGGTCACGCAGCCGTCTGCGACCTCGCCCTGCGACAGGGGGCCGGAGAAGTGGCTGCAGCGGTCGGCCAGGACGTGGAAGACGTCGTCGGATTCGCGCACCACGAGTACCGGCACCTCACCGATCATCCGGCGCTCTGCCTCGCCCGTGGCAAAGTCCTCGACGCGCCCGAGGATGTGCCAGCCGGGCTCCACCAGATGGGGGACGGGCTCAGCCTTGTTCGCACCTGCAGCCTGCCGGTAGGCCAGGTGGCCACCGATCGCGGCCCCGGCGCAGACCGCCGCCAGTCCGACGAAGCCAAGCGCACGCCCCAGCCCGCCCCGGCCGCGTGAGCGGGCGGCCCATGACGCGCCGTACAGACCCACCGCGGCGGAGATCGAGGTGGCGTGCAGCAGACCGGTCCGCATCTGCTGCTCGTGCTGCTCGGCCCAGTCCACCCAGCCGGTCCACGCCGCCGGGGCGGCGGTGACGACGCCGACCGCGACCAGCAGGCGGGCGGCGCGCTCCGAGCCGGGCACGAGGTCGAGGACGCCCGCCGAGATCCACGCACCGACTGGAACCTGGACCACGGCCGGATGCAGCGGGTGGCCCAGGGGACGACCGTGCAGCACGCCGCGTAGCCGTCCCAGCGGCAGGCTCTGGACGATGTGCTTCAGCGGCTCGGTGATCGCGTCGAGCTCTTCGCAGGCACCGACGGCGTCAAGCAGCTTCAGAGTCCGGATGCCGATGCCGTCGTCGCCCTCTGAACGGGCGGCGGCGGCGAGACGGGCGGTTCCCTTGGGGATCACGTTGCTCCCTTTCCTGAGTTGGCGTTCGGGCCGGGTCGGACGTCTTACCAGTCGCCGACGGGTGCGGCTCGCGTAGTGCTCCTGCGCGGGAGGTCAGCCGATCAATGCGTCGAGGTCGCGAAGGAAGTCGCCGAACCCGCCGCGAGCTCGGGGATCGCGCCGCGCTGAGGTGGTGACGGGACTTCGGCTGGTGCGTTTGACGCGGAAGCCGGCGGCTTCCAGGGCGCCGACCAGCGCCCTGTCCTCGCCCACGCGCAGCGGTTGGAAGCCGCCGGCTGCGCGGTAGGCGTCGGCCCGCACGGCGAGGTTCGCCCCGTGGACGTGCCGGTGCCCGTCGGCCTGCTCCTCCTGCTGGTAGCGCAGTCGAAAGGCCGTGGCGGTGCGGTCCGGATGACCGCTCCAGTCAGCGACGCGCACGGTGCCCACGACGGCCTCCCAGCCGCAGGCCGCGTGCGTGACCTGGTGTGCGAGCCAGTCGGCCGGGACGCGGGAGTCCGCGTCGGTGTGCGCCAGCCACACACTGTCCGGTGTCAGGCCCGGCCGTGCGGACAGGGCGGTGTCCAGAGCATGGCGGCTGCCCGCCGCGCGGGCCGCCCCTACGTTTCCCGCGGTCAGTTCCAGCAGCTGCGCGCCGTGGCCGCGCGCGATCGCGGCGGTTGCGTCCCGGCAGGCGTCGGCCACCACGATCACTCGGCACGGCAGGTCCCGCACCCGCGGATGCCGGGCGGCGCGGCACAGCGCGTCCAGGCAGTCGGCCAGCAGCTCCTCTTCGTCGCGGGCCGGGACGACGACGGCCAGGGCGTGGATCACGTCAGCCCCTCGGTGGCGGCCACCGACAGGCGCTCCGCCGGGGTGCCGGGCTGATGCGGACGGGTGAGCACGTCGAGGAGGAAGTCCGGCTCGCGGTGGGCGGCGATCCGCACCAGGGCCGGATGACCGCGAACCTGCTGATGAACGGCCTCGGCGCTTCGGGCGTGGTGGGCGACCGGGTGGCGCCAGTGGACGAGTGCCAGGGTTCCGCCCGGCTCCAGGGACTGCACCGTACGGTCCAGCAGGTCGGCGGTGTCGCCGACGGTGAAGTAGTACAGCAGCTCGGAGAGGACGACAAGGTCGAAGGTCCCTTGTGGCCAGTCGTCGGGCAGCAGGCGCCGCTCCACGCGCACGTGCGGTAGGTGCGCGAGGCGGGCGCGGGCCTGGTCGAGGGCGCGTTCTTCCCGGTCGCAGGAGAGCAGGGCCCGGCAGCGGCCGGCGAGCAGGCCGGACAGCACGCCGACCGAGCAGCCGGGCTCGAAGGCGCTGCGGTAGGCCGGCTTGGGCAGGGCAGCGAGCGTCAGGGCGTACTTGCGCTGCTCGTACCAGCGATCCGCGAGCTGCCAGGGGTCGGCGTGGTCGGCGTACATGCGGGTGAAGTAGTCCCCCGGCGTGCCGGCTACCTCGTTCGCGGCGGTGTCGTGTCGGGAGGTGGTCATCGCCAGATCACCTCGAAGTCGCGGCGGAAGTAGGCGAGTTCGGCCGGCGGCAGGATCGCCGCGTCCCCGGGCCGGTCGCCGAGCGGCTCGATCTGGCTGTGAAAACACGCCAGGGCCGCGCGCTTGCGCTCCAGCGCGGCGAACGGCAATGGGAGGCGGGCGGCGCGGTGCCACGGCAGCCGTCCGTCGCCAGGCGCTGCCCAGTGCCAGGCCCAGACCGGGTACTCCCACACAGCCACGCCCCGCGCTGCGCCGGCAGCGAGGGCGGCACGCCCTGCCGCCTCGTGGTCCGGGTGGAGGTCCTGGCTGAACGGCGCCACGCACAGGTCACAGTCCCTGAGCAGCTCGGCCAGCCGGCTGGACAGCTCCTGCTCATGCCGGGTGACCTTGCCGTCGGGCATGCCCAGCGCCACGCTCTGCACGTCGGCGGCGCCCAGGCGGGCCAGGGCCTCGCGCAGTTCCCGTGTGCGGATGGCGGCCAGGTTGCGGGCCGCAGCGGTGTTGCTGTGCGGGTGGGACGCCTCGCCGTCGGTGACGGACACCAGGCGCACCCGGATGCCGGCTGCCGCGAGGACGGCGATCGTGCCGCCGAAGCCGAGGACCTCGTCGTCCGGGTGGGCTGCCACGACCAGGACTCTGGGCGGACGGTCCCGCGGAGCCGGCAGGCAGGCGAGCGGGGCGACGCCGGGAAGGCTGCGAAGTGCTGGCCAGGTCTGCCAGTCCTCTTCGGGCGTCCCGGCCTGCTGGATGGGGTCAGCCGGGGGCTGCTGCTCCGGGTCGACAGCGGTCGGTGGCGGGGCCGGGCGGCTCGTCACGTGTCCTCCCATTCCAGGCGGCCGGCGCAGGCAGCCCTGCCGAGAGCGGCGAGGTCACGCTCGCCGTGGTGTTGGCGCAGGTACACGGTCAGGTCCGCGACGGCGCGCGCATGAACGGCGTCATGGCCCAGCGGGGCCGCACCCAGCGCCCGGCCGACTCGGGCCAGGACATCACCGGCGGCGTTCTCGACGGCGGCACGCACGCGCATCGTGCGAAGGCGTGCGACGCTGTCCGTGTCGAGGGGGTCGGCGTCGACAGCGGCAGCGGCACCGTCCAGCAGCGCGTCGACGGTGGCCAGATGGGCGTCGACGGCGCCAAGGTGCGCCAGGGCGTGCGGGTCCAGCTCCCACATGCGCGAGGCGGCCAGCAGCGTGCGGGCGACCGCGCGGGCACCGCCGTGCCAGCAGGCGGCGACGCCGATCCCGCCGTGCTGGAAGCCGGGGCGTTCCAGGTAGGCGCCCGGCTCGCCGAGCGGGGTGGCCCGGACAGCGTCGAGGTTCACGTCCAGGGTGTCGCTGCCCGCCATGCCGGGGCCGGGCCAGGTGTCCGGCAGCGGGGCGAGGCCGGGCTGCGCGACCTCGACGGCGAACAGGCGCCGGTGTTCTCCTTCGCGGGCGGTCACGAGCGCGTGCGTGCACACCCGGGCGCCCGAGCAGAAGGGTTTGACGCCGAAGAGCCGCCATCCTCCCGGTGCTCGGCGTGCCTCCAGGGTGTAGCCGGGCGGTTCGGCAGCCCACACCCCCCAGCGGGCGCCGTCCGCAGCCGTCGGCAGGTCCTCCGTTCCCGGTATGTCGAGTTCGGCGAGGATCGCGACGGCGTCCGTGTGGCCCTCGGCGAGCCGGGCCAGGGAGAGGTCCCGTTGGGCCCAGCGGGTGAGTGCCTCCCAGCGGGCGCGGGTCCGCCCTGCGCCGGGCAGGGGCAGGTCCAGCTCGCCGCAGGCCGCCATCCGTGTGAACGCCTCGGCGATGCTGCGGCGGTGGCCCTCCAATTCGGAACGGGGTTCGGCGGCCTCGCTCATGCCGCTCAGCCCACCGACTCCCACCTCCATGGCGCTCATCGGCCGTCGGCCCTGCCGGCCTTGCGGGGATCAAACTGGCGCGGTAGCGGCGCAGGCCACGGCGGCAGGGTGGAGGGTCGGAAAGACGATCCAGCGATCACGTCGGACTCCTCAACGTTGTGCTGGGCGCGGGTACAGAAGGCGCTCGGCATCGCTTCGACTCTGCACCGCACGCCGGGCCTGCGCATGCCCAGAGCAGTCCGTGTGCCACGGCGCGAGGGCACCCTGCCGGGGCCGGGACCGGGCGTCTACCAGCGGTACCAGCGACCGCGGCTGCCCGAACTGCTCGAGCCCCGCGCGACGAACCCGATCAGCCACAGGACGAATACGACGATCGCGACCCACCAGAGGATGTTCAGCGCGAATCCCGCACCGAAGAGGAGCAGGGCCAGCAGCAGAACAAGTAGGAGAGGAACCATCGTTTCGACCTCCGTGGTCAGCAGGCTCGGTGTTGGAACACCGTCTGCCCCCGCCGTCCCGATCCACTCACCCCTGTGTGCGCCGTCCGCGGCGGCACCCCTGTCGGCTCGGCTCCTCTTCACGTTGGGGCAGTCGGCATCCCGGTCAGCCACTTGCTGCGACCCGCCCTGGAGGTCACAGGGCAGACGGCGGAACGGTGCCCCGGCCGGACCGGGCGCCGTTGCGGGTGAGGACCTCGGCGCTGACCGCCTGGTGCCAGCCGTTCAGTGTGCGGCTCTGTTCGGCTGCCCGCCGGGCGAGGCGGCCCAGGTCGTCCAGGTCGAGGCGGGGGTCGTCGGCGGCGATGGCGCGCAGCGCCTGCCACAGTGCGGTCTTGCCTTCGACGCCGGTGCGCATGGCCTCCAGTTCGATCAGGTCGCTCAGCGGGGAACGGCTCGCCAGGGTCCCATTGGGCTTGAGGCGCGCGATCCGTTCACCCGCCAGGCCCAGCCAGGTGCGGTAGTGGCGCACGGGTACGGCGAGGCTGTTCATGATCCGCACCAGATCGTCGCGGTCCTGCTCCACGTCGCGGGCCAAGCGGCGCAGGTCGGCCGCGCGGTGGCTGTCCGGGTGGGTGTCGGCCATGCGGCGGGCGAGCGCGGCGCCACCGAACGCACCGGTCAGGTGGTCGTTCAGGTAGACGCTGATGGGTTCCGCCAGGAGTTGGGGAGACATCGCCTGTCCTCCGAGAGAATGGCCCGCAGCAACGTGGCCGGGGCGGGCAGCGGTCGCCGGGGGTGCACGGCGTGGAGGTCCTCTTCCATGGTGCACTGCGCCGCTGACGGGTGCCGTCCGGCGCGCTCGCCTGACGTGTGCGGGGCGCGCGAGGCCCGGTCGGGCGGGAGGCGGGCGATGGCTCGCGGACGTACTTTGCTGACATGACCACAGACGAGACGGCTGTGCCCGGCATCGGGGCGCACGGGCGGGACGAGGTGTTGGAGGCGATCAAGGGGGTCAACCGGCGGCCTTCCCCGTGCACCGGTTTCGAGCGCGGCGTGCTGGCGTCCTACCAGTGGGCCGCCGGAATTCAGCCCGAAGCGCCCCTGACCGCTGTCGCGTCACCCGGGAGCTTGGGGCCCTGCCACCATCAACTCCTCGCCGAGTGCCGGAGCTCCGCCGTGAAGCTGCGCACGGCTCTGCGCGATGGCACCGACGCCCACTACGTCCTCGGCTCCTACCAGGCGCTCGCCTGGCTCTGCGGTCTCCACGACGACCGGCCGTGAGGCGCCGGGGCCGCTCGCCGATCCGCGTCCTGGCATCGCGTCGAGGGGGCAGCCGCCGGCCGTCCTGTCCACCAGGGGTGGACAGGACGGCAGCAGAGGCCCGCACCCGTACGCCCGGTGGCTTCCAGCAACGCGCCCTCGACCCGTCCCTCGAAGCCGGCAACGGGCATCGGAGCCCTCGGCCATCGCTCCCAGATCCGAGGGAAGAAGCAGCATCATGGGTCGATTCGAGTCCTTCACCGCCTTGGTGGACTACCCGGTGTGTGTCGTCACCGCGGTGGCCGGATAGGAACGCGCGGGGTGCCTGGTCGGCTTCGCCAGCCAGTACTCGATTCAGCCACTGCGGTTCGCCGCGTGGAAGAACGCACTACCCTTGCACCTTGTTCCCGACCTGCGGAAACGGTCTCAAATGCAAGGGGCCACGACGTATTGGAGGCCCCTTCCAGCGAGAGCCCAGGGCATCGTCTTGCGACCCGGGCGACGCCAGCAACACCGAACACGCCTACGTCACCACTTGGGACGGCAACCGCTGGAGCACCCAGCAGATCGACGAGCCCCCTGGCACCACCAGCACCCTCCTTACCGCACTGTCCTGCCCGTCAACCACCCATTGCACCGCGATCGGCTTCACCGTGACCGGCCCGAACCTGACCGCCCTGACCGAGACCTCGGACGAAACCGGCTGGCACCTCCTCACCCCAGCCACCACCAACAGCCCCACCACTACGATCACCGACATCTCCTGCGCCACCCCCGCCAGGTGCCTGGGCATCGGCAGCACCACAACCGACAGGCACACCCGCTCCGCAGCCGAGATCCTGAACGCCGCTGCCTGGACCACCGACACACAGCTCGACGCGCCGGGCACCCGAACCGGCTACTTCACCACCGTCTCCTGCTCCCAGCCCGCCGACTGCACGGCCATCGGCACAGCGCTGCCCAGCACCACCATCGCCATGGCCCAGCACTGGGACGGACACCACTGGACCCAACAGCCACTGCCCATGCCTGCAGCCCCGTAGAACACCGATGACCGCGGCGGGCAGCAGC
>NZ_JBIWAP010000101.1:0-9623 GCF_044760075.1 Kitasatospora sp. NPDC098663 | reverse complement strand
TACCTCGACAGCCCGGCGACCTGACCCCTCCACGAACTTGCGCGGAGCAGCACTAGAGCCCTTAGGATTTCTGGCGGATCACACTGGCCGGACAACCGTCACCGACGACCCGGTTGCGGAGCTAGCCCTTCCTCCCACCACAGTGCACTCAAGCCGGACCCACCGGTCATGCGTTCGCGCAGCGCGAGTTCACGACAGACCACCGTCGTGCAGCCCGCACGCTCGCGCTGAACCGGCCGAAGGAAGAAGTCGATGCCCCAGCTCAGAACAGCCCCACACGGCGCGATACCGCCCGTGGGCCCGACCATGCCGACACTCGTCCCCTACCTCCCGCCCATGATCCGGGAAATGGAACGCTGCTTGTGCGGCCAATCCGGTCTCACCTGCGAGGAGTTGATGTGCAGGTCCTGCCGCGAAGACGCTGTCGCCGTTCACGGCCAGCGTCTCGCACGGCTCCTAAGCACGATCCGCTACGAGCACCGCGGCGTCACCCTGACCTGGACCGAGGTCAGCAGCCACGCCTCCGCCTTCACTCCCCGGGTCAGCTTCCTGGTGCCGGATGTGGACGACCCCCAGGGCCCGCCGCACCTGTTCCTCGGCTTTGCCTACTGGGAGGACGACCAGCTCATCGCCGCCTGCGCGAAGGGAGCCAGCGACGATGAGATCTTGTCCCTCGCCCTGGCCATGGCTCATTACGCCCTCGCCACGCTAGCCATCCACGAAGTTGACGAATGGTACACCTATCGCTCGGCCCAGGTGTACCCCCCGCACCGGCGCGACCAGCACCTGCCGCATGAGGAAGATCGGGGGCCCGACGGGAACGGGGCGGTCGTTCTATGGCTCACCTACAACGGTCCGGCCCACGCCGAGGCCGGTCAGGTCCAGGATGTCCCGATGATTCCGGCGCCCGTCCCCGTGCACGTGGAAGACGTGGCGATCATGCCTGGCCAATCCCTGCGCATGGGGCCCACGGCAATCCAGATCACCCCGACGGCGAGCGCCGTCACCACGAGCAACCAATGGACGGCTCCACGCGACGGCGAGAATGCTCTCGCGGCAGCGCTACGCGACATCCACCACGCCATGGTGATGTCAGAACTCTGCGTGGTAGCACGCAACCTCACCCTGGCGGGCCACCCGGCCTTTGCCGCGAGGCCTGGTTCAGCAGAGGGCGACCGCCTAACCTGGTACGCCTATCTCACGTACGACGGGTGAGCGGCACGCCGTATGCCCCTGGCCTCCCGGCCGGATCGGGGACGGTGATGCGACGCCGGCGCCGCAGACGGACCCCTTCGATCCCGAACGCCTGCATGATCCGGCAACCCACTTGCGGTTGACCGCCTCGCCGCTCGTCTCACAGCTCTCGGCGTGATCCTCAGAACTCCATGGGTGCCGTCCGGGTCCTGCTGCACCGCCCGTATCCAGACTGACGGGCGGCCCGGTCCGAGGCCGTCCGGCGCCAGTAGGAGAAGCTCGAGCGGCTGACTCCGAGGATGCTGCACGGCCGCATCGCGCCGTAGCGGCTCCGAGGTCAGCGACGCACTGGAAGCGGTTGCCCGGCGAGACGCTTCGCGGCCTTCCGCAGGATCTCGCGCTTCTCCTCCCGCTCGCGGACCTTCTTCCGCAGAGCCGCGTTCTCCGCTCTGCGGGCCGACGGCCGGGCCGGATCCTGTGTCCGGCGGCCCCAGGGACGGCTGGCTCCGGCAGCCCTCACCCGGCTCTGTATCGTCTCCGGATTGATCCCGAGATCGGCGGCGGCCGACCTGGTCGTCGCTTTGGGCCGCGACCCGTGCAGTGCGACCGCGTCCGCCTTGAACGCCGGCGGACAGTTCTTCATGACCACGAGATGTCCGTTCTCAGATGCGCACTATCCAACGTCTCGTGTGTTCAGCAGCTGGGGCTGAAGCCCGGCTGCCACCTACCCCCGTAGCCAGCGCTTTTGCACTGGACTCCAGGCGGGCTGCAGATGGTCTGCCATCGGCCACCACCGAGGCGCTGCCCGAGGTCGTGAACATTCAGCGCGGGGCACTGCCTCCCGAGCCGCCTCCGAAGCTGCGCCACGACGCGAACAAGCCTAACCACCATTGGAAGAACAGTCAGGACAAGCAGCATGAATACGTCTACCGCGGCATCCCCGATCTCGCTGATGCCGCATCAGCAGCAGATCCACGACTTCCTCGTTGGCCACCCCTTCGCCGGCGCGTGGCTCGGCGTCGGGGACGGTAAGACGCTCACGACCCTCAGCGTCCTGCAGACGATTCGACCGATAGGGCACATCCTCGTCATCGCGCCCGTGGCGATCGCCCGCTCCACCTGGATCGACGAGATCGAGAAGTGGGGCTTCCCCATCCGGACGAAGTCGCTCATCGTCGACGAGAACGACAGAAAGCTCTCCAAGGCCAAGCGCCTGAAGCGCTTCCGGGAGGTCGCCACCGATCCGCCGACGATGTACTTCATCAATCAGGAGCTGCTGACTCAGCCGTCCCAGGAGACGAAGCTGCTCACGTCAGTGCCGGGAGCAGTGCCTGCCCCGGCCATCTCGCCGGAGGCCACCGCGATCCTGGGTCTGCTCCAGGCACGGGGGCCACTGGTCCGAGACGAGCTGATTGACGCGTACCGTGCTCTGGTCGCCGGCAACGGCAACGACCGGGGTCCTGCCAAGGCCAAGATCCGCGACTGGATTCAGGAGTTGCTCACGTCGGCTCTGGCGACGTGGGAAGCCTATGACTGCCGAAGCTGTTCCGGCGCAGGCTGCGCTCAGTGCCGCTTCGGTCTCGTCGACCAGTTGCCGGTCCAGAACATCGGTGGCCTGGGCACCATCATCTGGCCCTTCCAGACGGTCATCATCGACGAGTCACAGGGCTTCAAGTCGCACGACTCGCAGCGCTTCCAGGCCCTGGCGTCGGTGCGGCCGGCCATGACCCGGCTCATCGAGCTGACGGGAACGCCGAGCCCCAACGGCCTCCATGACTTGTGGAGCCAGGTCTACCTGCTCGACCAGGGCCGGACACTGGGCCAGAACATCACCGCGTTCCGCGACCGCTGGTTCACGCCGAAGATGGTGCCCGGCACCACGACCCCGGCGAAGTGGATCCCCACGGTGAACGCCGAGGCCGAGATCCATCAGGCCATCTCGCACCTGGTGATGAGCGCGCAGAACACGAGCCTGCAGCTCCCGGCGCTCAGCATCCAGGACGTCAACGTCACCCTCCCACCGGATCTGCTCCGGGCCTACAAGGACTTCAAGCGCGACCTAGTCCTGGACATCGTGCAGACCTACACCAGCGACGACGGGAAGCTGACGCAGAGCGTCGAATCGATCGTTGCCGAGAACCAGGCGGTGCTGACGAGCAAGCTGATGCAGTTCGCCTCGGGCACGCTCTACACCGCGGATCCTGACGACCCGACCACGAAGGGGCAGTACGAGGTCATCCACGACAAGAAGATCGAGATGACCGAGTACCTAGTGCGGAACAACGGCGGCGAGCCCGTACTCATCGCCTATCACTTCAAGTCCGACAAGGAGCAGCTGCTCACGCGGCTCCGGAAGGCCGGCATCGACGCGCGGGCCTTCGACGGCTCGCGCGACACGGTCCGCCGGTGGAACGCCAAGCAGATCCCAGTGATGCTGCTCCATCCTGCGGCAGCCGGGCACGGCCTGAACCTGCAGAACGGCGGCTCGACGATGATCTGGTACACGCTGCCGTTCTCACTCGAGCACTACCTGCAGACCAACGGCCGACTCTTCCGCACGGGCCAGACGAAGCCGGTGACCATCCACCGCCTCATCACCAAGGGCACGCAGGACGAGCGGATGCCCTCGGTGCTCGCCGACAAGCAGCAGGTCCAGGACGACCTCCTCGAGGCAGTCTCCGGTGAACGCATACTGCTCGCCGCCCTGGAGGAGGAGATCCAGGACGTCCTCAACGACCTCTGGGTCTCCGAGCACGTCTGAACCCCGTACCCGATCGGCGAGGGCCCGGCTGAGTTTCAGCAGCCGGGCCCTCTGGACGTTCACCCCGTGGGAGGAGCGCTTCGCGGCCCGCGCTGGTGAGAGGCGTGGGTTGGGGCTTCCCCTCGGCATCGCGCCCTGCGGGCGCCGGCCTCGGAACAGGGGTCGGCGTAGCCGACCCGGGGGACAGGAGGCGACGAGACAGCGTCGGCCCCCGCGTCGGTCCGCCTCCCGTCCCGGTCCCCCGATCCTGCACGGCATCACATCCACACCCGGCCAGGAGATCCGTCATGCGCACACGCCTGGCCGTGACCGTCGCTGCAGGAGACTTCGCGTTGGTCTCCTTCGCTAGCTGCGCCGGCTCCGAGGTTCCGGCCTCCGGCGCTGCCGACCGGGATGGCGGCCGCACGAGGCGCAGCACTGCGAGGAGGACGACCCGTCGGTCTCCTCCAGCGAAAGAGCTGCCCACGGGCGCACGTGAAGCTCGACGTCACGCTCGCGCTGATCATCCGCCACTGGCTGCTCATTGACGCCGACGCTGCCGCCACCGTGGTGCGCCGGGAACACCGAGAGGATCAGCATGGACAAGCACTTGCGGCACTTGCGGACTGGGTTGGACCGGGTCGAGGACGAGATTGGCCGCACGATCGCGGACCTGAGCGAAGCGGTCGATACGCTGGCACTGGAGTACACCGCGCACGGTGAAGTGCTGCTGAGCGAGATCTACAAGGTGCGGGTGTCGCTCAGCGTGCTGGATGAGCAGGGCGCCATGCTCGCTCGCGCGGCCGAGTTGCGCGAGCTGGCCGATCGGCTCGTGGTTGCGGCGCACCACCGACCGCCGATGGCGTCGGACGTCGTTCGGGTCGAGCGCTTGGTGTGGACGCAGTCGTCCGTGGGTGCGGAGCTGGAGACCACGATGAAACTGCTCCGGAGGGAGACCGGCGAATGAGCGCGATCCACGAGATGGCGGAGTAGTTCCGTTACATCCTCGATCGCGTCACGTGGTCGCCAAGCATCTGGCAGCAAAGCACCGGAAGCCGCGGGCGCGGAAGCGGCAGAGCCGGATCGAAGGAGCCGAGCGTATCGGCGACCAGGCCCTCTGTTCGTGGGCCGAGCCCGAACAGAGGGCTGCGCGAACACGGTGGCCCCGCTCCTGGTTGAGGAGATCGCCCAGAGCTTCGGCTACAGGGGCGAGAGGCACTTCGCGTTCTCCACGGCGAAACCGACTGGCGACGGCATCGGAATCTCATGATGCGGACGCTGTGGCAGGGTTCGATCCTACGTCGAACCCCCCGGGACTAGCCGTCGAGTCGCGAACTCTGGGGTGTAGGTGGCCACGCTGATCGACCGGCCCGTGCGGTCGGTTGGCGCGGCTGTGCACCGTGCGCAGCCAGTTTTGGGGGTGGAAATGGAGGGATTCATGACTGCCGAGCGTCAGGGCGACCGGCTGTTGGTGGAGAACTACGGGCCGGGCCGGGCGAGGGTCCCGATGTTCAGGCATCGCATCGTCAAGGCGCAGCCAGCCGTCTTCGGGACCATCCGCTACGTCGTCGACCAGGACGGGGCCTGGTGGGCAGCGGGGTGGGTGATCGAGGGGGATGACGTCATGCGGGCGATCGCGTGGCCGCACGATCGGGTGGCCCGGCTGGCCGGCCGGCACCGGGTACGCGAGGACAGCACCGCAACGCGTGCCGAAAGGAACAGTTGTGGAGGCTGACGAGAGTCTGAAGTGCCCGGCGCACACCGTGTACTGGCATGACGTGGTGCGGGTGGCCGGTCGGAGAAGGCTCGTGGTCGACATCTTCGACGGGTACCCCGGGATCAGGCCGAAGGGCATGGTCCGTGTGCAGGCCTTCAAGTCGGACGGCGGCGGAGTTGGGTGGTTCAGCCCGGAGGGCGTCGAGAAGCTGCCGACGATCGAGTTTCTGGGGATGCCGAGCAAGAACCACTTCCCGGAGTTCGGCCAGCCGATCACCTCATGACAGGAAATCCCGCACGAGTTCGACGAGTACCTGACGTGGAACCTGGACGCGGGCTGCCTGTACTGCGGGGCTCCGGAGAACCACCCCGTGCACGTCAAGAGGGAGGAGGGGCGATGAGTGACGCCTACCGGACGGCGGTCGACAAATACCACGACCGGTTGAAGGCTGAGGGGACCGACTTCACCCTGCCGCCGACACCGCGACGAGGCGGCGCCAAGGTCGGTGACCGGGTGACCGCGATGCCGGACGGCTACAGCCTCGACGCCACCGACGAGGAGACGGCTGCAAGGGTCGACAGGCATGTGTCCAACAACGCGTGGGCGGACACCTTCGAGGTATCGACGGTCCGGGAGGCTGCGCGGGCCGCGTACCTGGAGTACGCGCCGGAGTACGTGAGGTTCTTCGACCCAAACACGGAGACGACCGTGCGCCTCGACGAGGACGACTTCACGGATGAGGAGCTGGGCCTGTGAGCCTGGGACTGACGACGGCCGTGGTGCCGCTGTGGGAGGCGCCGATGGCCGGGTGGGCAGAGTGCTCGGCGAGCAAGGACCCGGACCGGGCGCGAGCCTTCGTCCTCGAGGAGCAACCGGGCCGGATCGTGGGGCGGCCGAACCTGTTGTCGGGCGGCTGGTACATGACCGACAAGGGGATCACGCCCGAGCAGTGGACCAGGTGGGCTTGCTTCCCGCGGACTGGCGCGGAGGAGGACTGACCGAGCAGGTGTAGACGGCCACGCTGATCGGCCGGCCACTCGCGGGTCGGCCGGTCGGCGCGGCTGTGCGCCGTGCACGGTCGGGGAGGGGATTCATGTCCCGCGTGTTTGACGGGGCATTACTCGTGCCGAACGTATGGGGGCCGACGGAGCTGTTTCCGGAGGCCGAATTCGAAATCCTGGACGAGGCGCCGCCATTTGCAGCTGGCGCCGGTTACGTTCAGGACGAGTCGACGGGCCGCTGGTATCTCGCGGCTCGAATTCAGGTATCCGCCGGGACATGGTCGGCGTTCGCCTGGCCGGCCGCCGAGGACGGCGCCGCAACCGGCACCGCATAGGGAGGGAATTTGGAAACCGAAAGTCCGAGCTGTCCGATTCACACCGTGTACTGGAACGACGTCGTCAAGGTCGCTGGTCGACGGGGTCTCGTGACCGACATTTGTCGTCCGTGAGGTTCTTCGACCCGGTCACGCTCACGTACATGTGCGTGGATAGGCGCGCCAATTAGGGAGGGAAAATGATCGAGAAGCTCGAATACAGGCGTGACGACTTCGGGCTGACGTTCCGATGGTCCGCCAATGCGCACCACATTACGGTGCGCCCGGACCCTGGCTGGCGGTCGTGATCGTACAACGAGCAGCAGATCTCCATGGCGGAGCCGGACAACCAGCAACTGCTTGTGCAGTTCGGCGAGGACACGCTGAAGGCCGCGGCGGACGGCTGGCTCGCCGGTGAGTACGGCATTCCCGGCACGCGGGACTTCACGGCGATGCCGTGGAAGATGCGCTCGTACGGGCCGAGTTCCGGAACCTGGGAGTATCGGTATACCGGTGGCCAGTTCATCGAGGCCACTCCGGCGAAGCTCGGCGACTGGAAGCCCGTCATCGACATCGAGGCGGACGGCAAGAAGCCCGGCACCTTCCACACCAACTGGCTGTACACCCGGTGGCACGGCTGGGAGCGCGAGTGGATGCGCCGTATCGGCATCACCGAGCGCTACGGCGCCAATGTGGACCTGATGCGGGACGAGTCCCGGCGGTGGGGTGGCTATGCTGGCCAGGATTTGCAGATGGGCTCCGACAGGATCGAAGTCCTGTGGCAGTACTTCCCGTTCACCACCACGCGCACCGACGAGTTCGGCATTCAGTGGGCGTTCAAGTACAGCGGCCCGTACATGTACGCGTACTCGCCGACGACCGGGAATGGCTACCCCATCCGGCTCACCGATGAAGAGCGGGCGAACGCCTCGCGGGAGCGGCTGGAGGCCAGGATCGACCGCTGGCTGGGTAACCAGCTCGGCGAGCTGGTGGACCGGCTCAAGAACGAGCACGAAGACCTGACCCTGCACGTCGACCTGCCGGGCGATGGCAAGACGCTGGTGATCAATCTCATCAAACTCCCGTCCCGTGGACAGAGGTTGGGCGTCGGCACCGCAGTCATGAGGGCGCTGACCCGTCACGCCGACGAGCGTGGCTACCGGATGGCTGCGACGCCGACGCCCGAGTTCGGGTCGAGCCGTGCGGGGGTGGCCCGTTTTGTCGAACGGTTCGGATTCGAGAAGACCAAGCGCGAGGGCTTCGACGCCCCCAAGTGGACCATGACCCGCGCGCCGCAGAAGAAGGAAACCTGACATGCCGGACAAGTTCTGGGTGGAGATCGCTGCACAGCTCGATGAGTTGAAGTCGGCGAAGACGGCGGACGACGTGATCCGCGTCCTGTCGGACGAGCGCAACCCGTACGGTCCGGACTGGGACGGCCGAGACGGCGGCGCCCAGGGGTACTTCGCGGGCAGCGGCGGTGACAACACCGTTGCCGAGGCGCTGGACGAGGCCGGCTGGGACTACGTGTGGGCCAAGGCGGGCTACTACTGGTGCATGAAGGCGCCCGACGACTCGATGATCACCTACATCGAGGGCGACATCTACGGGGGTAGCAAGCGGGGCAACCCCTACGCCCAGCGATGACTCTTCCGGCCCAACAGCTGAATCAAGAGAGTGAATGGGAGTCGCGCCTGGCGCGGTTCCCTTTTGCATGTTCGGGCGCCATTTCGTGTCCATCTTTCGGAGGAATCAATCATGGGGAAGAAGCTCACCGACGCGCATATCCAGATCCTCGGCGCTGCCGCGAATCGCTGGCTGAGCGGGTCGCACGGGTGGGACGACGTGTTCTTCATCAGCACGTGGGTGAGGAACGAGAACGGCAAGCAGCTCGACCGCGGGCTCAAGAGCAACCCGCGACCGGCCACGGTCAACAAGTTGATCAAGGACGGCCTGCTCGACTACCCGCGCCGGGGCGGGGACCTGGCGCTGACCGAGAAGGGGCGGGAGGCGTTCGAGGCTGACGAGCGCACCGTTCAGGTTGTCGCGGGCTCGAAGCTCCAGGTGGTGTTGAAGAACCCGCCGGCCACCGTGCCCGCTGTCGACCTGACGGTCGGTCGGTAGCCATGGGGACGCGCAACTACACGGTGGAGCGTGAGACCCGGGGCGACACCGTTCGGTGGGTCCACGTGCGCGGCACGGGATTCAACCAGAAGGCCGCCGACGCCGCGGCCACAGCGGAAGCCAAGAAGTGGGCGACTGAGCTCGGGATGACCGCGGGCAGCTGGGTGTCCGGCGGAGGGGAGTACGGGGAGCCGTTCCGGCATTCCCTCTGCTTCGTCTTCCGCGCGAAGTCCGGTACCTGACGGGCGACGAGAGCGCGCCCGGGACCGCACCACAACCGGGCGCGCTGTCACCGCCCGCTAACAACTCCAGGTCGGCAATTCAGGAGGGGAAATGCAGAAAATCGTAAGCCTCGCCAAGCCGCAGACCGCGGCCGGCATGACACCGGCGGAGGTCGTCAGTGCCCGGTCGTACTTCCGGGTGCGGCCGTACTACCACGTGCCGAACGGCCCCAGCTCGCTCAAGTCGACGCTCTCCGATTGGGCCTACGAAATCCGGGTGATCGAGGCCTGGGGCGACATGGTCAAGGTCCA
>NZ_JBIWAP010000100.1:0-9810 GCF_044760075.1 Kitasatospora sp. NPDC098663 | reverse complement strand
TGCCGGCCGTTCCGGTCTGAGCTCGCCATCGTCCTTGACTCACGGGTGGGGGGCGGTGGGGGCTCCCCGGTGGACGGCAGTCTCCGACCGTGCACGCCGTCCGGGGGCCCCGACCATCTCGCCAGGCGTGCACGGTCCGCGCGCGGCCGGTGAGGGGCCTCCGGGCGGTGTGCTAGCCCTTGGGTGCCGTCCGCCGGGGAGCCCCCACCTGAACCACGCCCAGCCCCGATGCACGCCGCACTCGAAATCCGGGCCCCCGGTTCCCCGGAGATGGCCCGCCGGAGGCAAGTCGGTGAGGTGAGCTGACGCTCCTTCCGACGGCAGGCACGGCGAAGGCCCGACACCAGGGGGTGTCGGGCCTCGGGTCGACCGTCGGCGGGGGCTACGCGGTGGCGTCGGGGGTCCAGCTGTAGGTGAGCCGCCAGTGGTGGCACGGCATCACGTGGCTGGTCACCTCGGTGACCTGCCCGTCCTCGGCCCAGGCGGTGTGGGTCAACTCGTAGACGCGGTGGTCCTCGGTGAGCTGGAGGAAGGTGACCTCCTCAGCCGTGGGCGGGCGGACGTCGATCTCCTCGGTGATCCGGGCCTGCTTGCGGCCCGACTCGGCGAGGCGGCTGATCATGCCGCCCGCGCCGGTTTCCTCGCCGGAGAGCCCGGCGGCGTCGGCCACGGACTTGGGGATTCGGGTCACCGCGATCTGGACCGGGACATCATCGGCCCACATGCGTCGGGTGCGGACGGTGTACTCGTCGGTCTCGGTGACGGTGGTCTCCCACCGGGGCTCGTGGCCGCGCTCGCGGACCTCGACGTCGAACGCGCCTCGACCGCGCTCGCGGTAGGCGGCCTCGTACCGCTCGGGGACGGCACGGGTGATCTTGTTCGGGATGCGGGTCACGCGAGTTCCTTGGGTCGTCATGGTGATCAGGCCTTCAGCGGCCAGGATGCGGAACGCCTTCTCGGCGGTGCCCTGGCTGACGTCCAGCTCGTCGGCGATCTGCTTGCTCGTGGGCAGGGGTTCCCCGGCCGCGTAGGTGCCGTCCTTGATCCGTCCCCGGATCACGTCGGCGACGCGCCGGTACGCAGGTCGAGTCGTAGTCATGGAACGGACGGTACCGCTGACAGACCGAACATGCAATCAGTAGGAACAGCTTGACGTTCTGTCAGAACGCCCCCATTCTGGAGTGGCACAACACCCCGACCGGGGATCACCGGCCGGGGCTCGGCCTCGCCATGGGGAGACGACAGTGGTCAACACCACGAAGAACAGCACCACGGGTACGGGCTCGGCGGCCGGTGGGTCCGCGACGGTCGGCAACGGGTTCGGGATGGGCGGTGCCACCTTCGCTCCGGGGTTCGCGGCGAAGTTCGCGCCGACGCTGAACGTGAACGTGGGGGGCAACGGTCAGCAGCCGCAGGGCGGCGGTGCCGGCGGTCAGCAGCAGGGCGGCGGTGGCGGGTCGCACTTCCTGCTGGGCGAGCCGGTCTTCGACAGCACGGACGACGTCCGGGCGTACTGCAACACGGTGCGGGCGGCGATGACGCAGATGGCCATCGAGCTGGCCATCGCGGGGAAGATCCTGGAGGCCCGGCTGTCGCAGGCGGCGAAGATGCCCGGCGACCACCCGGGGGCCGGTCGCCTGCGGGCCCGCCGCGTCGCCGGGAAGTTGCTGCGCACGGCCGACGCGATGACGAGTGGGGCGAAGAACGCGGTGGCCGCCCACGCCGCGCTCCAGCGCGAGTACTCGAACTTGATCCAGCCCCGGCCCCAGCGCCCGGCCACCCCCTTCAAGTTCTAGGCCCGGACCCCGGAAGGAGATCAGCTCATGTCCGAGAAGACCACCACCGAGCACGAGAAGCACGAGCAGCGGCTCAACTCCAGCACCACCGGGGCTGTCGGCGCCTGGCTGGTTCACCGCTCGAAGCCGTACCTCCCGGCGTGGATCGGTACTGCCGGCGTCGGGGTGGCCGGGGTCGCGGCGAACATCGCGTGGGAGGGCTCGACGGCGGCGGCCGTCGGTCTGACGCTCTCCTCGGGTGCGGTGACCGCTGCGTCCTGGTGGGCCGGATCGGGCATGAGCAAGGCCCGCCGGATCCACCTCGCGGTGACCACCGGCGTGGCGTCGGCCTGGCTCACCGGGGCGGCGCTGGCGGGCCCGATGGCCGGGCCGCTGCCGGACCTCTACCTGATGGGCGGCCCGGTCGTCGCCCTCTCCTGGAACGTGCGCCAGCTCACCCGGGGCAACGACAAGCAGGACGGCGGCGAGCGCGACGCGAGCCTGCTGGAGAAGGTCGGCCTCGCGAAGGCCAAGCTGGGCAAGGCGATGGTGGAGCCGAACCGGGTGACCGTGCCGATCGCCCTCCCGGCCGGGGAGTTGACCAACCAGGACGTGGCCAAGGCGATGCCGCTGATCGCCTCCGCGCTTGACGTCCCCGGCTCGGCGATCCGCTTCCAGCCTGACCCGGACTCGGCCCGGCGCGGAGTTTTCGTGATCGTGCCGACCGACATGCTCAAGGACCCGACCCGGTGGCCCGGCCCCTCGGCCCCCGGCGACTCGATCGCCGCCCCGCTGCGGATCGGCGTCTACGACGACGGGTCCGCTCTGCTCCTCCCGCTGCTGGACGCCATCCACATCCTGATCATGGGGATGACCGGCTCCGGCAAGACCGAGGGCGGCCTCGATGTCCTGTTGGAGGTCCTGACCCGCTGCGACGTCACGGTCTGGCTTAGCGACGCGGCCAAGGCCGGACAGGACTTCATGCCGCTGGCCCCGGCGATCGACTGGTGCGCCTTCGACATGCCGTCGACCATGGCGATGGTCGCCGCCGTCCAGGCCGCGATCCCCGCCCGGACGCGGTGGCTGCGGGACCACGGTTACCGGGCCTGGGAGCCCGCCGCCGCCCAGCGCCAGACCAGCAAGGCCCACTCCTGCAAGAAGCTCAAGGCCTGCGGCTGCGAGGGGCTGCCGTACCTCCTCGCCTGGATCGAGGAGGCGGCCAAGCCGCTGCGGGAGATGGGCGAGGACGCCTTTACCGGGGTCGCCCAGGAGGCGCGTTCCGCCGGCGTCTCGCTGGTCCTCTCCATGCAGCGCGCGTCCGGCTACCAGCTCTCCACCGACACCCGGGCGAGCCTGCCCGCGGCTCTGTGCTTCGGCGTCCGGGGCGACGACGCCCAGTTCGCCCTGCCGGAGGAGGTCCTGGACGCCGGGGCGAACCCGGCGGCCTGGGGCAACAAGCGCAAGGGCTACGTCTACGCCGTGTCGGCCGGGATCGACGAGGACATGCACGCGAACCCGGCCCGGACGTACTGGACCGGCTCGGCCGCCGACTACGTCGAGCTGGCGGAGTGGGCCGTCGGCACCTTCGCGGCCGTCCGGCGCCCGACCGACCCGATCACCGCCGCCGCCGCCGAGCAGGCGGTCGGCGGCTACTTCACCGACCGTCGGGCCCGCGCGGGCCTCGACTCCGACCAGCAGACGGAGACCTCCGTGTACCTGTCCGACCAAACCCCCGCCGACGACGACCAGGACGCCGGCATCCCCGTCGACCCGGAGGACGAGGGCATCGACCCCACGGCCGAGATCCCCCCGGTCGGCGACCCGATCGCCCTCCCGCCGCTCAAGCTCGGGCCGGAGGACGCGCGGGAGATGCTGCTGACGATCGTGGAGACGTTGGCGAGCATCGCCCCCGGGACGGTCGCGGTGAAGGACCTCGCGCCGTACCTGGGCCAGATCACCCGCGACCGCTCGTGGGTCTCCAAGGAGATGAAGAAGCTCTCGGAGGAGGGGCGCCTGGCCCCCACCGGCACCGACGGCGTGTACCGCCTGGTGCCGGTCCTGGCCGGGTCGTAGGACCGCCCGCACAGCCGCACACCCCGCACAGCCGCACAGCGCGAATTCCCACATCACGCGGGGTGTGAAGGGGGCCGCACAGCCCCCGCACACCCCGCCGCACACCGACCCGCACACCCCACGCAGAAGAGCCGCCCCGAGGCACCGGGACGGCTCCAACCGCCCACGGAGGCACCCGTGA
The DNA here is from genome assembly GCF_044760075.1 of Kitasatospora sp. NPDC098663. Classification (NCBI taxonomy): domain Bacteria; kingdom Bacillati; phylum Actinomycetota; class Actinomycetes; order Kitasatosporales; family Streptomycetaceae; genus Kitasatospora; species Kitasatospora sp. NPDC098663. The sequence continues at coordinate 5,781 of NZ_JBIWAP010000100.1, read as the reverse complement.
ACGCCCCCCAGTATGGCCACCCGATCGACACCGCCGACCTCCTGGCCGCCTTGATCCCGGACACCCCGGCCGGACTCACCACGGCCGCGCCGGTCGCGGCCCCGACCGCCCCGGCCGTCGCCCCGGCCGCGCCGATGACGATCGCGTACCTGCCGAGCGGTCAGCCGGTCTACGTCCCGGTCCCGCTCCCGTCCGACCTCCCCGTGGTCCGGGCCGCCGCCCCGGCCGGGCCGGTCGTTCCGCGCTGGGCGGTCGGCACGGCCGTCGCCTCCGTCGGCATCGGCGGCGGGGCCTGGATGCTGTCGGCCGCGCTCGGCCTCCTCGCCGATGGCGTCGCCGCGCTCGCTGCCGGCGCCGCCGCCGGACTCCCGCTCCTCCTCCTCGCCGGGGTCGCCGTCGCGGCTGTCGCCGGTCGACGCGGCCGGTCCGGCACGGGCGGCGCCCTGTCGGTCATGCAGACCGTGACGCAGACCGTCACCCAGACCATCCGGATCGGGGAGTGACGATCATGCAGACCCGCCACCTCACCCCCGGCACCCGCACCGTGTTCGCCGCCCTGTTCGCCGTCTGCGCCGCCGTCGGCACTGCCGGCGCCGCCGGGACCTACGCCAACGCGAAGAAGGCACTCGGCTCCGGCACAGCCGTAGGCGTCGTCGCCGCTGGGGAGGGCGCCATCCTGGTGCTCGGCCTGACGATGCTCGGCCTCACGCTGATCCAGCGGCCCTACCCGGCCGCCATGCGCCTCGGCCTGATCGGCATCCCGGTCGCCGCCGCCGTCGCCGGGATCGTGATCGCCCCGACGGACGCCGCCCGGGTGGCCTACGGGGTGTCCCCGCTCGCCATGACGGCCGCCGCCGAGCTGTCGGGTCTGCTCGCCCGCTCGATCGTCGTCCACCGCACCGGCGTTGACGCAGAGGGCGACCGCCGCACCGGCGACGCCCTGCGGCTGGTTGAGTACCACCGAGCCCGGGCCGAGCGTCACCCGGACGAGCGAATCCGCCGGCGCTCGGAGCGGGCGGCCTGGCGCCTCGCCCGGCGGATCGGCGCGGGCGACACGCGACTCGGCACGGCCCTGCCCGACGCCTACGCCGAGCGGACCGCGGCCGCCGCCGTCGCCGCCATCGACAGCCTGTACGGCCGGACCCCGACCCCGACCAAGCCGACCGTCGACACGGCCGTGCCGGTCGACCCGGAGCCCGTGTCGGCCACTCCGGCCGCCGCCGTCGAGACCGCCGCTCCGGTGCCGGCGCCGACCCCGGAGATCGCTCCCGAGGCGGAGTTGGACCCGGTCTCGGTGTACGAGCCGAAGCCGGAGGCCGCCCCCGAGCCGGAGGTCGAGACCCCGGCCGACACGGACGACACGGCCCCCGACACGGCCGTGCCGCCCACCCCGGGCGCCCCGCTGAGCGACGTCGAGCTGGACGTCGTGGTCCACATGATCCGGACCGAAATCGACCCGCCCCGGTCGTACCGCGACATGGAGCTGAGGTTCCGGCAGCTGGGCTACGTGGCCGGTGCCGCCCGGCTCCGCCAGGCCTGGAACCGCGTCACCGCCGCCCCGGCCGAGACGCCCGGCCAGACGTCGATCACCGACCTCGACTGACCGCCCGGACCGCCAGGGTCGCCTCCACCGCCCGCCGGTGGAGACGGCCCCGGCCGCCCGATCGTCGGCCGACACATCGACCACGGAGGCACCCGTGCTGTTCGAGACCTCGACCCCCACCCCGGCCACCGCCGACCCGATCGCCCCCACCCCGGCCTGGACGACCGTCATGACCCGCGCCGGATACACCTGCGAGTGCACCGGCGCCTGCGGCACCCGACACGGCCGCTCCGGACTTCGCTGCGACACCCGACACGGCCAGTACCTCAAGGCCGCCAAGGGCCCGGCCCGGCTCTGTGTCGGTCAGCCCGACCTCTCCGACCGCGAGGCCGCCGCGCTTCCGCCGGCGGACCTCGCCGCCTGGTGCCCGCCCTGCTGGCGGGGCACCGACCGCCGCCGCCGCGCCGCCCGTGCCACCCTCGACACCCGCCCCGACACGGCCGACACGGCCGACACGCTGTTCTGACACACCAGAGGAGACCGATCGTGACCACCTACCGCGCCACCTTCGCCCAGGGCCAGCACGGCACCTGGCACCTGTTCGTCGCCCTGCCCGGCAACGTCGCCGACTGGCCGACCGAGGAGTTCGGCACCAAGACCATCCCGACCGTCGAAGCCCGCGCCGAAGCCCTGGGCGTGCTGGGCTACGAGACCACCGCCCCGGCCGGCGCCATCGTCTGGGACTGGCACGAGGACGTCGCCGACGACGGCCAGGTGATGCTGCTCGCCGGAACCAACGTCCGACCGGTGAAGTACTGACCCAACGCCAGAGGCCCGGACCACCACGGTCCGGGCCTCGTTCGCATCTCACATCCCCCACCCGGCGCGTACGGCCACGGCCGCCCGCCGAGTGAGGCAGGATCAGGGGATCACTAACTCCAGAAACGGCTGAAGGCCCAGTCCCTGGCAGGACCGGACCTCCGCGTAGCCGAACCTCGCCCATCTCACCGACCGAGGTCCTGTGTCCAGCGTACGAGAGTCGTCTCATCCCGCGCCACCGCTACCCGGCGAGTCGCCGACCAGCGTGGCGCTTTCTGCTGTCCAGGTGCCCGAAAAGCGCCTCCTCGCGTGTGCCACCTGCGGCGCCCAACTCACCCCAATTCCGGGCAAAAGGGTCCGTGTCTACTGCTCCGACGCGTGCCGCAAGCGCATGGCCCGCAGGGCCGCGCCCACCCCGACGGCGGGTCGAGGCGGCACCTCCTCGGCAAATCCGGACGCGCGCCTAGGTACTACCGCGAGAACTACGGACATGCAGGTCAGCGGCCTGCATCACGACGGTGAGTCGGGCAAACCGGACACCGTCACGGCAAATCCGGACGCGCGGTTCAGCGGCGCGGACGCCGGTACGCCGATGGCCTCGGACGCGGACACCGCCGCCCGCGACGGGCGGTTCGAGCTGCGGGAGAGCCTGCGGGCGGTCACCGGCCTGGAGCGGCTGGCGAGGTGCGGCCTGTCCGTCCTGGCGGGCGGCGTGGTGCCGGTGATCCGCAACGGCCGGGCCGGATTCGCCGGAGTCGTCACCTGCGGGTCCGTCCACGTCTGCCCGTGCTGCCAGACCTCGATCCGCCGCGTCCGCCAGGACGAGCTGGACCAGGTCGGCCGGTTCTGGGAGTGCCAGAGCTGCGGCCTGGTCATGATGACGCTGACCATGCGCCACTACGAGCGCCAGCGCCTGGAGGCGCTCGCCGAACAACAGCGCGTCGCCTGGCGCGAGGGCTTCGGTCAGAACGCGGGCCGCCGCTGGCGCGACGCGAAGAAGGGCTTCGGGGTCCGCGGCTTCGTCCGGGCCTGGGAGGTCACCCACGGAGAGAACGGGTGGCACGTCCACTACCACGTGCTGCTGTTCCTGGCCCGGCCGCTCGGGGCCGAGCGCGTCAAGCAGCTGCAGCACCTCGCCTTTGAGGTCTGGTCCGCCGCGCTCGAAAAGGCCGGCGCCTACCTGCCCGTCGAGTTCGACCAGGACGGCAGCCCGGTCGGCGTACGGATCGACGCCCCGGACCGGGGAGAGTCAGGCAAGCTCGCCCGCTACCTGATGAAGGGCCAGGACGGGAAGGCGTCCTGGGGCGTCGCCGCCGAAATGACCCGCCAGGACGTCAAGGTGGGCAACGGCGGACACCGGACCCCGATCGAGATCGCCCGCGCCGCCGTGCTCCCCGACGCCGACCCGCGCGACGTCGCGCTGTGGCGGGAGTTCGAGTCCGTCGCCTCTGGGATCCGGTCCCTGTACTGGTCCAACGGCCTGCGCAAGCTGCTGGCGGAGATGGGCTTCGAGCTGGACGCCCGCGACGACGGCAAGGTGGCCGCCGAGGAGGCCGCCGCCGGAGACCGGCTCGCGATGATCCCGGCCGCCACCTGGTACCGCCACATCGCCCGCCGCAAGGGCCGCGCCCTCGCGCTCCTCAAGGCGGCTGAGGCGGGCGGCGTCCGCGCCGTCCGCGCCCTGGTCGAGTCCTGGGCGCTGGTCTGGGGCGCCGACGTCTTCGACGCCGAGCACCTGGAGCCCGCCACCACCACGCTCACCGCCGCCGAAGTTCTGCGGCGCATGACCCGCGCCGAGATGGCCGCCCGGGTCGCGGTCTGGCGCCGCGGCTTCGACCAGGCCGACGTCGCCGAGCGCATGTCGACGTTGGCTCAGGCCGCCGACGAACCGGAGACCAAGGCCCGGCTGGAGAAGGCCGAGCAGGCACGGGCAGAGGCGGCGAAGGTCGCCGAGCAGGTGGCCGAGGAACGGCGGCAGACCAACACCCCGGTGCCGATGTGGTGGTCGGAGTACACGTCGCCGGAAGCGCTGGACGACCTCCGGCGAACCGCGCTCTGGCCCCAGCCCAACGACGCCCAGGCCGAGTTCCTCCGCCGCCGCCGCGCCGCCCAGGCCGCCCAGGCCGATGCGCTCGTGGCAGGCATCGAACGGGCCCGCGCCCGGGGCTGAGTTGGCGCATCACCACAGGTCGGCGGACGCGAGTTGGCGCAAGAAAGCCGAGACCCCGGCCGTCCTCGGTCGGGGTCTTCGTGCCCGGTTGGACAGTCCAACGGGATAGCTCGCTCCGCTGCGAGCGGGCCGCGAACTGGGCCCAGTTCGCACTAACTCGCTCCGCCCGCGGAGGGCAGTTTCGCGCGGTAACCGGGTGCAGCGAGTTAGTGCTTACTGTTCCAGTTTCACGCGCCCGGGCCGGTGCCGAGGGGGCGTCGGCGGGGCGGCTCGGCGTGCTCCTGGTGGACGTCGGCGACGGCGGCCAGGCCTTCGAGAACCACGGCTTCGATCGGGAGTCGGCGGGCGCCGGCGGTCCCGGACTCGACGGCCTGGTGCTCGTCGTCGAGGAGGTCGCGGCGGGACAGCGGGCGGCGGTGTGGAGTGCTCATCCAGGGACCGTATCGGCAGCGGCGGGTGACGATACCTTGGCACTCCCTGACCAAGATCACCGAAATGCCAGAGGTGCGACCAACGGCCGCGACCCGTCAGCGCGCGCGTCGTTGGGCACTGCATGACGTACGTATCCGCGGCTTCCGCGCAGTCGATCCTGAACGACCCGATGGTCAGCTCCGGCACCCGGGAGTTGGCCCGGGCCTACCTGGAACTGCTGGCGAACATGGACCGGGTGTGCGCGCTCGGCGAGCGGTGGATGGAAGGCGGCCCCGAGACCGAGCCGTACGGTCGGCGCCTGTTCGACGCCGTCAACGACGAGGAGGGGGACGACGTCGCCGACGAGGACCAGGACGTCGCGGAGGTCGGCGCCGAGCGCCCGGCCCTCGCCCTGGTCACTCAAGTGTCTGAGGTGTGACCGACTTCGATCACCGGAAATCCGCGGCTTCCGGAGTCGGGGATCGGGTCGCCGTCGGGTCGTGATGCAAGGGTGTGCCGCTCGTTAATCTCGGGTATGGCCACGATCTTTGACGAGATGCTCGGCATGGGCGATCCGGACGACTGGGCGCGGATGCGCGACCTCAACCGCAGGTGCGACTGGTGCATGTGCTGCCTGGCGGTGCAATGCGTCGGCGAGGACGGCGAGTCCTGCGGCACTGAGGTGTGCCCCTGCACGAGCGAGTAGCGGCCCGGCGTGCTCCTGGTGGTGCTCGTCGTCCTGGTGCCGGCCGTTCCGGTCTGAGCTCGCCATCGTCCTTGACTCACGGGTGGGGGGCGGTGGGGGCTCCCCGGTGGACGGCAGTCTCCGACCGTGCAC
>NZ_JBIWAP010000099.1:0-10255 GCF_044760075.1 Kitasatospora sp. NPDC098663 | reverse complement strand
CCTGGCGGGCGGAGACCACGGTGGTGCGGTTCGGCTGCTGGAGCAGAGCCACCGCATGGCGCGGGATCAAGGACGCGGCCGGATGGCCTCGCGGTCGGGCTTCGAACTCGGGCGGGCGTTGCGGCTGTCGGGGCGCGCACAGGAGGCGGAGGCCCTGGTCCGGGCTGCCCTGGACGGGGCCCGCGAGCGGCGCTCGGGCACCGACGAGGTCCGGGTGCTGGAGGAACTGGCGGTCCTGGCGGAGGGCCGGGGCGACCTCGCCGAGGCCGAGCAGTACCGGGCTGCCTCCCGGCAGGTCCGAGACGGAGGCTGAGGGCGGGTTGGGCGGTCAGAGTTCGTGGTCGAGGTCTTCGGGGGCAGGAGGGCACACATGGACGCGTACGATGAGCGGCCCCGTTCCGCAGGTGAGGACGACTGGGACAGCGGACGCGACGGCGGCGGGCGCCGCAGCGCCGAGCCAGGCGTGTACCGCGGAGACCGCCGCCACCGGATCGATGCGTGACATCCGGCCCCCGGCCCGGTGGGGCTCTAGCCGAATACTGAAGAGCCCGTGCGAGCGGTGTCTGAGGAGGCACCGCTCGGCGGACAGAACTGCGGCGGCCGTACGGCAGAGCGGCGCCTCTTCCAGGACGTGGGCCGTCCAGCCGACAGCCGTCCAGGTGGTGGAGAACCGGCGCGGGCCGGCAGGACCGGGACCGGTCGGCCGGGCGCATCGCCACAGCACGGCCGCGCTCTGTACCGCTCGTGGTCCGGCCTTCGGATGCTCGGCCGCGAGGTGGTGCACCGCGCGTGGGGTCTGCGGGGGGAAGCGCTCCACGATGATCCGGCGGCCGTCCAACTCCGTTCGGACGGCGTGGGCCGCCGGACGGCGGTCCACGCTGGTCGGGGCGGGGAAGGCCTGGGCTTCCGGAGCCGGGGCGACCGGGCGCAGGCCGAGCATCCGGTAGAGCCTTCGCTGTAGTCGCGGTAGGGCCTCGCCCTGCCGCGCAAAGGCGGCCTCAGCGACGGGACGCGTGTCCAGCCTGGCAGCCCCCACCAGGACCTCTTCCAGCTGCCCCGCCTCGGCGAGCCGGGGAGCCCGGGCGAGTAGCCGCGCCATGGGGCTCCCCGGGAGCAACTCGTTGCCGCCGTCGTACGCGTTCACGACCGGACGGCCAAGCGCGGCCGCGTACAGGGCGGTGGATCCGTGATCAGTGACCACGGAGTCCGCCGCGACCAGGAGCGCGGCCCACTCCTCGTACGGCCGGGACAGCACCAGCCCCGCGGCCAAGGCCGGGGCCAGCTGCCGGGACAGGTCGAATGCGCCGGTTCGGCTGTGCTCGTTCGGATGCAGGACCAGGGCGACCTGGAAGGCGTCCTGGGGCAGCAGGGCGACGAGTTCGCCGGGCAGCCCGGGGCGTCGGGACAGGAGGGATTCCGGCCCCCAGGTGGAGGTGAGCACGACCAGCCGTCGCCGTCCCGTCCCCAGGGCGTCGCGGTAGTGCGTACGGTGGCTGGTGGAGACCAGAAGCCGGTCGAGGGTGGGATCCCCGACCACGCTGGCCCGGCCCACCAGGGAGGGGCAGTGATGGATCAGCAGGGCGACCTGGTTGTCATGGGCGAGGGCGTGCAGGTCGGCCCAAGGGGTACCGCCGGGGAGCAGGTAGGCGGGATCCAGGCCCGACGGTACGCCCGGTGAACCGTCGCCGCGGACGGCCTTGTTGAAGCCCGCCCCGTGCGGAAGCAGGACCCGGGGGCCGGAGAGTTCGCGTAGCTCACCCTTGGGGCTCGCAGCCAGCACTAGGTCGTGGTCGGCGCGGAGGGCTTCCTGCCACGGCACGGTCCGGGCGCCGGACCGGTCGAGTGCGGCGAGGGCCTCGACATCGAAGTCGGAACCCGGGGCGAGGGTGAAACGGGTGGTGATGCGCGGATCCCCGAGGAACACCGGCAGCACGTCAAGGAGCCGGTGGAGTGCCCCTGCGGAGCGCACCGGGATCAGCACTGCCCGCTGCCCGCTGCCCGCTGCCCGCTGCCCGCTGCCCGCTGCCCGCTGCCCGCTGCCCGCTGCCCGCTGCCCGCTGCCCGCTGCCCGCTGCCCGCAAATTGTCCCATTATATCGGCCTGTGAGGATTCGACACAAGGGTTTCGAGGAGTTTCGGGCTCGACTTCGTGGACCTCGTGTGGCATGCCCCGATGGTATCGATTGAAGCGTCGCCCTTCCGGGGCTCCTTCCAGTAACGTGACTCCGTCGGCGATCCGGAGAGGCGGTGGGCTGCGTGAACGGGTGGGAGAACGCGGGGCACCCCGTGCCACTGCACGTGGTCAACAGCCTGCCGGGGACGGTGCACGGCTCGATCGCCCAAGTGGGCAGCGTCCACGGCGGCATCACCTTCAACTACCACTCGGCGCCGTCCCCGGAGTCGGGGGGCCGGCGACCCGACCAGGTTCCCCGCCCTCCGCGGCGCTTCGTCGACCGCGAGTGGGCGCTCGCCGAGCTGGACGGGGTGTTAGCGGGCGGCGAGGACGTCCAGGGCTGCCCTATCGGCGTGTTCAGCGGCCTTCCCGGCATCGGGAAGACCGCCGCCGCCCGGCAGTGGGCCCACCGCCATCGGGAGCGCTTCCATGGCGGCCAGTTCTACGTGGACTTCGGAGCCCTGGGCGGCGGCGACGGCGGGGACGTCTCGGAGGCGCTGGCGATGTGCCTGCGCGGCCTCGGTGTGTACGACCCCTACCTGCCGGCCAAACTCGCCGACCGCGCCGCGCTCTACCGCACCCTGTCGGCGGACCGGCGGATGCTGGTGGTGCTCGACGACGTCAGCCACCCCGCCCAGGTGACTGCCCTGCTGCCGCAGGGAGCGGGCAGCGCGGTGCTCGCCACCAGCACCTGGCGGCTGGGGGAACTCGCCCTCGACGGGGCGGCGCTCCTCCAGCTCGACGTGCTCGACCACGGCAGCTCTCTGGAACTGCTGGCCGCGCTCTGCGGGGAGCGGCGGGTCGAGACCGAAGCGGAGGCCGCGGCCGAACTGGTCGGACTGTGCGGCGGCCTGCCGATGGCACTGCGGCTCTGCGCCGCCCGTCTGGTGACCCACCGGCGATTGACGATCGGCTCGTTGGTCGGAGAACTGGCCGACGAACAGAGCCGCCTCGCGCGGATCGCCGCGTCGTCCGGCCCCGAGGAGCGCACCATGGCGGCAGCACTGGAATTGGTCTACCGGGACCTCCCGGACACCGCTGCGAGGGTCTACCGGATCCTCGGCCTCTTTCCCACTCGGGCCTTCGACATCGGCTTGGTGGCGCTGGTCTCGGGCTTCCCCCATGCAGACGTGCAGGGCGCACTGGACACCCTCGAAGCGGCGAGCCTGCTGACCGAGGCCGAGGACGGCCGGTACGCCATGCACAACCTGGTCCGCCTCCACGCGCGGGGCCTGGCCCGCGAGCTCGATGCACCGGACGCGGAGCGGGAGGTCGTCCGCCGGGTCAGCGGCCACTACCGGGCCCTGGCTGGTCTGGCCGATCTCGCCGTACGGGTCGACCGGTTGAGGATTGCCGAGCCTGCCGAGAGCCTCGGAACCGGTGGTCCCGGAGGGAAGGCCGGCAGCACCGAGCCGTTCGGGGCGACGAGTAGCCCCAAGCAGGACGCCCTGGCTTGGCTGGAAGCCGAACGCGGTGACATCCTTGCCGTGCTCAGGGCCGCCGCGGCGTCGGGCTTCAACCGTCAGGTGTGGCAGTTGGCGGAGGCATTCACCGTGCTCTTCCTGCACCACCGGCACCTCGCCGACTGGAGGGAGTCGCTGGAACTGGGGGCGGAGGCCGCGGCGCGTGACGGGCAGCCGGCGGCCGAGGCCAGGCTGCGAAGCCTGCTCTCCCGGCCGCTACTCGACCTGGGCCGGGACGACGAGGCCCGGGCCCAGCTGGAATCTGCGGACCAGCTGGCGCTGGAATCGGGTCACCTCGTCCTCCAGGCCTCGGTACAGGAGTTCCTGGGCCGGTACTGGGAAGGGCGCGACCAGGCTCGCGCGGTCGACGCGTACCGGGCCTCGCTCGCGCTCAACCTCCAGGCCGGGGAGGGCCGCGGGGCCGCCCTGGCCCGCTACTTCCTCGGCTGCGCCCAGAGCGCCAGCGGTGACCACGCCGCCGCCCTGGCCGGCCTCGCCGCAGCGATGGAGGATTTGTCCGCCCGGGGTGACAAGCGGATGGCGGCGCGGGCGCTGGCGGACCTGGGCCGGACCAGGGAACGGCTTGGGGACCGCGCCGGAGCGGTGGCCGATCTGCGGCAGGCGGTCACCCGCCTGCACGAGGAGGAGGCCTCCCATTACGAGGCTCGGGCGTTGGAGGACCTCGCGGACCTGCTGGACGACCCGGCAGAGGTGCGGGACTGTCTGCGCCGGGCGCTCGCGGTCTACGAGGAGGGCGGTAGCCCCCGGGCGGCGGGAGTCCTGTCCCGGCTCGCGGGAGCCTGATCGACCGCTGCCGGACGGTGCATCCGGAGCAGCAGCTCCTGACGGAAGGTTCCACGGCGCAGCGTCACCGTGAGGTCGTCCGGCGGCAGCTCGAGGCGCATGACGGTGTAGGTCGCGGCGGCGGCCGCCCCCGGATCCGGGCACGGGCCGGTGCCGGCGCTGACCTCGACCGCCCTGCCGTCGCGCAGGCCGACCAGGCAGCCGTGCTCCGTGGCCACTGCAGCGAGTCTCGCACCGGGGAAGTCGGTCAGCAGTTCCGCGAGCCGCCGCCGTCCCTCGGTGGTGGCGAAGACCGAGGAGCGGACCAGAACGGCGGTCGCGCTCTCGGCGAGCCGGGTGTCCGGTTCGTCCACGTCGCAGGACAGGTGCTGGAACGAGTCGGCCGTCTCCGCCGCCCCGGCGGCCAGCGCGGCGGGGAAGCGGTGCAGGTCCACCTCGATCGCGTCGGCCCGGCGCCTCACGACCGTGGTGCGGACCAGCAGCGAGCGGGGAGGCGCGGCCCCCGGCGCGGGCAGCGGAAAAGCGTGGGCGGTGCGGGCGGGCCGCTTGGGAGGGGCCAGGCCGAGCAGGTTGTAGACCGTCTCGCGCAGCCGGGGGAGTGCCCGGCCGGGAGCGGCGAACGCCTCGGAGACGACTCGCTCGTACCGGTCTGGGCGGTGATCGGTGAGTGCCGCCTCGATCTGTCCAGACAGGGGCCGTGTTGTGTCCAGCCACGGTGCCGCTGTGCGCAGGGTCCAGCCCGCTGTTCCGGGGACAGCCTCGGAACCGAACGCGGCGAGCAAAACGGGACGTCCGATCGCTGCCCCGTACATCGTCACCGAGCCGTGGTCCCCGATCACCAGGTCCGCGGCGACCAGGGCTTGCTGCCAGCCGTCCGTCGGGTCGACGGTGGTCAGCCCGGCCTCCACCGCGGTCCGCTGGAGGACCCCGACCTGCCAGGCGCCGTGCCCGGACCACACGTTGGGGTGCAGGACGAGGGCAACCCGGTACTCATCGGCCGGGAGCTGAGCCAACAGTTCGGCAGGCAGTTCCGGGTTGCGGCCGGCCAGTGACTCCGTACCCCAGGTCGAGGTAACCAGCACCAGGCGCTGGCAGGGCAGGATGCCCAGGGCGGACCGGTACCGTTCGCGCCACCGGCCGCTGGCAAGGAGCCGGTCGTAGCAAGGGTCGCCGACCAGCACGGTTCTGCCCGCCGTGTTGGGCCGGAAGGAGGACAACTGGGCCTCCTGGGAGGGATGCGACACCGCGAGCCAGGCCCGGCGGGCCTCCAACAGCGCGTCCGGCACCAGACCGGACAGCCGCGTGCCGGGGCCAGCCGAGTCCGGGACCTGCTTCTGGAAACCGATGCCGTGGGGCAGGACCAGGACCGGGTAGTCCCCCGGGGGAACGGTGAGGTTCTCCGACGCGGAGATCACCAGGTCGGGAGCACACTCGGCGAGCTGCGACCAGGGCATGGTGCGGCAGCCCAGAGAGCGGAGCAGATCGAGGACACCGTCATTGAAGGCCGATGTCGGGTCGTAGCCGAAGACTACGGCGATCCGGGCGTCGTCGTGGAGTATCTCGGGGACCACGTCCAGCACGCGCACGAGCGAAGTGACCGTTCGCGCGGCCACGACCACGGTCCGTTCGCCATTGAAGGTTCGCCAGCGGCGAGCATCCTCCCCCACCGGGACGTGAATGTGCTCATCGGGATCCATCGTGCACCTCCGCTTGACCGCAGGATCCCACAGTGCCGCTCAGGCGGCTCGCGGCTCGCGGCTCGCGGCTCGCGGCTCGCGGCTCGCGGCTCGCGGCTCGCGGCATTCTCCCTACCGCATAGCGGCACGTAGGGCAACCGTTTCACCTTCCCGTTTCCAGAGGCGAGCCACGCCGGGCCGTGATCAGGCTAAGTTCAGGTGCCCAGCCTATCTGGTCGCGCGAAACACACTGGTCAGAAGCATGAAGCGCCGACTTGACATTGAATCGGGCACCTCGATCAAGGCTCCCGTACAGGCCGCCCGATCCATCCCGGATCTACGTTGCCCTCGGTTCGTCCCGCGCGAAGAGCCAGAGGCCAACGTAAACAGGAGCGAACACGAGGGCGAGGACGAGGGAAGCCGTAGGGGCCGACACGATGCCCCGTCTGTCGGGGAAACGACGGGGGTTCCTACCCGCAATCCAGACGCCGCAGGCGCCGACCAGCCCGATGTCGATGGTCGTCCACCAACTCCATCCGCACTGGGCCAATACCGAGGCGGCCAGCACAGTGGTCGACGGGCTGCGCCACTCCAGGGACCCGCCCACGTCCCATCCCGACGTAGGGGGCCTCGGCAGGGAGAGGATGCCGATCGTGACCATGCTAAGGGCGATGAAGGAGACTCCCTCGGAGTGCGAGGCGACCCAGTTCGCGGCGGGAACCGTCCAGCCTGCCGGAATCGCCACGCCGTTGCACGCCGCAGCCAGCCCCGACAGCGGTGTGCCCCCACGCGTCACGCCGTACACGGCCGCGCACCCGGCCAACGATGCCACGAATCGCCAGAGCAGGCCGAGCGGGCTCCAATGCCCTCTTCCGATCGACCTGTTCATCAGGTGTATGCCGCCGTGGACGGCTCCCGCCTGAATAAGGGCTCCGTCGACCTGACCGCCGTGGACCTCGTTGCTGGTACCGCCGAGATTCTTCACGGCCTGAACAGTAGTGCTACATACGGGCCTGCTCTGTCGGGCCGACGGGCTCGGAGCCATAGGGAGCTGTTGAAGCCGGTCGACGGGGCGCCAGGGCACGTCCTGCCCAGGTGCAGACAGGGCCGGCGTCCGAGGCCTACCGTTCGACCGGATCGTCGACTGGCGCGTAGGGCCCCATGCTGAGAACCCGTTCAAGTTCGTCGATCCGACCGGCGGAGACGGGATCGCCCCCACTGCCACGGGGACGGGCCAGGCCCAGCCTCGCCACCAGGCGCCCGAGCACAATCGCGGGTAGGACGACGATCCACAGGAGTCCCGCGACAAGGGCCACGACCTCGATGTGCTGACGCTCCTGCTGGTCGAACCTTTCGGTCTCCACGGGAGTGGTCCGCCGGAATCGGGCCCTGCCTTGTTCGAACACGGCGCGCATCACCACCAGCCCGCCGAGGCCGTAGCCACCGATGACCCCGATCCACGTCAGCAGCACGCCAGTCCCCCCGACTCGTTCCGTATGTCCGGCACACGATCCGTCTGCCCTGGCACGGCAGCTCGTAACGTGACAAGGCCGGGGTCAGGTCGCGCGTCCGCACGCCGGTAAAGCGGTCACCCCCTGGAAAAGGTGTTAGCGGTCATTGAGACGCTCAGATGGGCGGTGTTCGGGTGTCCGAGGTGGTGGCCAGGCGTCGCAGCCGCTGGGTGGCCGGACGGAATCGCGGTGTTCGCGAGTCTGCACCGACGGGCAATCGGGCGCCGTCCGGCCAAGCAGGTCCCTGCTGCGGCAGCCCGAGGTGTACCGCCTGCCCTCTCGGGCAGACGACCTCCGATATCCAGCCGGCTTCTCGCGGTGCGCCGCCGCCACGAGCCGTCCAGCCCGGCCGATAGTCATTTGTAGGCGGCCCGTCCATCCTGACGTGGGTGGACCGATGTTCGATCAGGAGGAACAATGCGCGAGTCCAACCCCGTCCAGAAGGCCGTGCCCACCGTGGCTGAGGCCGTGACAGGCATGGTGGACTGCCACCGTCAGGCGGCTCCGGGTGCGCCCTCGGCAGATTCGCCGACGGTCGCGGAGCCCACCGAGCCGCGCGCGCCGCTGCCGCCCAAGCCGGACCAGAACGCGCCTGCCGTCCTGTCCGCGACCGCCCGTGGCGCGGGGGCGTCCGCGGACCTGCGGGCGCAGAACGGCGGCTACCTGACGACCGCCCAGGGCGTGCGGCTGCCGGACTCCGATCACTCGCTGAAGGCTGGCCCACGCGGCCCGGTGCTCCTGCAGGACCACCACCTGCGGGAGAAGATCACGCACTTCGACCACGAGCGGATCCCCGAGCGGGTGGTGCACGCCCGTGGCGCCGCAGCCCACGGCGTCTTCCGCGGTTACGGCACCGCAGGCGGCGTCTGCAAGGCGACATTCCTGGCCGAGGGCGTCCAGACGCCGGTGTTCGTGCGCTTCTCCACCGTCCTCGGGTCGCGGGGCTCGGCGGATACCGTGCGCGACACCCGCGGCTTCGCGACGAAGTTCTACACTGCCGAGGGAGTCTTCGACCTGGTCGGCAACAACATCCCGGTGTTCTTCATCCAGGACGCGATCAAGTTCCCCGACGTCATCCACGCGGGCAAGCCGCACCCGGACCGCGAGATCCCCCAGGCACAGAGCGCGCACGACACGTTCTGGGACTTCGTCTCACTGCACACCGAGGCCACCCACCACACCATCTGGAACATGTCCGACCGGGGCATCCCGCGCTCCTACCGCATGATGGAGGGCTTCGGGATCCACACCTTCCGCCTGGTCAACGCAGACGGCGCGAGCACGCTGGTGAAGTTCCACTGGAAGCCCAAACTGGGCGTGCATTCCCTGGTCTGGGACGAGGCCCAGCTGATCGGCGGCATGGACCCCGACTTCCACCGGCGCGACCTCGCCGATGCCATCGAGGTGGGCAACTTCCCGCAGTGGGAACTCGGCATCCAGACGTTCCCCGACACCCCGGACCAGACCTTCGACGGCATCGACCTGCTCGACCCGACCAAGATCGTCCCCGAGGAGCTCGCCCCGGTGCGCCCGATCGGGCTGATGACGCTCAACGCCAACCCCACCAACTACTTCGCCGAGACCGAGCAGGTCGCCTTCCACCCAGGCCACCTCGTTCCCGGCGTCGACATCACCGACGACCCGCTGCTCTCCGGCCGACTCTTCTCCTACCTCGACACGCAGATCACGCGCCTGGGTGGGCCGAACTTCGCGCAGATCCCGATCAACCGCACCCACGCGCCGGTCAACGACATGCTGCGCGACGGTTTCCACCAGGACGCCGTCCACAGCGGTGTGGCTCCGTACAAGCCGAACTCGCTCGACGGCGGTTGCCCGTTCTTCGCCGGCATCGCGGAGCACGCCTTCGTGGAGTACCCGACCCCGATCGCCGCGAGCGCCAAGGTGCGTGCGGCGCCCGCCTCGTTCGACGACCACTTCAGCCAGCCTCGCCTGTTCTGGCTGAGCCTGAGCCCAGTCGAGCGCGAACACGTCATTGCCGCCTACACATTCGAGTTGTCGAAGGTCTACGAGCAGGCGATCAAAGAGCGGGCGCTGACCGTCCTGGCGCGGATTGACGACGAGCTGTGCCGCGAGGTCGCCACCGGCCTGGGCCTGCCCGCACCGACCGCCAAGGCACACGCCGACGTCACCGCCAGTGCGGCCCTGTCCCAGCTGGGCCAGCGCTGGCCGGCGACCGGCCGCGTGCTCGGCATCATCGCCGGCGCCGGCAGCGACCCCGGCGCGGCGCGCGCGATGCGTGAAGCCGCTCTGGCCGCAGGGCTGTTGCCACTGCTCATCGGACCCACCGGGGCTCCGCTGGCCGAGGGTCTCGCCGTGCAGCGGACCTTCGGGGCAGCCCGGTCCGTGGAGTTCGACGCGCTACTGGTGACCAACGCTCCCGCACCCGGTGCGGACGACCGCGGCGCGCGTGACGCCAAGTCCGGCGCGGTCGCGGGCGGACAGCCGGCACTCGACTCCCGGATCGTCCTGCTGGTCAACGAGGCCTACCGGCACGCCAAGCCGATCGCCGGCCTCGCGGACGCCCGCGCACTGTGGGCGGCGTCCGGGATCGACCCACAGGCACCCGGCGTCTTCACCGAGACCGACGCAGCACGGGCCGTCGCGGCCC
>NZ_JBIWAP010000098.1:0-10955 GCF_044760075.1 Kitasatospora sp. NPDC098663 | reverse complement strand
CTCGGCACCGCTCTCAATCACCACTTGATCACGAACGCCACGTCAATTGTGCACCCGGCAGCCGAAGCCACTTCTCGGCACCTACCCCACCCTGCTCACCTGCTGTGACTCAGCATGCTACTCGTCGCCGACAGAGCTACTCAACGTGCGGTTCTCCGGCCAGGCAGCCAGGAGGCCGTCCGATGAGCGTGATGAACACGGCCCTGCGCGAGTCCCTCAAGGCACTTCGGCTGTCCGGGATGCTGGAGACCCTCGACGCCCGCCTGCTTCAGGCCCACGGCGGCGAGCTCGGGCACCTGGACTTCCTCCAGGTCCTCTGCCAGGACGAAATCACCCGCCGCGAGACCGTCGCCTTCCAACGGCGCCTGCAGAGAGCGAAGTTCGAGCAGCAGGTCACCCTGGAGGAGTTCGACTTCGCCGCCTCCTCCAAGCTCCCCGCGGCCCAGATCCGCGACCTGGCCGCCCTGCGCTGGCTGCACGCCGGCGAGTCCGTAATTTTGTTCGGCCCGGTCGGCGTCGGCAAGACACACATCGCCCAGGCCTTGGGCCACCTGACCGTCCGGCAGGGCGCGAACGTCCGCTTCGCGAAGACCAGCCGGATCCTGGCGGACCTGGCCGGCGGCCACGCGGACCGCACCTGGGACAAGCGGATCCGCGAGCTGATCCGCCCCGATGTCCTCATCCTCGACGACTTCGCGATGCGCCAGCTCACAGCGGCCCAGGCCGACGACCTCTACGAACTGGTCAGCGAGCGGCAGGGCCGGTCCCTGATCATCACCAGCAACCGGGCACCCAGCGACTGGTATCCGCTCCTCCCCAACCCCGTCGTCGCCGAGTCCCTCCTGGACCGGCTGGTCAACACCAGCCACCAGGTCATCATGAACGGCCCCAGCTACCGGCCGAACAAACGACCGAAGAACCCCACCGACAAGACCGAAAAACCACTGACCAAGTAGTGTCCAGCCCGGTCGGTCGCGGGCTCAGCTCGTTGACTCCAGCCATGCTGTGTACCAGCGGTGGAAGTCCGGGCCCAGGGTCAGACCGCCCCAGCCGGGGTCGTCGGACCACACCTGGCCGGCGCTCCTCCCGGTAACGACGAGGCGGTGGAACTCTCCGCTCCCGGCTTCTGCGATGACGAGGGTTCCACTCACCGAGTAGTCGGCGCTGCCTGCCCTACCAGGGCCGGGGCACGCCTGAGCGTACGGAAACGGTGTGGCCAGAAAGCCGGGTGTACGACCTTCCTCCCGCAGGTCGTACACCGCGTCCTCCTCGGCCAGGCGGTCGGTGAGCCGGAACAGGCCGTAATGGGGGCCGGCTCCTCCGTCCGCCACATCCGTGAGAAAGCCGCGGTAGGACTCGGGCAGCCTGACTCCGTGCTCACGCTCAAAGGAGCGGACCGCTTTCTCGGCCAGGGGCGGATGTAGTCGGTAGCCGTGATCCTTGGCGCCGAAGCGCTTGAACTCGGGATCCTGTTCCGCCATGGCTGCGACCCGGGCCTGCACGGAGGCACTGTCCCAGGTGTTACTCCGGCTGCCATCGGGCGGATGCTCCGTTGAGCCTGCCGCCACGTGCACACACCCTTTGCTACTTGGCACTCGAATCGGTGATCATCCGCAGCCTAACGCTGCCCGCGATCGACTGGACAGAACCCACCCCGCGCCAGCCAGCGCCTGGGGAATTACGGGCTCTGTCGACGATCTTGTGATGCGCTGGAGTCCATCCCTTTGGCCGATCCTATGGTCGCCACTCCGGCCGGTAGTCGGTGTGCTCGGCGTACGACTGCGCGAGGACGCGAAGCGCGTACGCGAGACCGGTGAAGCGTGGGTCGGAGGAATCCATCGCCTCGTAGTCCCGAGCCAACATCTCGACGAGGTCGAGCATCGGCAGGTGACTGTCCAGGAGAGCATCCCCGCCGAAGCGGTGGGCGACCTCGGCATAGGCGTGGTTGTCGGCCTCGTTGCGGGCGTGAAGAAACCTCAGAAGGTGGTCCATGAGTTGATTCTCTGTTGGTTCAAACGCGTAGGAGAATCCGGGTGCGGAGGAGGTCGAGGTTGGCACGTCCGTAGCCTTGCCGATTGAGGAGCTTGACCCGCGTGACGTGGCCCTCGACCTGGCCTGGGCTCCAGGGGCTGGACAGGCCGGCGACGACGGCGTCCTGGTCGCGGCGGGGCCCGGTGACCAGCGAGTGCAGGGCGGGTAGGTCGTCGGCGACGACGCGCTCCATCCAGGCGGGCAGTTGGTCGCCCCGCAGGTCGCGCATCATGGCGGCGAAGTCACGGACGTGGTGGGTGACGGCATCGAGTTCGGGGCAGTTGGCTCGGATCTCCTTGAGATCGGCGGCATCATCGGCTGTCAGGCTTCCGGGGTCGGTCATGATCCAGCGGACGATCCGGCGGGGCCGTGGAGCCGGGCAGCGCGTGGGTGGCGCGGCGGTGGCGGTCTTGAACGGGCGGAGGTAGCGGCGGACGGTCTGGATGCTTCCGGTGAAGCCCGAGGTGACGATCTCCTGATGGAGCTGGGCAGTGTCGCGACAGCCCTCGTTCCACCGCTGGTGGAGGTAGGGCTTGTACTCGTCCAGGAGGGTGGAGCGGTTCGTCGCTTTGACCAGCAGTTCGTCGATGCTGGTGGCGCGGGCGAAGCGGCGCACCGTGGACCGGTCCAGCCGCAGTGTCCGGAAGATGTCCTCCAGCGTGCTGCCGTCGTCCAGGAACTGCCGAACGGCGCTGTAGCGTTCCTTGGTCCGGATCACCAGGCGGCGGTCGCGTCCGCAGATGTCGAGCATCCCGGCAGCCGGTGGCGGCGGCGTCAGCCAGATGTCGTCGCTGGGCGATGGGCCAGCCGGCACGATGTTCTCGAACGCGGTCCGAACGCAGGTGTGGTGCGCGGCGACGGTCTTTTCCACGGCCTCGCCGAGGTTGTGCCACAAATGCCAGGCGTCGGCGACCTGCACCGCTTGCGGAGCGCCGCTGCGAGCGCCCTCGGCATAAGCCCCAGCCCGGTCCCGGCAAATGATCTCCACTTCCGGATGGCCCTTCAGCCATGCGGTCAGCGGCTCGGCATCCCGGCCGGCCAGCACGTCCACCGGGTACCGTCTCTCCAGGTCCACCAGGATCGTGGCGTACGAATCACCCTTCCGCAGAGCGAAATCGTCGACACCAAGCACACGGATCCGTCCGACGGGATCTTCCGGCGCGGCCCGGACCAGGCGTAACAGCGTGTCCTTGGCCACGCGCAGGCCCATCACCCCGGCCAGACGGGCACCCGCCCGGCCGGCCAGCGCGAGAGCGATCGAGGTCAACTGCTCACGAACCAGTGGCGTGTAACGGGCATGCGGGCCCGTCAGCCCCGCGATCTGCTCGGCGAACGTCAGCGGCAGTCCACTGCAGCGACTTATCGACCTGTGAGGCGGCCGCCATCTCGCGGCGTACCTCCGCGGCGTTGGCAGCCGGTGCGGCGATTCCCAGGGCGAAGCCAGTCAGAGCGATGAACGCACCTGCCCGGAGATAAAGTTCCTTTTCACGTGCAAGATCTCCTTGTCGGGGGCTTATGCCGACATTCATGATGAGGCCCGGATCTACAGGAGAAACCGTAACGCTGGGCCCGCGGATTCAGAGTGGCTGCATTTCTGAAGGCCGGAAGGAATCATGACATGCCGCCAGATGAATCGGGAGCTTCCTGCTCAACTTCTCGAAGAGATGGGTCTTTGGTCCCGGCTGGGGGGCCAAAGACCCAATGCCCTGCAGGTGTGTTAGTCGTCCGCAGAAAGAAGGTCTCGGCCCGTCTCGCCCCGCAGGGTCGGGATCCCGCCGCGGGTAGGCAGCCGCTTCCGCATCGAGGATGATCCCGACGGGCTTGGACCGAGGCGTGCCTCTTCAGGGGGCTGCTGGCAGGCCTCGTCGCCAGCGAGAAGTGCGTCGCCGGCAATGCGGCTTGTTCCCGATCACGAGGCCGCGGCGGGAACGGGACGGTACCGGCGCTGGGGCCTTCCGGCCTGGACGGGGTGGCCGACGTCGAAGCTGGGCTCAGGGCGGGTCGCCCACCCGGGCCTTCTTCGCAGGCCCGTTCCCTGGGCACACGGGCCAGGCCCGGCGGCGGATGTCACGCGGCCCCAGGCAGGTTGGCCTTTCGGTAGGCGGAGGGGGCGATCCCGTGCGCCCTGCGGAAGGCACGTCGCATCACCTCGGCGCTAGAGAATCCCGCTGACCTCGCCACCTCCTCCAGGCTGTCTTGCGGGTGCTCCACCAGCCTCTGGCAGGCCGCCTGCAAACGCACCTGGGCGACGAACCGGCCTGGCGACAGGCCCGTCTCGGTGGTGAAGGCCCGGGTGAACTGACGAGGCGAGAGAGCGGCTCGCCTGGAGAGGGTCTCAACGGTGAGGTCCTCCCCGGGGTGGTCGACGATCCACTCCAGGATCCGCCGTAGCCCACCCCTTCTGGCCGCGGCCAGCCGCAGCTGGGTACTGATCTGCCCCTGGTTGTGGGTCCGACGCAGGAACACCACCAGCTGCCGGGCGACCTCCAGCGCGAGGTCCGGACCGTGATCGGCCTCCACCAGGTCAAGGGCCACGTCGATGCCGCTGGCCATCCCGGCCGACGTCCACCTCCGCCCGTCACCGGCGTGGATCGACCCAGAGTCGACCCGCACGGCAGGGAAACAGCGGGCCACGGTGGGTGCGAGCCGCCAGTGCGCGACGGTACGGCACCCGTCCAGCAGGCCGGCGGCAGCGAGCGTGAGAACGCCCTCGTACACCGCAACGACCCTGCGGATCTCGGACGCGTGCACCTTGAGCCAGGCGACCACGTCAGGGTCGCTCGGAGCACCAGGGATCACCACGGTGTCGGGTACGGGCTCCGCCGCCAGCGCAGACTGCGCGACCAGGACCAGTCCACCGCTGGCCGTCACCGACCGGCCGCCCGGACTGGCCGTACGCAACCTGTAGGCAGGCCGGCTGCGCCCCTGCGCCGAAAGGCGGTTGGCCCAGTCGAAGACGGTCAAGGGTCCGGTGAGATCGAGGGCTTCCATGTCGTCCGACAAGACGAAGAGCAGGTTCCGGTTCGTCATGGAAGGTCATGCAAGCCGCTCATAGCCCCGAATACCAAGTTCAGCGAACGGAAGCGCCCCTGCGGAGCATCGGGCCGAGGAACGGCCTGGTCCGATCGGGACACAAGTCCCACTCTGGAGGACGCCAGGTCCCCAGGCACTCCCGAATCAGCCGTCCGCGACGACAAGCTTGGCTTCGTCCCGATTCACCCGAATATCAGACCGAACGAACAGAAATCGACCATGCCAAGCTCACGCTCCCTACCCGTGACCACACCCGTCCCAATCGCCACACTCTTCCCCGGAGCCGCACCGACCGCCCAAGCCTCCCGTGGCGCCGGTGCCACACCAGACGCAGCCGGATCCGCCACAGCCTCCCCCGGCCGGACAGCCGAACCCTCCGTCGCCACCACCGCGTCCGCCCGGGCCCTGAAGCCGAAGTCCCTCATCAACGAAGCCGGCTCCGTGAAGGAGGCCACCTACCCGCCGAATCGCGTGGCCAAGGGCGAGGAACAGCTCCCCGAACCCGGCAGCACGCCGAGTGCCCTCGCCGGTGAGGTCCTCGGCGTCAACTCGATCCGGGGGAACCCCTCGTGATCACTGCGGCCACCATCACTCCGGTGCCGAAGCACCAACAGCAGGCCGCACTCCGGTACCTGGTCGCCGACCGGGAGACGGACGCGATGAGGGCGTTGCGAGCGGAGTCCGACCTGCCACTCGCTCATGCTCCCTATGCGCTGGCAGTTCTGGCGAAGCGCAACCTGCCGGTGACCGCCGAGGACGCGGCTGCGGTGCTCGCCGACCACGAACCCGCGCTCCAGGAGGCACTCCGCAGGCTGCTGACAGCAGGACGACGCCGCGAGGCGCTGCTTCTCCTGCGAAAGGCCACGGGCGTCGGCGTCGTCACCGCGCGACGGATCGTGGCAAGGCTGACCCCGGATCCTTCCTAGGACCAGTGCCGGTGACTTCGCGGCCTCACCGCCCTTCGGCCGAAGCGTCTCCTCAGGTCAACGAGCCACGATCGCTGTTGAGTCAGTGGCTTCTAGGACCGGCCAGCCCGGGCCCGCCACGACGGACCCGTGGTCGCCGAAACCCGCCCATGGCCGGCCGCTCCAAGGCCTCAGCAGGATCCTCCACCGAATCAACCGACCGACGGGGAACGAATCCCCGGCCCCCAACAGCAGACTCAGAGGAACTCAGTTGAAACCGACCATCATTCGCCCTGCACAGGTCCTCGCCGCCGGACTCCTCGCCGCAGGGGCCGCGGTCTTTCTGGCCGTACCCAACGCCTTCGCCGTCTCGGAGACCGGGAGTCCCGGTTCCCCGACGACCGTGACGGTGCCCGCGCGCTCGGCAAGCGGTGCGGCTGCCTTCGTGGACACGCTGGCCGAGCCCGGCCGAACGACCGCGTTCCACCGTGACACCCTGTGGCAGCTGACCGCCCCGGACGGGTCCGCCGTCGAGGCCACTCCCACGGGCGGCATCCAATTCGTCGGCGCTGACGGCTCCATCACCGCCGGATACACGCCCGCCCCCATGGTCGACACCGAAGGCATCGTGCACGACATAACCTGGTCCCTGGAAGGGACCACGCTCCGTCAGCACGTCGACATCACGACCGATTCGATCCAAGGCACTCTGCAGCCCGCACTCCATGCCCAGCCGCGCGACGGCTACTGGGACTGCGTGACCGACACGGGCAAGGGCGGCCTGGCTGGCGGGCTCGTCACCGGCTGCGTCGCCGGAGCGGAAACCGGCTGTGCTCCCGGTGCGGCCGTCGGAGGCTTCGCCGGCGGTCTGGGCGGCATCGCCACCGGCCTCGTCAAGTGCTGACCGGCCCTCATCCTGTGAGCGCATACCGTGAGCAAACCTTCACCATTATCGCAGTAGCCGTCAGCTCCGCCGTGTCGGCGGCTCTCTCCCGCGACGCTTCGGGCTGGTTCAGCCTTCTGCTGACCGTCGTCATCGGAGCAGCCACGGGTTTCCTGGCACGCTGGCTGCTCTACCGGGCACGGCTTCGCGACCACCTCGGCCGCGAAGACCGGCCATAGACATCAGCGCGACTCGACAACGCCGATCAGTACGGGCCGCGCGGCACTCCGCGGCCCCGTGACGCACGCCCCCTTGCTCTTCTGCGTCCGGCGGCTGCCGGACGCAGAAGAGCAGCCTATGGGCCAAACCGCCTTCGTCCTCTTCCATGCCTGAGACGGAATCTGAAGCTTCGCCGCGAATGCCCTGCCCGGCAGCCGACTGGTGAAGCACAACCTCACCGCCCGCCTGCCGGCAGGCCGACTCCACATCGTGGCCAACCATCACGAATGACAAAGACCAGCGCATGTTCCAAGCAGTCCGCCGCGGCATCGCCCAGGTTCCATTCCTCTCTGCCACGGGGTCGACCTCCTCTGGGCCGACCATGACGCGGGCATGCACGGCCGGCGGGGCCGGGCAGGCCTGGCGGGCGGGCGACGGGAAGGGGTGGTGGGGTGCGGTGGTGGCCCTGGGAGGATCGGCCGGAACGGCGCGTGCTGCCTTCCATTGCCTGTGGCACGCGTCGTCCGTTGTGCGGGGCCGGGGCTGCGAGCGCTGCGGGCCGGTGTCGGTGCCGGGATGACGGCCCGTACGGGGCCGGGCGGGTCGTGGTCTTGGGTGGGGTGGTGGGTGGGTCCTGGTCGGGGTTGTGGTTGTGTCCGGCGGTGGGGTTGCCGGGGCCCACGACGCGGGCCCGGCCAGCGGCATCTACAGCCTCGGCCAGGTCATCGGCTGGGCCCCCACCGGTGATGATGAGGATCCCTGGATTTCCCCACCCCATGCTCGGGTGTTCCTCAGACCTGCTGGCGCGATTCCCCGCCGGTCCGCGACGGGCTCCTGCTCGACGGATGTCTGCGATCAGGACGCGGACCCTGTCCGGGGCGCGGGCGGCGCGGCCCGGCGGGGGTGGTCCGCTCGCGGCGCCGGGGTCGCGGAAGGCACAGGGGGTCCGTCCGTCCTCCGATCGTGCCGGCGCACAAGGGGTGCCGGGCGGGCCGGTTCAGCGCAGCACCTCCAGCTCCGGCCAGTCGTCGCCGGGCCGGTCGAGGAAGCCGGTGGGCCGCCCCGTCAGGTACCGCGCGAAGAAGGCGGCGACGGCGGTGCGCTGGGCGGCCAGGGAGCGCCGGGGGTCAACAGTGCCGATGAGTCCGGCCGCGTCGGGGACCGGGAGGTGGCGGACGACCTGGGGCAGGAGGACCTGGAGGTCGGTGTACGAGCCGTGGGCGGCGTTCCGCAGCCGCAGGGCGTGCCGGGGGCCGGTGGACGCCGCCCAGCAGGAGGCCCAGCTCGGTTCGGTGCGCAGGGTCTTCGTACCGGAGGCCATCAGCAGGAAGGGCTTGGCGAGGCCGCTGTCGGCGACGGGCCAGAGGAGGGCGCCGTCGAGGTCGGCCGCCGCGCGGACGCGGGGCTCGTCGTGGGCGAGCTGGGCGGCGACGGAGCCGCCGAGGGACTGCCCGAGCACGCCGGTCCTGGCCGGGTCGGCGGCTTCGGCGAGCCCGTCCGGGAGTGGGCCGGTGCCGGTGTCGGGGCGGTCCCCGCGGGCGAGCCGGTCGAGTGCGCCGAGGACGAAGCGGGCGTCGGCGAGGCGGGCCCGGGAGTGCCCGGCGAGGAGGGCGGCGATGACTTCCGGGGTGAGGTCGTCGGGAAGCGGGAGGGCGCGTTCGACCCGGCCGCCGGGGAACTCGACCTGTTCGGCCTCGTACGTGGAGTCGAGGGCGACGACGAGGTGGCCGCGGCTCGCCAGCTCCTCGACCAGGGTGGTGCCGAGGGCGCGCGAGCCGCCGTCGCCGGAGGAGAACAGCACCACGGGCAGCCGGCCGGCGCGGCGGGCGACGGGCGCACCGGTGCGGGCGTGGGTCCTGATCCCCCGCCAGTCGGCGGCGCCGGCGGGAACACCGAGGGCCGGTGCGGAGTGCGCGTCCCAGTCGGCCGCCGCGGCCGGGGGCAGCCAGGGGGCCGTCGGGTGCCCGGCGCCGGGTTCCGCCGGGTACCAGAGGCCGGCCATGAGCTCCCGGTAGGGCTTGGCGGGGAGGAGGGGGTCGGGGCGGCTGTCGTCGACCAGGTGCAGCGCGACGGTGCCCACGGGCCAGGGCCCGGTGGGCGCAGGCAGGCGCAGCGGGACGGGGGTGCCGGGGGCGTGCGCGGGGTCGTGCCCCCCGGCCGGGGCGGCGGGGCGGCTTCCCGGGGCGGGGACGGGGGCGGCGGCCACGGTGGCGAGCGCGGCGGCGCCGAGCGTGCCGAGCAGGGCGCGGCGGGTCTGGGGCATGGGCGGGCTCCTCGGGCAGTGCGGATACGGGGTCGCCACCAGGATTCCGCCGCCGGGGGTGCGGGGCGCCCTGCCGGGGGACGATCCCGCGGGTGGGCGCGGGTCGCCCCAGGGCGCGTCCGCTCCTCCGCGCGGAGGAGCCCCCGGTGTTCCGGGGTCTCCCCCGGTCTCCGCCGGTGGGCGGACGCCTCAGCGGGCGCGGGGGCCCTACCGTGGGACTCCGGCGAGGACGCCGGACGACGCGGACGCGAGGACGGACACGATGACCGGGACCGGCGCGGTACGGACGGGCCCGCCGGGCGCCCTCGCCTGGCTGCCGGGGCGGGTGCCGCCCCTGGTGGCGGACGCCGCGTTCGCGGCGGCCCTGTTCCTGGTGACACTCGGGCCGGGGCGGGTGGCGGACGGTACGGGCTTCGCGCTGCAGACCGCTCTGGTGCTGCCGTTGGTGTGGCGGCGGCGGGCGCCCCGGGCCGCGTTCGGGGTGATCGCCGCCGCGGCGCTCGCGCAGTGGATGCTGGGTGTTCAGCTGCCGGCCGACGCGGCGTTGCTGGTGGCCCTCGGGACGGTGACCGCGCGGGCGCCGTACCGGTCGGCGTGGGCGGCGGGTCTGGCGGCGGTGGCCGGGGCGGTGCTGGCGGCGGCGCGCTGGGCGCCCGAGGGCCGGTTCCTCGCCTCGGCCGCCGCGATGACGGCGGGGGTCGCCGCGAGCGCGCTGCTCGGGGCGAACGCCCGGATCCGGCGGGCCGCGCGGGCGGAACGGCTGGAGTGGCTGGAACGGGACCGCGACGAGCGGGAGCGTCGGGCGGTGGAGGAGGAACGTGACCGGATCGCGCGGGAGTTGCACGACAGCGTGACGCACGGCCTGTCGGTGGTGGTGGCGCTGGCGGACGCGCTCGGGCACGCGCGGCCGGCCGACGCCTCCGCCGTGACGGCCCGGATAGCGGAGACCGGGCGGCAGGCGCTGACCGACATGCGGCGGGCGCTGGGCCTGCTCCAGGACGCCGGTCCCGACGCGGGGCCCGGGGACGACCGGCGGTCGCCACCGGGGATCGGGCAGCTCGGGGCGCTGTGCGAGCGGATGGAGGCGGCAGGCCTCGTGACCCGGCTGCGGGTGGACGGCGAGGCCGCCAGGGTGCCGGCCGTGGCGCAGCTGACGGTGCACCGGCTCGTCCAGGAGTCGCTGACCAACGCGCTGCGCCACGCGCCGGAGGGGGCGCGCGCCGAGGTGCGGGTGTCCTGCGCGCCGGGGGCGGTCACGGTCGAGGTGACCGACGACGGGCGGGCCGCAGGGACCGGGCGGCCGGGATCCGCCGGGTCCGGGCGGGGTCTCGCGGGGATGCGGGAGCGCGCCGCGGCCTTCGGCGGGGTGTTGGAGGCGGGCCCGCGGCCGGGCGGCGGCTGGCGGGTCTTCGTACGGCTGGATCCCGGGGGCGCGCCGTGAGCGTCCGGGTGCTGCTGGTGGACGACGAGGAGCTGCTGCGGCTGGCGTTCGGCATGATCCTGCGCGCCGAGCCGGACATGGAGCCGGTCGGGGAGGCGGCCGACGGGGCGGCGGCGGTGGAGCTGGCGCGGCGGCTGCGGCCGGACGTGGTGCTGATGGACGTGCGGATGCCGGGCACCG
>NZ_JBIWAP010000097.1:0-11024 GCF_044760075.1 Kitasatospora sp. NPDC098663 | reverse complement strand
TCGGCAACTTCCCGCAGGCCTTCAGCCACGTCCCGCTGATCGACACCGCACTGCGGCTGACCGCCTGCGGCGGCGCCTTCCTGTCCGCCCAGCCGCACAGCCCGGACACGCTCCCGGTCCCGGGCCAGCGCACCGCCACCGCACCGGCCGCCGTGTCCGGGAGCCGCTCGTGACGCGCACCGGCCGCACGGCCGCCCCGGCCACGGGTTGGCCCACGGGCCGGCGTCCGGCGGCCTGGGCCGGACCGGACCGCGAGGACGCCGAGCGCGAACGCATCCTGGGGCTGCTGGACCGGGCTTCCTACGCCGGGATCCGGGACGTCCTGGCGGGCGGGCACGACGCCAGCACCTCCAGTTGCACGGCCGCCGGAAGGCTGCTGGGCCTGCTGCCGGACATGCCCTACCGCGCCCAGGACGCTGTCGCGTTCGCCGGACACGCTGCCACCGTGCTCGTACGCGACCTCGGGGTGCGGCAGATCATCCACACGGACCACGGCTTCCCGCACTACTCGCCCCGGCGCAACGTCCACGAGATCGGCCGGGCCATCGACCCGGACTGCCGCACGGTGTACGCGGACGCCGACCCCGTCGTGCACGCCCGCGCCCGCTGCGTGCTCACCGGCAGCGACCGCGTGGCCGTCGCCGACATCGGCCTCGCCAGCGGTGTGCACCGCGTCCTGGAACACCCGGCCGTCGCCGCGCACCTCGACCTGGACCGGCCGGTGGCAGTGCTGTGCACCGTTCTCGAAGCGCTGCCGGACGCGGTGACGAGCGCCCTCACAGCCGACGTCGCCCGGTTGCTGCCGGCCGGCGGGTACCTGGCGGTATGCCAGCTGTCCGTCCAGGACACCCACCTCGCCCGACGGGCCGACGAGATGATGGCCACCGCGCTCGACGGCCGGTGGGGACGCCTGCGCACCCCGGCCCAGACCGCGAGCCTGCTCCGCGACCTGCCACTCGTCCAGCAGCTCGGCGTCCTCGAGACGGCGCACTACATCCGGTCGTCGTACCGGCCCGCCGGACCGCCCCGGGCAGCGGTGCTCGGCGCGATCGCCCGGATCACGCCGTCCGACCCGAGCCCCACAGCCAGCCCCCGCGCCGCGCAGACCGACGTCGACCGGAGCCGCCGGTGACCGCGAAAAACTTCGGTCCTGCTTCCAGCGGGTGGCATCCGGCTCTGGTCAGCCCTTCCGCCCACCGTCCGACCGCCGGGCCGCGTCGGCTCCCGCCCCGGCGATGTGGCCGCGTGGACGGCCGACGGTCAGACCCCGCTCTCCCACCCCGCGCCGCCGACTCCCGACCGGACGGCAACCGAGACCACATCCGACTGGAGAAGCCGTGACCTCCCCCTCCGCCGCGCACGCCCCGCACCTTGGGAGCCGCCGGCTCCTGCCGCTGATCCTGTACGTGGCGGCGTTCCCGGCCGCCGCCCTGGACGCCGTCCGGCTCCTCACCGGCCCGCTCGGCCTGCCCTTCCTCGACACCCCGGCACGTTGGGCCGCGGCGACCACCGCGGGAGCTGTCGGCGCGGCCGTCGCCAGCGCGGGACTACGTGTCCGCCGCACCCGTGCACACGGTGGCCGTCTTCCGTGGCGTGACCCGCTCACCGTCGCCCCACTGCTCGGAGCAGCGACGGTCGTAGCCCTTGTGGGCGTCCATCAGATATGGGCCCACGCCGCGTGTATCGCGATCGTCCCTGCCGTGGCCGCCGCCTTGGCCGTGGAGCTGTGCCACCTCGCCGGCGTGCCGGTGCAGCGGCTGCTGCGCGACCCGGCCAAGCCCGCCACCTCCTGGACCGGCTTGTCCATGGGGGTGCAGTACACGCTCTGGCTCCTGGTGTCGGGCATCCTGGCGGTGGCCGTCGCCCGAATCGCGCCGGCAAGCGCGCCAGCGGCGCCGCAGATCGTCCAGCTCGGCTTCGACCGGGGTGATCTCCTGATGCCGATCGTGACCGCCCTCACTGCGGGCGTGCTGGAGGAAGGCGTGCTGACCGCCGGTCTCGTTGTCCTCGGTCAGGCGGCCCGGTTACCGACCCCGGCCATTCTCATCGCCGCCGCGGCCGCCAGGATCACCCTCCATCTCTACCTCGGTCTGCCCGGCGCGACCAGCGCTCTCTTCGCCGTCGCGGCGGTGCTCCTGTTCCTGCGCCACGGCCGGCTCCTGCCGCTGGTAGCCGCCCACACCGCCTACGACCTGGCCACCATCGGCGCCCAGATCTGGACCTAACGCCCGCCGTCCGGGTGCAGGGTCCGAGCGGGGCGCCGGGGATGTTCGTGCCTGCCTGCCGGTGCAGTTGCGGAAAGACGAGCACGCCCTCGCACTGGTGCGGCTGTAGGCGGGACTGCCCCCGCCCGCTGACGAACCACGGCCCAGGAACCGGCCGCCCCGTACCCGCACCCCCAACCCGAGGAATCTGCCATGAACCGCACGACCCAGCGCTTGGCCAGCCCGCCGCCGGCTACCGCGCGCCGCCCCCCGAATCCGATCAACGAGGCCAGCGTGACCAGCCGGGCCCACACGGCCCTCCGGCAGGCAGCCGCGGCTGCCGGGTTCAGCCTGGAAGGCGCCCGGACGCTGCAACTCCACCGCAACTGGGTGGTTCGGCTGCCTCATGCGACGCCGGGACGCCCGGTCGTCGCCAAGGTCCACGAGCCCCGCTCCATCCCGGCGGCGGTTCACCGGGAGGTGCAGGTCGCCGCATGGCTGCATCGCAGCGGTGTCCTGACAGCTCGGCCCGTCGTGGAACGGCCTACGGCGACCGAGGCCGGGCTGCTCGTCACCTTCACCGAGGACCTGGGCGACGGATCGCCTGCCTCCTCCGAAGGCCTCGGCCGTCTCCTCGCGGAGCTGCACGCACTGCCGCTGCCCTCCCACATAGCCCTGCCTGCCCTGGACGTGACCGGGACCCTGCTGTCGCGGATCAGCCGCCTACCAGAGAGAGTCCTGGCTCCTGCCGATGTGCACTGGCTGAGCATCCACGTCTCCGCAGCCGGCGAGCAGTGGAAGAACACACCGTGCGGCGGTGACGTTGTCCTGCACGGGGACCTCAACGTCCTGAACAGCATCACGACCCCGAACGGCCCGGCGCTGATCGATTTCGAGACGGTCACCAGGGGACCCGCAGCTTACGACCTGGCCTTCGAGGCATGGCGTCGCGACGGCTTCGGCGAGGACCCCGCCGGCTACGCGCGTTTCTGCCACGCCTACGGGACCGATGTGACTACCGGCCGGCAGGGAGCGCCCTACAAGGTTCTCGCCCGTCTGCGGGCAGCCGCCGGAACTGTCATCGCGCTGGAGGCAGCTGTCCACGACCCCGTGTGGCGGCCGGAGGCGGCACGACGGTTGAGCTGCGTCCGGACCCAGAGCAGCAACCCGGCACGCCACCCGTGGAATTGGAGCACCGACCCCACCGTCCCGGCTGCGGAAGCGGCGTCAACCCGCGCCCGGACAGCGTGACCCCCGGGGCTTCGCAGGTCAGCGCCCAAGCGCACTCCTCGCGCCGGCCCAGTGGCCGTGCCACTGGCAGAGCGCACCCTCTGCGGCCTCGGACTCCTGCGCGGGTTCCCCTGTTGCGGCAGACCAGGCTGCTTCGGCAGCCCCGGCCTGCCGCCACGCCCAACCCCTTTCACCCACACGGGCTGACACGACGAGGTGACCTATGCATGCAAGGGATCACGGTGCGACCGTGCCACCGCCCTCCAGGGCGAGTGGCGGTCGTAACGTCGGTTCGTCCGCCGCCTCGGCGCTCAGTGGTTCGTCGCCTCACAAGGCGAACACTGCCCTGGGAGGGTTGATCGCGGAGGCCGGTGTGAAACGCTCGTGGCTCGCGCGCGAGGTCAACCGGCTGTCCCAAAATGACGACAAACCCACCTCCTACACCCATACCCATGTGCAGCGCTGGCTGGACGGGGCCAGGCCTAACGAGGTGACGGCCAAGCGGGTCGTCCGGCTGTTGGGCGAACGCTTGAACCGACCCGTCACTCTTGAGGATGCCGGACTCGGGGAGTTGGCGGCTTTCGACCCCGCGGTCGGGTTGGATTTCCCCCGAGACCGCGAGACCGCGATCGGGAACGCCATCACCTGTTGGAGGACCGTGCACCGCCGTGATGTCCTGCGCCTGCCGAGTGCCGTGCCCGCCGTCCTCGGGTCGGCGACGATGCGATGGATGGCTGTCCCCGCCGACGCCCCAGCCCCGCGTTCCGGAGAGCGTCGCGTCGGCCAGACCGATGTCGAGGAGGTGTGGGCGGCAGCTGCTCAGGCCCAGCTCATGGACTCGCGGTACGGGGGCGGGGACTGGCGCAACAGCAACGTGCTGGTCTGCCTGCGGTCCGCCGCCCCGCTGCTGGCCGGCAGCTACTCCGCGGAGACAGGACAGGCGCTGCACAGCGCCCTCGCGGAGCTGTCGAGAGTGCTGGGGTGGGCGGCGATGGATGCGGGACACCACGGCGCGGCGGACCGGCTGCTGATCCAGGCCCTGCGCCTGGCCCGGGCCGCCGGTGATGTGGAGCTGGGCAGCTACGTGCTGGCCACCGTTTCCCTGAAGACGTTCCTGGCAGGCTGGCCGTCGGAGGCCGCGGACATGGCGGAGGCGGCGTACGAGCGAGGCAAAGGCCACGCCGCTCTGAGGGTGCTGGCGTTCTGCAAGCTCGCCGAGGCCCGGGCGTTGGCCAAGGCCGGTGACGGTGCGGGCGCCGCCGCCGCGCTGGTGCGCTGCGAGAACCTGCTGTCCGGCATCCGTCCGGGCACCTACGATCCGCCGTGGATCGCCTACATGACTCCCGAACGGATGGCCACCGACGGCGTCGAGGCGCACAGGGACCTCGGGCTCACAGCGGCTGCCCGGCGCTGGGCCGAGCGTGCCGGCGCGATGCCTCTGGACCGCTACACGCGTGCGGTCGGCATTCGTTATGCCGTCCTCGGCAGCACGCACGCGATCGACCGGGACCTCGAGCAGGCGGTGGCCGGCGGGCATCGGGCAGTGGACATTCTTGCCACAGTGCGCTCGCCGCGGGCTCACAGCTACCTCTACGACCTGGTTGGCAGGCTCGACCCGTGGAGTGGTGATCCGCGGGTACGTGAGTTCGCGCACCGGGTCCGTTCCGATCTCCCGCGGTCGACCTGAGTGGTGTCGGGGTGCCCAAGGGGAACCTCCCGGGCGCCCCGGCCGTCGGCCTTCCGGTCCTGGCGGGAGCGCGGGTTCCTCAGACGAGAACGCCGGTCCGGCGTGCGAAGTCGCGCACGCCGGGTGTGGGCATCGCCGCGTAGAGCAGCTCGGAGGTCAGTGCCTGCAGAGTGGGGCGGCGGGCCTCCTCCGGGGCGATCCGGTCGACGAACTGCAGCGCGGTCAGGGTGCGCTGCTGGTCGCCGAGGCGCATCCACATGCGGGCGGTGTCGGTGCCCCAGCGTGCCTGGCGCTCGGTGGTGGGCAGAGCGGCCGGGTTGATTCGCTTCGCATAGGGGACGGCCTGGTCCGGCTCGCCGAGCGCCGTGTGCACGCCGATCCGGTACAGGTCGACCTGCGCCTGCGTCGCCTCCACGGTGAACAGCCGACGCTGCGGGAGACCGGCCGGCAGCCGGTCGACCGCCTCGGCGGCACCGACCAGTAGGTCGTGGGCCGTGCCGACGTCGTGGGCACACGCCGCGGTATAGGCGGCGGTCATCCACAGGCTGGCGGCGACGGCCCGCGCGGCAGGGCCGTGGCCGTCGAGGTCGACAGCCGTACGCTTCAGGAGGCCGACGGCTGCGGCGGGGCGTCCGGCACGCCGCATGGTGATGGCGAGGACCCTGACGGCTTCACCGATGACGACCGGGTCGCCGCTCTGCCGGGCGGCCTGCACGGCCCGGTCGGCCGTCGCCCAGGCGAGGTCGGAATGGCGCTTCGACGCGAGCTCCGTGGCCAGGACGTAGCCTCGCGCGGTGAGTGCGTGGGCGCGCTCGCGTGCGCTGCCGCTGGAGGCGTCACGGTGTGACTCAGCGGTGGAGATCAAACCCGGCAGGCCGGCACCGAGGTCGTGGTAGCGCGAGGCGCTGAAGTGAGCCCGGGCCGTGGCGAGCACCTGGCCGAGCTGTGGGAGTGAGGTCCCGGACGCGGGCGGTGGCGGCGCGTAGAGGAGTTCCACCAGGCTGTCGGCCGGGTCGACGCGGCTGGGCTCCGTCGAGGCTGCTGCCGATGCTGGCGGGACGGCCAGGGAAGCGGTCGCGGCGAAGCCAAGCAGCAGCAAATTTCTACGGCGCATGGGGTCCTCCGGTTCCGACGTCCTGTCCGCCACGATAGCGCCGGAAGGGGCGCTTGGGGCTTGTTGCGACCTCAACACCCTTACTGGTTCACCGAGTTTGTACGTGCTGAGGTCGATCTCCAGTACGTCCTCGAAACGCAGGAGCGACTGGGGCGACGGCCACATCGCCCCTTTCTCGATCCTGCTCACCGCGGAAGCGGAATAGCCGGTTTCCTTCCCCAGCTCGGCCTGCGTCATCCGCCTGGCGGCGCGAGCACCGCGGATGACAGCTCCGAGACCACGGCTTCCCTTGGGTGCAGTAGCCATGCGACTCCCCAACTCGCTTTGGCTGCAACGGTAGTGGGGCCAGCTGGCCGGTGGGCCGATTCACAG
Organism: Kitasatospora sp. NPDC098663; assembly: GCF_044760075.1. NCBI lineage: Bacteria > Bacillati > Actinomycetota > Actinomycetes > Kitasatosporales > Streptomycetaceae > Kitasatospora > Kitasatospora sp. NPDC098663. The sequence continues at coordinate 4,417 of NZ_JBIWAP010000097.1, read as the reverse complement.
GATGTGCGGGTCTCGCACACCGTGTGCGGGCCATGCCCGGCCGCCTTCCCCGCCGCGCCCCGTCGCGGTTTCCTGAGATTGCGCACCCGGCGTGGACGGGCACCGACCAGCACTGATGGCATGGACATGCTGTAGGTGCGGAAAAGTGCCCCCCTGAAAGTGCCTTCCACCGTCCCGCGATCTGGTGTCTGCTTGGTCCTCCGCACGGCGCGCACGCCGGTCGGACGCCGGGCAGACCTCTGTGTCGCGGCCCTCCACCGGTGAGAGCCGGCATTCCCGGACAGCCCCAACGGTGCCGCCCGGACCATTCCCGTTCCCGACGCCGGTGTGGCGCGCTCCACGAGCGTGGCCGTTCCCGGCGACCATCGAAGGGACCACTGTGCACTCGACGAAGACGAACCCGGAGTCCTCGGATGGGCTCACGACCTCGGACGGCGTCAGCGCCGGGCCCCCACGGCCGAATGCCTCCGGCTCAGCGGCAAGCCCCGGCCCGCAGGCGCCGCTGTGGCAGACCGAGGAGGCACGACTGCTGCGCCTCGCGGCAGCGGAGGTCCGCACGGTACCGCGGCTCACCAGCCGTCGGCCTGACACGACGATGGCGGATGCGTACGCCCTGCAGTGGTACACGGCTTCGCTGCGCGTGGACGAGGGCGACCGGGTCCTGGGCTACAAGGTGGGCCTGACCTCGAGGGCCATGCAGGAGCAGTTCGGCATGGACGAACCGGACTCCGGTGTGCTCCTGGCCTCCATGCAGGTGCCGGCCGGCGGCACCGTGAACCACGCGGGCCTGCTGACGCCCCGCGTAGAGGCCGAGGTCGCCTTCCGTCTGGGGGCCGACCTGCGCGGCGACGAGGTGGACGAGGGCGATGTCCGCGCGGTACTCGACGGGGTATGCCTGGCGTTGGAGGTCATCGACTGCCGGTACGAGCCGGAGGGCATCACGCTGGTGGACAGCGTGGCCGACAACGCGGCCTGCGCCGGCTTCGTCCTGGGCGAGTTCGTGTTGCCCGGCTGGGACCTTCGTCACGAACGGTTGTCCGTTCACGTGGACGGCGTGGCCATGGCCCAGGGCGAGGGCCGGGACGTACTCGGGGACCCCATCCGCTCGCTCGTGTGGCTGACCCGCCGTCTGGCCAAGTTGGGGCGAGGTCTGCGGGCCGGCGAGGTCGTACTCACCGGCGCCGTGCACGCCAGTCTGCCCCTCACTGCGGGTCAGTTCATCCGCGTGTTCTCGCCCAACCTCCCAGGGGTCAGCCTCCGCGTCGCCTGACAGCGACGCGCCACTCGCCACCGGCCTGCCACGTCGGGCCCGACGAAGTTCCCGCCAGAAGGGATCGACACCGATATGCTCCATCCTCCCTTGCGCACCGCCGTGATCGGCCCCGGGCTGCTCGGCCTTGACCTGGCCGAGAGGATCAGCCGCTCATCTTCCCTGACCTGTGCGCTTGTCGCCGGCCGCGCGAGCAGCTCGGGCCTGCGCCGGGCGGAACGCCTGGGCTTCGAAGTGTCCCCGGACGGAATTGAGGCGGTGACCGGCGGCGGCTTCGACATCGTCTTCGACACGTCGGACGCCACCGCGAACCCGGACCGCCGCGCCGAACTGGCCGCCGGAACCCTGCTCGTAAACCTCACCCCCGCAGACGGTGGCGCGATCACCGCGCCCACCGTCAACGGCCACCTCGCCGCTACCGAACGGCACCTGAGCCTGGCCAGCTGCGGCAGCCAAGCCATCGTGCCCGTCCTGGCCGCCGCGGCCCGGCACTGCACGCCCCGCTACGCGGAGGTCGTCACCACCGCCGCCACGGCGAGCGTCGGTCCGGCCAGCCGCCGCAATCTCGACGAGTACATCGCCACTACCGGGGCAGCCGTGCGGCAGTTCACCGGCGCGCCGCGGGTGAAGGTGCTCACCAGCCTCAGCCCCGCCCTGCCCGCCCCCGCCTTCCGCGCCCAGGCCACCCTCCTCGCCGCCGACGGCGACCCACAAGCCCTGCACGAGGCCGTCGAGATGGCGGCCGCGGCCGTACGCGACAGCTTCGCCCCCGGCTACCAGCTCACCGGCTGTGCGATCACCGACGGCCGGATCACGCTCACCGTCGATGTCACCGCCACCGGCGACCGCCTGCCGGCGTACGCCGGGAACGTCGAACTCATCAACGCGGCCGCGGTGGCGCTGGCCGAACGCCACGCCGCCGCCCGGACCCTGCGAGGCACCCCGTGAACGCACCCTCCCCCGTGACCCTGCACGATGCGACCCTGCGCGACGGCCAGCACGCCGTCGCACACCGCCTGGACGCCGCCCAGCTGCGCGCCTACGCCAAAGCCGCGAACGCGGCCCGCGTCCCGTTGGTTGAGGTCGGTCACGGCAACGGCCTTGGCGGCTCGTCCCTGCAGATCGGCCAAGCCCTGCTGGACGACCGCGCCATGCTCGAAGCGGTCCGCGACGTCCTCACCCACAGCCGCCTGGGCGTTTTCGTCGCCCCGGGCTGGGGCACCGGCCGCGACATCCGGGACGCCGTCCGGGCCGGCGCGGACGTGGTGCGGATCGCCGCGCACTGCACCCTCGGCGACGTGACTGAACGCCACCTCGCCCTGGTTCGCGAGCTGGGCGCCGAGGCGCAGGCCGTGCTGCTGATGAGTCACATGGCCGACCCCGGCCGCCTCGCCGAGGAGTGCGCCCGTATGGTCGGCTTCGGCGCGCAGGCTGTCGGCATCATGGACTCCGCTGGTCATTACACGATGCGCGACGTCACCGAACGGATCGGGACGATCGCCGCCGCGGTCGACGTACCGGTGATCTTCCACGGCCACAACAACCTCTGCCTGGCGGTGGCCAACTCGCTGGCCGCCGTCCAGGCGGGGGCGACGGTCATCGACGCCTGCGCCCGAGGGTTCGGCGCCGGAGCGGGCAACACCCAACTCGAAGCACTCGTACCGGTGCTGGACCGCGAAGGCCACACCACCGGCGTCGACCTGCCCGCACTGCTGCGCGCCGCCGACACCGCCGAGGACCGCCTCCTGGAGCACGGCGCGCCGACAACGGATTCCGTCAGCGTCATGTCCGGCTTGGCCGGGGTGTTCTCCGGGTTCCGGCGGCCGGTGCTGCGAGCCGCCGCCGAAGCGGGCGTCGACCCGCTGGCCGTCTTCACTGAACTCGGCCGCCGCTGCGCCGTCGCCGGCCAGGAGGACCTCATCGCCGACGTCGTGCGCCTCCTGGCGAAGGCGGCCGTGTGATGACCACCGATGTACGCCCCGGCGAGGTGGCGGCCGTCGTGTGCGCGCTGGGCACCGCCCGGCCCGAGCACTCGGTCGCCAACGAGGACATCGCCCCGGGCCTGGGCGTCACCCCCGACTGGATCGCCCGACGCACCGGCATCCACCGCCGCGTCCGGGCCGCAGTCGGTGTGTCGACCGCCGACCTCGCCATCGAGGCCGCAGCCCACGCCCTCGCCCAACGCCCCGCGCTGAACGTGGATGCCCTGGTCCTGGCAACCATCACCCCCGACCGGCGTTGCCCTGCCACCGCACCCGACGTCGCGGCCCGCCTCGGCCTGGCGGGCATCCCCGCCTTCGACGTCGCCGCCGCGTGCGCCGGCCTGCTGTACGGGCTACAGATCGCCTCCTCGCTGATCCGCTCCGCCACCCACCGCACGGTGTTGGTGATTGCCGCGGACCGTATCCCGAGCCTGGTCGACCCCGGCGACCGGACGACCGCGCCGCTATTCGGCGACGGCGCGGCCGCACTGCTGGTGCGCGCCGGCCGGCCTCTAGAGCACGGCGCCCTGGGACCGGTCGTCCTCGGCTCCGACGGCCGGCACGCCGACACGGTCACCGTCGAACACGACGGCTTCCTGGCTATGCGCGGGGCGGAGATGTTCCAGCACGCCGTCACCCACCTCGCCTCTGGCGCCGAGCAGGCCCTGATCGCGGCCGGGTGGAGCCTCGCCTGCGTCGACCGCTTCATCCCGCACCAGGCGAACACACGGATCACCGACGCCGTCGCCCGCCGCCTCGGCCTGGACGAGCACCGGGTCCTCGACCGGATCGCCGACACCGGTAACACCAGCGCCGCCTCGATCCCGCTCGCCCTGTCCGCCGCCCTCGCCGAAGGCCGCGTTCGCCCTGGACAGCGACTGCTGCTGTCCGCCGCCGGAGCCGGACTGACCTGGGGAGCGACCACCCTGCTGTGCCCCGACCACGTCCCGCCGGCTGTCGTCGCCCGGACCGCCGCCCACCCGACCCTGGAGGAAACCCGGTGAAGCAGGAACTGTCCGCCCTTCTGCGCGAACTCGGCGTCGACGCCGCCGCCGCCCGACCCGGCGACCGCCTAGAAGGCTCCTGAAGATCTTGTTGGTGGAGGGGCTGTCCCGGTTGGGGACAGCCCCTCCTGCGTTATGTGGTGGTGGGGGTGATGGCCCAG
>NZ_JBIWAP010000096.1:0-11261 GCF_044760075.1 Kitasatospora sp. NPDC098663 | reverse complement strand
ACCATCGTCCGGTCCGCCGCGAAGCCGCGGAGCGTGCGCTGGATGGCGGCCTCGGTCTCGTTGTCCACGGCGGAGGTCGCCTCGTCCAGGACCACCACCGGCGCGTCCTTGAGGATCGCGCGGGCCAGGGCGATCCGCTGCCGCTGGCCGCCCGACAGCGCGGCGCCACGTTCGCCGATCACCGTGTCGTAGCCGTCCGGCAGCGCCGCGACGAAGGCGTGCGCCTCGGCCATCATGGCCGCCTTGACCACGGCCTCGTCCGAGGCGGCGAAGCTGCCGTAGCGGATGTTGTCGGCGATGCTGCCGTCGAAGAGGAACGGATCCTGGGCGACGAACCCGACCGCGTCCCGCAGGTCCCGACGCGGCAGGTCGCGCACGTCGCGCCCGTCGAGCAGCACGGCGCCGGACTCCGCGTCCTGGAAGCGCATCAGCAGCTTGGCGATCGTCGTCTTGCCGGAGCCGGTGACGCCGACCAGGGCGGTCACCTGCCCGGCGGGAATGGTCAGCGAGAGGTCCTCCAGCACCGGCGGGCGGCCGGGGTAGGCGAACGTGACCTCGTCGAGGACGATCTCGCCCCGCACCTTCCCGGTGCCGAGCGGTCCGCCGGTGCCTTCGGCCTCGACGGGCAGGGCCCGCAGGTGGTGGACCCGGTCGTAGGCGGCCAGGGTGCGCTGGTACTGGTCGACGATGCCGCCGAGCCGGTTCATCCGCAGCAGCACCATCTGGGGCAGCCCGATCAGCGGGCTGAACACCTCGAACGGCAGGCTGCCGTTGAGCACCGACCGGCCGCCGATCAGCAGGGTGCCGGCCATCGAGCTGGTCGTGCAGACCCGGACGGTCTCGGCGTGGCGGATCGTGCCCCGGTCGGTCTGCTCGTTTCTCTCCTGGGCCGCCGCGCTCAGCCGGTCGATGCGCTCGGCCTCGTAGTCCTCGGTGCAGAAGCTCTTGACGGTGGCGCCGGCCTCCAGCGTGTTCAGCAGCTGGCTGTGCAGCCCGGCCCGGTGCTCACCGGAGGCGGCGTAGTCGGCCGTGGCCTTGTCCTGGTAGCGGAGCGACAGCCAGGCGATGACCGGGATGGGCAGGAAGGCGATCCAGGCGATCTGCGGTGCCAGCAGGAGGAACACCGGTACCAGAAGGGCCAGGCTGGTGCCCAGTTGCAGCACGTCGTTGGCCGAGGTGGCGAAGAAGGCGCCCAGCTGGCGGACGTCGTCGGTGAGCACCCCGGCGATCCGGGTGGTCCGCTCGCCTTCCAGGTGCCGCAGTTCGAGGTGCTGGACGTGCTCGTACGTGCGGCTCCGCCAGTCGTGCTCGATGTCCTGGCCGAGCCCGCGCCACTGGAGGTTCGAGGTGTAGGAAAGGCCCGCGACGGCGGCGCAGGCGATGGTCACCAGCCCTGCCAGGCCCCAGAGTTGGGCGGACGCGGTGGTCAGTCCGAGGCTGACCAGCGGCGCGGCCTGGCCCTTGATGAGCACCAGGGCCGTCCAGCCGAGGAAGGTGGCGAGCGCCATCTCCGAGACCTGGCAGGCGATCGAGAGCGCGGAGGCACGGAGGAGCCGCCGCCGGTGCGGTCCGACGATCTCCAGCAGGGGGTGCCGTTCGGCTCCGGCCCCGGACAGCTCACCGGCCGTGTCGGCCGTTCTCCGCCAGGCCTTCCGGAGGACGGCCACGGTCGCGGTCGCGACCCCGCCGAGTGCCACCAGCTGCCTGCTCAGCGCCGACCCGCGGATCAAGGCGACGCCGGCCGCCACCCCGCCGCCCACGGCGAGGACCGGGCGCACGACGAGGCCGCGGTCCGGACGCGGGGCCGGTGCGGCGTCCGGCCGGGCCGACGCCGGGCTTCCCGCCCCGGTCGGCCCCTCCATGACCAGGGCGACGGCCTTGCGGACGATCCGGCCGACGTCCGCGGCACTCACCCGCGCGTCGTGCCGGACGAGGACCCCACCGGTGACCGGGCTGGCCTGCGCCTCGCTGATCCCGGGGACGCGCCGCAGGGCCGCGGCGAGGACTTCGGCCGTCCGGGGACGCCCGAGGACCAGCTTGACGTCCCAGCGCTGCCGGCCCGGAATGACCGAGCGCGGGCGCACGTCCACGTCCACGTCCACGGAGCGGTATCCGGCTGCGGCACCCAGCAGAGAGGGCATGTGTACGATCACCTGTTTGCGGAGGTCGCGAGAATAACCGTCACGGGCAGGGACGGGATTGCCGCGACAGGGGCGGGAATTCTTGAGGGGAAACTGCTGCTACCGAATGGCCCGCAGTCGGCCGCCGCGCGGGAGCCTCATTCCGATATCCATCTGTCCGTCGGAAAGTGCGCTCACACGGCGGCCGGGGTCGCCGGGCAGACCGTCAGTGCGCCTTGCCGACGCCGGCGGTCGCGCGGATCTTCGGGCTCCTCGCCTCGGCTTCGGCCCGGGCGGCGGCCTCGTCCTTCTCACCGTGCGGGACGGCGACCTCGGCGGGGCGCCGGCCGTCACCCGAGGGGGCCCCGCCGTCGCCGGCGGAGACCTGCGCCGCCACCACCTCGGCGGCCACCTCGGCCGCGAGGTCGTGGATGTTCTCCCCGGCCTCGTGGGCCGCCTTCTTCACCTCAAGGACGAGGCCGACGGACGTCTTGACGACGCCTCGCACCAGCGGCTTGAGGAGACGCTTGGCCAGTGGCGCGACGATGAGGCCGACCAGGAAGGGCGGTACTAGGGGCGGCATGATGCTCCATCCTCTCTACGCGGACGTATGACAGGGACCCCGGGCAACTGCGGACGCACCGGAGCACCGCACGACTAGGCGGACGGAAGCACCCGAGTCCGGAATTCGACGCTCCCGCCGGATTTCCCGCCGGGACGAATTCCGTACTCGATGGACCAACCGCCCGCTCTCGCTTCACCGTAGTCGAGCCGGGTCCATCGAAGCCAAACCTTCTCATGCGGTTTCACTCATGCGAGTGCTCTCAGCCCTTTTTTGTAGCTCGGATTAACGAACAAATGCCCACCCTACAATCCGCTCATATGCTTTTTGATTCATCGGAGCCCGTCGAGTTCCCCCGAACGTGTGAACCGGATCGGCCCCCGCCACCCGCGCCCCCTTCCGCCCGCCAAGGCGGCACACGGCCCAGACCTTTCGAACAGTCCTGCCGTACAGGTGAGTTGACTCGCCAGCGTCAGCACTCGGTGGCACCATGACGCCATGCCCCGTCGCCCCCTGCCGGTCCCGCTGGCGGCTGCCCTGACCACCGCGGCCGTCGCGGCCGGCGCCCTCACCGGCTGCGGCAGCGTCGCCCCCTCCTCCACGACCGGTCCCCTCGTGGACCGGGGGACCGTACGGATCGCGGCCGCCAGCGAGACGCCCAGCTTCAACCCGTACACGGCCTTCGGCGCCGCTCCGGCCCGCTACGCCTACGACTCGCTGGTCAACGTCGCCGCCGACGCCACCCTGGTCTCCGGCCTGGCCTCCTCCTGGGAGGCCACCACCACCACGGCCGCCTTCACCCTCCGCCCGGGAACCACCTGCTCCGACGGCACCCCCCTCACCGCCACGGCCGTCGCCCGCGCACTCACCTACGCCGGCGACCCGGCCCACCAGCTCGCCGGCGCCCAGACAGTCCTGCCCACCGTCCCGTACACCGCGAGCGCCGACGACTCGACCGGCACCGTGACGGCGACCACCACCGCCCCCTTCCCGTTCCTCACCCGCACGCTCGGACTGCTGCCGATCGTCTGCCCCGCCGGCCTCGACCGGCCCCAGTCGCTGGACCGCTCCACCCAGGGCACCGGACCGTACGTGCTGACCCACTACACCTCGGGCGGGCCGTACGAGTTCACCGTGCGCGACGGCTACACCTGGGGACCGGCCGGAGCCACCACCGCGGCCGACGGCCTCCCCGCCCGCATCGTCATCTCCGTGGTGCCCCAGGCCTCCACCGCCGCCAACCTGCTGCTCACCGGCGGCATCGACCTCGCGAGCGTGAACGGGCCCGACCGCACCCGGCTCACCGGCCACGGCCTGGCCACCGCCGACGCGGCGACCGTCATCGGGCTGACCTTCTTCAACCAGCGCCCCGGCCGCCCCCTCGCCGACCCGGCACTGCGCCGGGCCCTGGTGTCCGCACTCGACCGCCAGGGGCTCGCCAACGTCGCCGTCGGCGGCACCGGCACTCCCGCCACCGACTTCGGCGCGCAAGGCGCCGTCTGCCACGCCGACCTCGCCGCCGCCAACCTGCCCGCACAGGACGCCACCGAGGCGCTGCGCGCCACCGGCTGGACCCGCGCCGCCGACGGCCGGCTCACCAAGGACGGCCGACCACTCCGGCTCCGCCTGATCACCAGCCCCGACCTCGGCCCGACGCTGGCACCCGTCGCCGAGCTGATGGCCCGGTCCTGGACGGCACTGGGCGCGGACGTCAAGCTGGTCACCGAGAGCCTGCCCGCCCTCGTCAACGCCATGTACCAGACCGGCGACTTCGACGTCGTCGTCGGCACCTCCCCGGGCTTCGCCCTGCCGGTCGGCTTCGTCCCGTTCTTCTCCGGTCCGACGCCCGCCCAGGGCCTCAACTTCGCGGGCGTGGCCAATCCCGAATACGACGCCCTCGTCGCCCAGGCCCTCCGGGAGCCGGACACCGCGGGCTGCGCCACCTGGAACCGGGCCGCCGCCGCGCTCTTCCGCTCCGCCGACGCCCTGCCGATCGCCGACGGCCGCAGCACCGTGTACGGACGCAGCACCACCTTCGCCACGACCTTCGGCGGCCAGGTCATCCCCACCAGCATCCGCCTGCACCGATGACCGGGGGATCCCGCGTGACCGTACCCCGCCGTTCGCCGCCTCCGCCGCGTCTGCCACGGCGCCTCGTGCCCCGTCTCCTGCGGCACCCGTGGACGAGGTTCCTCGGCCGGCGCACCGCCCGGCTGCTCCTCTCGCTCGGGGTCGTACTCACCGCCTCGTACGCGATGATCCGCCTGGTGCCCGGAGACCCGGTCCGCGCGGCGCTCGGCGTCGACGCCTCCCCCGCCCTGGTGGCCGCACGCCGGCACCAACTCGGGCTCGACGAACCCTTCCTGGCCCAGTACCGGCACTATGTCGACGGCCTCGTGCACGGCGACCTCGGCACCTCGCTGGTCACCTCGACACCGGTCGCGGAGCTCGTCCGCACCCGGCTGCCGGCCACCCTCGAAATCGCCGGCCTGGCCTTCCTCGTCACCCTCGCCGTCGCGCTGCCCTGCGGTCTGCTCGCCGCCGTCCGCACCCGGGACGGCCGGCACCCGCGCAGCGAGCTGGCGTTCACCACGTTCACCGCCGGCCTGGCCGGGATCCCCGACTTCGTCCTGGCCGCCGGGCTCTCCGCGCTGCTGGCCGTCGGCCTCCAACTGCTGCCGGTGGCCGGCACGGCGGGCGCCGGGTCCTTCGTCCTGCCGGTCCTCGCGCTCTCCGTGGCGCCCACCGCCGTCCTGGTGCGCATCGTCCGGGTGGAGGCCCTGAGAGTGCTGTCCGAGGACTACCTGCGCACCGCCCGCGGAAAGCGGCTGTCACCGCCACGCCGCTACCTGCGGCACGCGGCGCCGAACATGGCCACCGCCGCGCTCACCGTCGCCGGAGGCCTGCTGCCCGCCCTGATCGCCGGCACCGTGCTGGTGGAGAAGGTCTTCGCCTGGCCCGGCATCGGTTCGGCGCTGGCGCAGTCCGTGAGCTCGCAGGACTACCCGGTGATCCAGGCGATGGTCCTGATCCTGGGCACCACCGTCCTGCTCGCCGCGCTCCTGGTCGACATCCTGCTGGCGCTGCTCGACCCGCGCTCGACGATCCGGGAGAGCTGAGGCCCCGATGCCCCTACCCACCGGGTACCTCCGCTCGCCGATGGCCTGGGCCGCCACCGCCATGCTGGCCACCCTGATCGTGCTCGCGCTGGCGGGCCCGCCCGTCTGGGGCGCGGCGGCCGACCTGCCCGACCCCGCGGCGGTGCTGCAAGGCCCCTCCACCGCCCACCCCTTCGGCACCGACAACCTCGGACGGGACCTGCTCGCCCGGGTCCTGACCGCCACCCGGCCCTCCCTGCTGCTCGCGCTGGCCGCGACCGCGATCGGCGCGGGCACGGGCATCCTCCTCGGCGCGTCCACCGCCGTCGTCGGCCCCCGCGCCCGCCGCCTGCTCGCGGCACTGATCAACCTCCTGCTCGCCTTCCCCGCACTCCTGGTCGCGCTCTTCCTCGCGGTCGTGTTCGGCGCGGGCGCGGCCGGGGCGATGCTCGCCCTCGCCGTCGCCGGTGTACCCGGCTTCGCCCGGCTCGCCCAGACCCTCGCCGCCGCCGTCGCGGGCACCGACCACCTGGCCTCCGCCCGGGTCCTCGGCCTGCGCCGGCACCGGCTGCTGTGGCGGCACGTCCTGCCCAACATCGCCGAACCGCTGCTGCTGAGCGCGACCACGGCGGCGGGCACCTCCCTGGTCGCGCTCTCCGGGCTGAGCTTCCTCGGCCTGGGCGTCCAACCGCCCGGCTACGACTGGGGGCAGCTGCTCAACCAGGGGCTCGACCGGATCTACGCCCAGCCGCTGCCCGCCCTCGCCCCCGGCCTGGCCATCCTCTACGCGGCGGTGACGTTCCAACTGCTCGGCGAGGTCCTGGCGGGGAGCGCCGCCCGGCGCGGCCCGGCAGGCCGTACACCACGGCGACCGGTCGCGCCGGGTGGGCCGATCGCGCCGAGCGGGCCCGCCGAGGACGGCCTCGTCCTCCAGGTCGAGGACCTGAGCGTCGAACTCCCCACCCCGGACGGCGTGATCCGGCCCGTCCGCGGCGTGAGCCTCTCCCTGCGACCGGGCGAGATCGTCGGACTCGTCGGCGAGTCCGGCTCCGGCAAGTCGCTCACCGCGCTCGCGATCGCCGACCTGCTCCCCGCACGCGCCCGGGTCTCCCACCGCACCCTCCGGCTGCTCGGCGCCGACCTGGACGCCATGACGCCGAAGCAGCGCGACCAGCACCTCGCGACCGGCCTGGCGATGGTCTTCCAGAACCCGGCCACGGCGCTCAACCCGTCACTCCGGATCGCCACCCAGCTCACCGAGGCACCCCGCACCCACCTCGGCACGAGCCGCACCCAGGCCCTGCGGGACGCCGAGGACGCCCTGCGCCGGGTGGCCCTGCCCCCCGCCCTGCTACGGTCACGCCCCCACCAGCTCTCCGGCGGCCAGCGCCAGCGCGTGATGATCGCCGCCGGCCTGATGATGCGGCCCGGCCTGATCATCGCCGACGAACCGACGACCGCCCTCGACACCACCGTGCAGCGGCAGATCACCGAACTGCTCTCCGACCTGCGGCGGGACACCTCCGCCGCCGTCCTGTTCATCAGCCACGACATCGCGCTCGTGAGCGGATTCTGCGAACGCGTCCTGGTGATGTACGCGGGCTCCGTCGTCGAGGCCCTCCCCGCCGACCGGCTCGCCACCGCCGCCCGGCACCCCTACACCCGGGCCCTGGTCGCCTCGGTACCGGACCTCACCGCGGACCGCGACCGGCCGCTGCCCACCGTGGCGGGCACGCCGCCCGACCCGATCGCCCCCACCCCGGGCTGCCCGTTCGAGCCCCGCTGCCCGTACCGGCTGGACCGCTGCGCCCGGGAGACTCCGCACCTGGACGGCGTCGACGCGTTCCAGCAGGTCGCCTGCTGGAACCCCCAGCCGGTGGAAGAGGTCCAGGTGCCGGAACACCAGGTGAAGGCGGACCCGTCATGACCGGCCTGCGGCTGTGCGACCTCACCGTCCGCCACCACGGCCCGCGCGGCCCGGTCACCGCCGTGGACCACGTCTCGCTGGAGGTCCCGGCCGGCACCACGCTCGGGCTCGTCGGCGAGTCCGGCTCGGGGAAGTCGACCCTGGCGCGCGCGATCGTCGGGCTCGCCCCCGTGCACGGCGGCCGGGTCCTCGTCGACGGCCAGGACGTCCGGGTCCGCACCGTCCGCGCCCGGCGCCGGCTCGGCCGACTGGTCCAGATCGTCCTCCAGGATCCGGACACCGCGCTCGACCCCCGGATGACCGTCCGCCAGACCCTCGTCGAGGCCGCCACCGTCTTCCAGCGGCTCGACCGGCCGGCCCGTGCCGAGCGCGTCGCCGAGCTGCTCGACCTCGTCGGGCTGGACCCCCGGCTCGCCGGCCGCCTGCCCCGGCAGCTGTCCGGCGGCCAGCGCCAACGGGTCGCCGTCGCCCGCGCCCTGGCCGTCGGACCGGGCCTCCTGATCGCCGACGAGATCACCTCGGCCCTCGACGTCTCCGTGCAGGCGTCCGTCCTCAACACGATCCGCGAACTCCGGCAACGGCTCGGCCTGTCCATGCTGTTCATCGGCCACAACCTGCCCGCGGTCTGCTACGTCTCCGATACCGTGGCGGTGATGCAGCGCGGTCGGATCGTCGAAACGGGCCCCACCGTCGCCCTCCTGCGCGACCCGCAGCACCCCTACACGCGGGAGCTCCTCGCCTCCGTCCCCCGCCTGTCCGGCCCACCACCCTCCCGGAGGTCCCGATGACCGTCGACCGACCCGACGCGGTGGTGGTCGGGGCCGGGGTGATCGGCACCGCCGTCGCCCTCGAACTCGCCCGCACCGGACGGCAGGTGGTCGTCGTGGACAAGGCCGGCGCGGCCGGCCACGGATCGACCGGCGCGTCCAGCGCGATCGTCCGGTTCAACTACTCCACCTTCGACGGCGTCGCCACGGCCTGGGAGTCCCTCCACCTGTGGGCGTCCTGGCCCGAGCACCTCCGGCTCACCACCGACCGCCGCCCGCTCGCGGTCTTCCGCCGCACCGGCGCCGTGCTGCTCGACGCGCCCTTCCCCGAACCCGCCGACACCGCGGCCCTGTTCGACCTGGCCGGCGTCCCGTACGAACGGTGGGACACCGCCGCCCTGCGCGGGCGCCTGCCCGGGATCGACGCCGGCCGGTACTGGCCGCCGAAGCCTGTGGACGACGACGCCTTCTTCGACGGCCCGGCCGGCGAGCTCGGTGCCCTGTTCACCCCGGACGCCGGGTTCGTCGACGACCCGCAGCTCGCGGCCCAGAACCTCGCCGACGCGGCGGGCGAGCTGGGTGCGCGCTTCCTGTTCCACCGCACCGTGGTGGCCGTCGACCGGCACGCGGACCGCGTCGCGGGCCTCCGCCTGGCCGACGGGGCCCGAATCACCGCGCCGGTCGTGGTCAACGCCGCCGGCCCCTGGTCCGGAGGCGTCAACCGGCTCGCGGGTGTCGGCGACGACTTCACCGTCGGTGTACGCCCCATGCGCGAGGAGGTCCACCAGATCGCCGCACCCGACAGCTCCACCACCGGTTCCACCACTGGCCCCACCGCCGGCTCCGGGCCGCTTCCGGTCGTCGCCGACCTCGACCTCGGCACCTACCTGCGCCCGGCCGCCGGGGGCCGCCTGCTCATCGGCGGCACCCAGCCGGCCTGCGACCCACCGGAGTGGATCGACGACCCGGACGAGGCCGACCCGCGCCCCACCGCCCACCGCTTCCGGACCCAGGTGACCCGCGCGGCCCGCCGCTTCCCCGGGATCACCGTCCCCGGCCGGCCCGTCGGCGTCGCGGGCGTGTACGACGTCGCCGACGACTGGACCCCGATCTACGACCGCACCGCCCTCGACGGCTACTACGTCGCCATGGGCACGAGCGGCAACCAGTTCAAGAACGCACCGCTGGTGGGCCGCTACCTCGCGACCCTGATCGACCTGGTCGAGGCCGGCCACGACCACGACGGCGACCCGGTCCGCTACCGCTGCGAGCACACCGGCAACGTCGTGGACCTGGGCGCGTTCTCCCGCCGCCGCCCCATCCGGACCGGTTCCGCCCGCACGGTCATGGGCTGAGGCCGCGCAGTTCGCTCAGCAGATCCGCGACCACCCCGACCACGAACCCGGGCTCCTCGGTCGGGAAGTCATGGCCGGTGCCCGCCGGCGTGTGCACCACCCGGGACGCGGTCGACGCCGCAAGGTAGCGGGTCCGGGCCCCGAGGTAGAAGCGACCGATCCGCTCGGTCTCGGCGGCGTCCCTGGCGGCCGCCAGCACCGTGTCCCCGCCCGTGAGGTCGCGGGGTATGACCAGCACCAGCGGCAGGTCGCCGAGGTCCCCGTCGTAGACCACGGTCTCCCAGCCCACCTCCGCCAGGCCGGTGGGCGAGAGCTCCGCGAAGATCGACGCGGCGGCGCAGAAGTGGCCGGTCCGACCGCCACGGCCGCGGCCCCGGTGAACGCCGAACAGGTGCCGCACCGCCGTCAGCAGGAAATCCCGGCGCATGCCCGCGACCAGCCGGTTGGGCGGCGCGAAGGCGATGACCTCCAGGGGCGTCGGATCCAGCAGCACGAGTCCGGCCACCACGTCCGGCCGCCGCCTGGCGGCATTCGCGACCAGCAGCCCGCCGAAGGAATGGCCGACGAACACGTACGGGCCCCGCTCTCCCGCCGCCTCCAGCGCGGCCACCAGCTCCTCCGCCTCGGCCGCCGTCGTCCTCGGGAAGGGCCCGACGTCACTCCAGCCCGAGCCGAACCGGTCGACCAGCACCGAGCGGGTCCGGGCCGCCATCATCGCGTGCAGCTGTCCGAACTCCTCGCCCGGCGCGTGCCCGCCCGGCATCCAGACCACCGTCGGCCCGTCCCCGGCAACCCCCTCGGCGAGGACGTGCATCCGGCGCCCGCCCACCCCGACCAGCCGCCCCGGCGCCCCGCCCACCCCCGCGCCCCGGCCGACCAGCACCAGATGCCGCGCCGCACCGACCGCCAGCACCACACCCGCAGCCACCACCAAGCACCCGAGCGCCACCAGCCATCCCGCACCGCCCCCGACCAGCCCGACCCCCACGCCCACCACCAGCACCGCGACCGGCACTCCCACCCAGTCCCGGCTCAGCAACGCGAGCAGGGCATCCGCCACCCGTCCGTTCCGGCGCATCGGTCCTCCACGGCATCCGAGAGGCGACCTCTCCCCCTGTTCTTCCCGCATCCACCCGCGCCGACGCACCCCCGCGAACAGGCATTCGACACCCCGCCCGGGCCCTGCCTGTCCTGCGCGCCACCGCTGTGTCGCCGTGTTGCCATGTCGCTGTGCCGCTGTGCCGCTGTGTCGCTGTGTCGCTGCCCATCGGAGCGGAGCCGGCCACCAGGCTGAATCTCCGCAAATGCAAAGAACCCCCATCCGGTCTCCCGGATGAGGGTTCTCTGTGAATGATTGTTCGGCGGCGTCCTACTCTCCCACAGGGTCCCCCCTGCAGTACCATCGGCGCTGTAAGGCTTAGCTTCCGGGTTC
>NZ_JBIWAP010000095.1:0-11512 GCF_044760075.1 Kitasatospora sp. NPDC098663 | reverse complement strand
CACCCTCCTCCCCAAACACACCATCCCCAACCAACACACCAAAGCCACCCACAACGCCCTCACCAACCTCAACCACCAACTCACACAAACCAACACAGGCACAGACAGGAGCACCTCGTGACCACCACCACTGACATCGCCATCACCGACCTCACCACCACCACCCCCGACGGCGCCCGCCTCACCGTCGCCATCCACCACCCCGCCCACATCGACCCGCGCGACGTCACGACCCCCACCAGCACACCCCTGATCGTCCTCGCCCACGGCTGGGGCGCCACCCACACCGTCTGGCACGCCACCGCCCAGTTGCTCGCCGCCCAGGGCCACACCGTCGTCGCCTACGACCAGCGCGGCCACGGCACCAGCACCCTTGGCGACAAGGCCCTCACCATCCAGCAGCTCGGGCACGACCTCGCCACCGTCGCCGACGCCCTCGCCCCTCACCGACCCGTCGTCATCGCCGGCCACTCAGGCGGCGGTTACGCCGCGCTCGCCTACGCCACCCAGCTCTACGCCGACGACCCCCGGACCGCGCCCCAGCGCCTCGTCGGCCTCCTCCTCGCCGCGAGCGCCGCCGACGACCAGCAGACCCCTCCGGGCGAGCTCCGCATCATGAAGACGAAGGCCTTCCAGCGCGCCCTCAAGAACCCCCGGCTCGGCCGCCAGCTCCTCAAGAAGACCCTCCACCCGAACACCCCTGCTCACACCCAGGAGACCAACCGCCGACTCTTCGCCAACACCAACCCCCACACCCGTCTCACCGCCTTCGCCTCCACCAGCACCATGGACCACACCCCCCACCTCCGGAACGTCACCACCCCCACCACGATCCTCCGTGGCACCCACGACACCTCCGTCGGCCTGACCCACATCCGCACCCTCCAGACCCATCTCCCCAACACCACCGTCGACACCCTCTCCGACGCCGGCCACATCCTCCCGCTCGAAGCCCCTCACCAACTCGCCCGCCAGATCCACCAGCTCACACTCGCTTCGCAGCGGTGACCACCTCCTCCCTCACCACCGAGCTGGGCAGGCTCCTGCCGCCAACCGTCCACTGCACCGAGGCCTTCGGGCCGCCGCCCCAGGGCGCGCTCCTTCCTGCGGAGCGCGCCCACATCAGTGGCCGATCGCCCCGCAGGCAGCGGCAGTTCACCGCCGCCCGTACGCTCGCCCGCCGTGCTCTCGCCCAGCTCGGCCACCCTCCGGTCCCGCTGCTCCCGGGGCCGGGCGGGGCACCCGAGTGGCCGTCGGGGACCGTCGGGAGCATCACTCACTGCGACGGTTACACCGCTTGCGCTGCGGCGCACGCGGCCGATGTCATCTCGCTCGGGATCGACGCCGAGCCTGCTCTGCCGCTCCCCGACGGGGTCCTCGTTCTCACCGCTTCCGAGGACGAGCGTCACCGGCTCGACCGGCTGCCTCACGGCCAAGTCCCCTGGGATCGACTGCTCTTCAGCGCCAAGGAGGCCACCTACAAGGCCTGCTACCCGATCACCCGACGATGGACCGGCCTGGCCGGCATCACCGTGCGCCTCCAGCCCGACCGCACCTTCACCGCCCACCACCCCCACCTGCCCGGTCCCTGCCACGGCCGCTGGAGCACCACCGGTGCCATCCTCCTCACAACCCTCGCCATCCCGCACGGGACCACGACCGGTTGAGCGCGCAGCGCCGCAGCACCCCAGCACCGCAGCACCCCAGCCCCCCAGCACCGCGAACCGGCCATCAGCGGGCCTACAGGGCGAGCGCCATTCCCTCGTCGGCCGCGATGATCTCTCCGCGGAACCCGGCCCGCGCGTCGGCCACCGAGAGCGCCCGGTCGCTGCCGGGCCAGAAGTGGGTGAGGAGCAGCCGCCTGGCCCCGGCCCGGGCCGCCCAGGTGCCCGCTTCGGCGGCGCTCAGCAGGTGCGGGTCGGCGTCCTCCGCCCGGCCCTGGAGGGTGGCTCCGGCGATGAACAGGTCTGCTGCCGCGGCCAGTCGGGCGAGGGCAGGGTCCGGTCCCGCGTCGCCGCTGTAAGCCAGGACCAGGCCCGGTGCGCTGAGCCGGATTCCGGCGTGGGGGACGTGGTGCGGGAGGAGTTCGGTGTCGAGCCGGAGCGGCCCGACCCGGTGGCTCGCCGGGAGCGGGTGGACGTCGAAGACGTCGTGCAGGTCTTCGGTCGGTTCCATGGCCTGGACCCGTCCGATCACTCCGGGGGTGCAGTACAGCGGGAGGCGGGGGCCCCGCTGTTGCGCGAAGTAGCGGGCGCGACTGAGCGCGCTGAGGTCGGCACAGTGGTCGGGGTGTTCGTGGGTGATCACGACGGCGTCCAGGTCCTCGGCGGCGCAGTGGTCCAGCAGCCGCGGGAGGGTTGCGTAGCCGAGGTCCAGCGCGAGGCGGAACCCGTCGTACTCCAGCAGGAAGCCGCTGGCGCCCCGGCCGGCCTCGGGCCAGGCCCCACATGTCCCCAGTACCGTCAGTCTGCGCACCGGTCGATACTCTCACGGGTGCTGGCGAGGTACCTCTGACGGGCTTCGCCATGGAGCCGGCCGTGGAGGACGGCGAATGATGCGGCGCCCTGGCCTTTGAAGGACTCTCAAGCGCCCGGGCCCGCCCCGCTCTCCCCCGACATGGCGGAGGGGCGAGGCCGACGCGGGGACGAGGGGATGAAGGGACGCGGGGACGAGGCGGCAGCTGACGGATCCGGTCAGAGGAGGCCGAGGGACAGGGAGCCCCGGCCCATGGAATGGCACGCACGCTCACGCTCGTCGCCGCCGCCCTCGCCTACCCCGCTTGGGCGCCCGCCCTCAACGGATGGGGCCGACCGGGCCGTTGTCGCCGGTGCGCACCGCTTCGATGAAGCCGGTGGTGCTCGGGCCCGAGCCGGGCGGGAAGGGGCGGCCGTACGCGGCGGCGACCTCGTCGAGCAGGGTGAGCCGGGTGTTCCAGCCGTGGGCGTCGAGCCACTCGTGGGTCTGGGGGCCGAGGCCGCCCTGCCACAGGTCGGTGATGTGGGCGAGGGTCGGGTCCTGCGGGGTGCTGGTCACGTCCCGGCCCTTTTCGATCAGCAGTCGGCTGCCCGGGGCGGAGAGGGTGCCGACGGCGGTGAGCAGGCCGGCCGCCTGGTCGGCGGTGAGGTAGACCAGCAGCCCTTCGGCCAGCCAGGCGGTGGGCCGCTCCGGGTCGAGGCCGGCTTCGACGAGGCGGCGCGGCCAGTCCGGGTCCAGCAGGTCGCCGGGCAGCGTGGTGCGTTCGCCGGCCGGGTCGGCGCCGAGTTCGTCCAGGACCTGCTGTTTGAAGGTCAGGACGGGCGCGAGGTCGAGTTCGAAGAGGCGGGTGCCGGCCGGCCAGTCGAGCCGGTAGGCGCGGGCGTCCAGGCCTGCCGCGAGCAGGACGACCTGGTCCGCGCCGGCGGCGAGCAGGCGGTCGTCGTAGAAGCGGGTCCGCAGGATGCCGTGGACCACCAGGCCTCTGGCGAGGCCGCTCGCCGGTCCCGAGGTGGGCATCGGCATGCCGGAGGCGGTGACGAAGGCGGCGGCGTAGGGGTCGGTGAAGAGCGGTTCGGGGCGGGAGCTCTCGTAGGCGCGCACCAGCGCGACGGACAGGGCCGTGCGGGAGACCGGGCTCAGCGGGTCGGTGGTCGTCATGCCCGGGAATCTACCCCGGCGGCGAGTCGGCCGCTCCGGCGATCCCCTCACAGGTCCGGGCAGTCACCTGGCCTGCGGGGAAAGCGACTTGATGCAACGCCACGAGCTCACGTCAACAGGTGGCGCCAGCGGTCGGCGGAATCCATCATGTCCCGGATGACGCGTTCCAGGAACGTCCCGCCCCTGGCCAGCCGCTGCCCCACGGGGCTGTCGGGCCCGAACTCCGCCGCGGCCGTCATCGCGATCCCCGCCGTCCCGAGCGTCTCCCGCGAGCCGATCATGATCGAGTGGTACCAGGCCTCGTCGTCGACCACGTAGATGTCGCGACGCCGCTGCGGGTCGCGTTCGCGCCGGACGTATCCGTGCTGGACCAGGTAGTTCACGGCCACGGAGACGGAGGCCGCACTGACGTTGAGCCTGCGGGTCAGCTCGGCCGCGGTGCGCCTGCCGTCCTCGGACAGCAGCAGGTCGACGTGCACGCGCGCCGTCATCCTCGGCAGCCCCGTCCTGACCGCCATCTCGATGATCTCCTCTCCCGTCGGGCTGTCCGAGGGCCCGTCCGCGGGCGGCGGCACCGGGGTGCCGCGCCGCGCGCGCTGGACCGTCGCCCGGTGCGCCTGTTCGGGCCGGTAGCCGCTGGGGCCGCCGTTGCGCCCGATCTCACGGCCGATCGTCGACGTCGGCCGGTCGAGCCGCCTGGCGATCTCGGCGTAGGACAGCCCGTCGGCGAGTCCGGCCGCGATGCGCTGGCGGTCCTGCTGGGTCAGTCGTCCTCCTGGCATGCCGCCAGTATTGCCTTCGCATTCATTCATTGCAATGCGGCATTGCATTCGACTCCAGCGTCATTGCATCAATTTACCGCTGCTGTACTGGGAAAACTCCCATCGCTCATTGCGACCATGGTGAATGCAACGTAGCTTTCGAATAGTCCCGAAGACGCATTTGCGCGAGATGAGGAACGGTCATGGGTGAATCCGTCCACACCGTCACCACGCTGCCGACGGCGCGCCCGCCCGGCTGCCCCTTCGACCCGCCGGCCGAGCTGACCGACGCCCGACGGCACGGCCCGATCAGCCGCTACACCCACCCCGGCGGGGCGGCCGGTTGGCTGGTCACCGGGTACGAGCTGGTCAGGTCGGTCCTGGCCGACCCGCGGTTCAGCTCGCGCAAGGAGCTCATCAACGTGGGCGACTTCGAGATTCCTCCGCCGCCGCCCGGCGAGTTCCTCCTCATGGACGACCCGCAGCACGGGCGCTACCGGAAGCCGCTGGTGGGCAAGTTCACCGTGCGGCGGATGCGACTGCTCGCCGAGCGCATCGAGCAGATCACCGCCGAGTGCCTGGACGCCATGGAGGCGGCCGGGCCGTCGGCGGACCTGGTGACCGCGTTCGCCAAGCCCATCCCCGCCATCGTGATCTGCGAGCTGCTGGGCGTGCCGTACGAGGACCGCGGCTCCTTCCAGGAGCAGATCGACTCGTTCATGAACGGGGAGACGAGCGACGAGGAGCTGATCGCGGCCTACACCGCGACCCAGCGGTACCTCGCGGAGCTGGTGGCCGCCAAGCGCGCGAACCCCACCGACGACGTGCTCAGCGATCTCATGGACAGCGACCTCACCGATGAGGAGCTGAAGGGCGTCAGCCTGATCCTGCTGGCGGCCGGGCTCGACACCACCACGAACATGCTGGCGCTGGGCACCTTCGCCCTGCTGCAGAACCCGGCGCAGCTGGCCGACCTGCGCTCCGACCCCACGCTCACCGGCCGGGCCGTCGAGGAACTGCTGCGGTACCTGAGCGTCGCCAAGTCGTTCATGAGGACGGCGCTGGAGGACGTCGAGTTGGGCGGCCAGAGCATCAAGGCCGGCACGACGGTCATCCTGTCGTACAGCACTACCAACCGCGACCCCGAGCGCTTCGCCGATCCCCACGTGCTCGACTTCCGTCGGCAGTACGCCGGGCACCTGGCCTTCGGCCACGGCGTCCACCAGTGCCTGGGGCAGCAGCTGGCCCGCGTCGAGCTGAGCGTCGCGCTCTCCGCGCTGGTCAAACGCTTCCCCACGCTGCGCCTGGCCGTACCGGCGGAGGAGGTCGGCCTGCGGCCGGAGACCGCGGACATCTACGGGGTGAAGAGCCTCCCGGTCACCTGGGACGCGTGACCGGGAACCGGCCCGGGCGAGGTCGGGGCCAGGGCCGGGGTCCGGGTCGGGACCGGGGGACCCGCCCGGACGGAGGAGCCCGACACGTCGCGCGGCCCGGCACACCCACGGAGGGTGTGCCGGGCCGTCGGCGCCACCGGGTTCAGGGGGTGTAGCTCACCCAGCCGCTCAGGGCGGTGGTGTTCGGCGGGCAGTAGACGCGCACGTTCAGGAAGGTGGTGTACGGGCCCACGGTGTGGGTGGAGCTGTCGGAACAGCTCACGTTGACCCACCACTTGGTGGTTCCGGTGCCCGAGCAGGAGATGTTGAAGTACTGCTGGGTGCCGTCGCTCCCGAACGTGCCGGTGCTGCAGTTGATGCTCTGCAGCGCGTCCGGGGAGGTGGTCTGCGCCTGTGCGGCCGGGGCCGCGGCGAGGCCCAGCGCCGTGGCCGTGGCGAACGCCGCGAGGCTGCCCGCGATCCTGTTCCTGGTCCGGTTGTTCACAGCTGTCCGTCCTCGGGGTCGGTGGTGCGCGTGGGGGCGCCGGGCGGCGACTCGGAGAGCAGCCCGGCGCCCTGTCTGCGGTGACTTTAGGGAGCGGTCGGATCCGCGAGCATATGACGGCGGAAAATGCGCCTGTCCCGGCCTGGTCAGGCCTCTTGGCCCGTCGATCACGAATTCCTGCGACGGGGCACCGCCGATGGGGCGGCCGAGGTGGTCCGCCGGCGCCCGGAACGGCCGAAAACACCCGGGCACCGGCGTACCGTCCGCACCCCGGCATGGCACAAGTCCGTTACAGCGGCGTCAGGTTCCTCCCGCCCCGCACGCGTGCCTGGCATCATCCAAGTCCGTGCCGCCCCCGGAGCCGCCCGCGGCGTGCCGGGGCGTCGGCCCGCATGGCGACCGACGTCCAGCCAAGGGGGAGTCCGATGACGCTGTTCGGCAAGCGGCCGGGCCCGCAGGACGCCCGGCCGCGCGGGCGGGTCACCGCACTGAGGCTGCGGGGCGTGGTGCAGGCCCTGCTCGTGCTGCTCGGCCTGTCCGCGGTCGGCCTCGGGTTCGCGCGGTTCGTCGACGCGTACCACGAGGGGTGGGCGTACCGCGGCGCCCCGGTCTGCGGCGCTCCGGCGATCGGGCCCGGGGTGGACTGCACGCTGCGGGAGAGCGGGCGGGTGACGAAGAGGACGGTGCAGCGGGACGGCGACTCGACCTCGTACACCCTGACCGTGGCCCGCGAGAAGGCTCCGACCGGCGCCTACGACGTCGGGGAGGCGTTCTACGACGACGTGCGGACCGACACGGTCGTGAACCTGACGGTCTGGAGGGGCCAGGTGGTCGAGGTCGACTACCAGGGGCACCGGGCCCGCAATCCGCACACCCTGTGGCTGGCCATCATGAAGCTGGCGCTGCTGGTCGGCGCGGGCACGGCCCTGATCGCGGGCGGCCTGCTCGGGCCGAACGTGCGCTCCTGGTGGATCCCGGCCGGGATGTCCGTACCCGTGGCGGTCACCACGCTGGTGGGTGCCGCCATGCTCCTCCTGATGGACTGGCCGCTGCCCGTGACCGTGGTCCTGGCCGTCCTGGCCTGGCTGCTCGCGGTCTCCGTCGTCAGCGGAATGTCCGCGGAGTAGTGGCCCGAAGCGGATCCGGAATGCCGCTCACAGGTTGTCAGGTTCTCAACATGGGAAATAGGCTGCCACCTCCCGTTCACGCCACCACCGGGGAGACCACCCATGCCCAGCAGTACCAGGAGCCGCAGGACCAGAACCGCCGCGACCCTCCTCACCGCCGCCCTGGCCGCGGCCCTCCTCGGCGGCGCCCCCGCGCTCGCCGCACCCGGAGCCCCGCCCGGGACGACGACGGGCGACGCCCCCATAGCCGCTCCGGCGGACGGCCGGCACCCCGTCGAGGTGTTCGGCGAGGACGGTGGCATCTCCCGGGCCCTCGTCCCCGGCGGCTCCCCGTACACGGCCGGCTCCCGCGCCCAGGGCGTGGCCCCGCTCCGGGACGACGGCGACGTCACCGCGCTGGTGCGCAACGGCGATCCGGCCGCCAAGCTCGACGTGGTGGTCATCGGCGACGGCTACGCGGCGCAGGAACAGGAGAAGTTCCGCAGCGACGCGGCCGAGAAGTGGCGCGAGATCACCGCCGTCGAGCCGTACGCCACCTACCGCAACCTGTTCAACGTCTGGGCGGTGTCGGCCGTTTCGCCCGAGTCGGGCGTCTCCGGGGATCCGGACCAGACGACCGTCCGGCACACCGCGCTGGGCTCGTACTTCTGGTGCGACGGGGTGGAGCGGCTGCTCTGCGTGGACGAGAAGGCGGTCGAGCGCTACGCGGCCAAGGCCCCGCAGGCGGACCTGGTGATCGTGGTGGCCAACAGCACCAAGTACGGCGGCGCGGGCTACAACGACGTGAAGTCCCCGCTCGGCTACGAGGGCATCGCCACCGTGGCGGGCGGCAACGCGAAGTCCGGGCAGATCGCGGTGCACGAGACCGGGCACTCGCTGGGCAAGCTCGCCGACGAGTACGCGTACGACGGCCAGGGCACCTACCAGGGCGCGGAGCCGGCCGAGGCCAACATCAGCACGCTGACCGCCGACCGGATGCGCGCCCAGGGCACCAAGTGGTCCCGCTGGCTCGGCCGGACGTCGCCCGACGGCGGGACGGTCGGCGCCTACGAGGGCGGCGGCTACTACCCGACGGGGCTCTACCGACCGACCGACAACTCGATCATGCGCTCGCTCGGGCGGGAGTTCAACCTGCCCGGACGGGAGGCGATGATCGCCGGCTTCTACCGCCACGCGACCCCGCTGACGAGCCCCGTCTCCACCGACACCCGGCTCACCGCCGCCAGCCGCCTCACCGTCGACCTGCCCGTCCCGGGCACCCGGCTGCGCTGGTTCCTGGACGGGCGCGAGCTGACCGGGCAGCGCGGGCGCACCGCGCCCAACCTCGCCGCCCTCCACCCGGGCGGACCCCGCTCCCGGCCGCACCTGCTCACGGCCGTCGCCACCGACCCCACCCCGGCGGTGATCGACCCGGCGCTGCGCGAGCACCTGACCGGCAGCCTGTCCTGGCTGGTGACGCTCTGACGCGCGTCCACCACGGCTAGGCCCTGTCCGGCCGATCTTGCCGGGCCCACGACGCCGGGCATCCCGCCTGGACGCACGCCCGAATCGCCCAAGTACGCCCAGTACGAGGACGATCCGGGCGCACGCCCAGCCGGGCGCCCAACGCCGCGGGCTGATCCGCCAAGATCGACCGGACAGGGCCTAAGGCCCCGGGCCCGGCAGCACGGTGTGCCGGGCCCGGGGCCTGTCGTCCGCGCCTACCGCCCGCCCTCTCCCGGCCTACGCGGGGGGTTGCGCCGCAGCGGGGCCAGTTCGCGGGCCAGCGTCCGCACGTCCACGGCTATCCGCGCCGCGAGTTCGCCCGGCCCCGCGTCGCCCGGCAGGCGCCGGGACCAGGAACGCGCCTTGGCCGGACCGTCCTGGACCATGTCGAAGTTCAGTCGCACCGCCCCGGCCACGTCGGCCAGGGTCACCAGGATCCGGGTGTCCGCGAGGTCGATCGTGACCTCGTTCCCGATGCACGAGCACGCCACCAGACCCTCGATGTCCTCCTCCGCCAGATATCTGGCCAGGGGAACCGCTCTCCCCCGGATCAGGTACGGACGTACCACCGCCACCACAGACCCCGCCCCCTCTCCAGCCCACCGGACACGCCGACCACCGTACGGCCCGGCAGCGGCGCAAGCGCGCCGCAACGACCGGGCCCGCCCATGCTCCACCCATAGCCCCCGGATCGCCAAGTCCATGACGTCCCAGGCGACTTGACCGACAGCACTGGCCCGGCGCACCGGCGCACGCCCCGGCGCACTCGGGCGCCCCTCCACCAGCCCCGCAGCAGCAGGAGCGCCGCACCCGGAACGCACGAACGCCCGCCCGCACGAGGCGGACGGGCATCCCCGCGGCCGCGCAGCCCTATGGCGCGCGGCCGGGCCGCTCAGCGGCCCAGGCGGCTGAACCGGCCGTGCAGGACCAGCGAGCGGCTCAGGGCCGCCAGGCCCGCCGTGCAGAGCAGTGTGCGGAGCATGTTGGCAGCGACCCAGGTGCCCTCGAACTTGGCGCGCACGCCCGCGAAGTCGTGGATCTGGGACGGGTCGCCGGCCGCCGCCAGCTCGTTGTTGAGCGGGATGTTGACGCCCATCGTGACCATCAGCGCCACCACGTACAGCACCGTCGCCCCGGCCGCCCACAGTGCCGCCCGGCGCCGGCCGGCCTTGTGCTGGAGCCAGGCCGCCACGCCGGTGGCGGCGAAGGCCCCGACGAAGACCAGGCCGAACATCCCGTTCTCGATCGACGAGTTGATGTGCTGCATCGCCGTGACGTACGTCCGGTCGTCCCCGGCCGCGAGGCCGGGCATCACCGACACGTCGAAGGCGAAGAACAGGCCCGCCATCAGGCCCATCGCGATGGTGGCGCCCGCGAGGACGGGCCCGGCGGCACGGCTCTGCCCGGCGGTTCCGCCGAGCGGTGAACTCCCCGGCCGCACACCGCCGACGGCCGACGGGACGGCGTACGACACCGGTGCCGACCTCTGATCCGAACGCATCACAGGACCCCTTTTCACTCTCCCGGCCCCGCAGGGCGCGGCGCCGGCGAACAGCGGAACGAACGACACCACCCACCGTGCGGTGCCACCCGCAACGGAACCGCGACAACCGGAACCCCGCTACGCGCCAGGGCACTTGCAGCACCGGAGAGTGCCGGGGGGAGTTCGGAAGGGGCCTGCGGTCACAGAACCGGGTTCAGGGTGCGCCGGTACCGGCGCTCCAGCACCGTGCGCCCGATCAGCCGCACCGGGCCCGGGATGGTGGCCGACACGGCCCGCACGGACGCCGCGTCCGCGCCGTCGAACATCCACGGCTGCAGGTACGTCATGACCTGCCCCGGCGCGCTCTGGATGATCCGCCGCTCCACCCGCAGGTACTCGTCCACCGGCAGGCCCGCGATCGCCGGGAACACCACCGGCTCCTCGTGCCCCAGGTGCTCGCGGATCAGGTTCTCGAACCCCGCCGCGGCCTCGGGCAGTTCGGCGATCCGGCGGGCGGACAGCACGTCCGCGACCCGGCGCATCGTCCGGTCGAGCGCTTCGTGGTCCTGCTCCAGGATGCCGCCGCCGTCGAAGCCGGCCAGCCGCTCGCGCAGGAAGGGCCAGAGGATCTCGTCCTCGCTGTGGTGGTGCCAGTCGATGACGGCCCGCAGCCGGCCGAACCAGTCCGCCAGGGCCGCCGCGGGGCCCCAGCCGCCCGCGGACGAACCCCGGGCGGCGGCCGCGCTCAGCCGCGCGGCGTCCCGGCGCATCGCCACGTGCATCAGCCCGAAGCCCCGGATGTGCCCGGGCAGCGCGCCCACGCCCCGCTCGCTCGACCAGACCTGCTTGCCGTCCGACATGGCCAAACCTCCACTGTTATGTCCGGATACACGACCGACGCCCGTGCGGCGGCGGCCTGTTCGGGCCGCCACCGGCGGGCCGGATCACACGTTCCACACGCCCGAGGCGGCGGCCTCGCGGGCGAAGTCGGCGAAGTCCCGCGGCTCACGCCCCAACGCCCGCCGCACCCCGTCCCCCAACGAAGCGTTGCGACCGTCCAGGATCACCGAGAACAACTCCGCGAAGTCCCCCGGCAGACCCGCCTCCTCCAACACCCCCCGGTACGCCGCCTCCGACACCGCCTC
>NZ_JBIWAP010000094.1:0-11625 GCF_044760075.1 Kitasatospora sp. NPDC098663 | reverse complement strand
ACGAACATGCCCGCCCGTTCCACTGGACCTACCAGGGCACTCCACTCAAGGAATGGGCCTGACCCCTCCACGAACTTGCGCGGAGCAGCACTAGTCATCTCTGCTGGTTAGATGCCACAACGCGCACACCGGACACTGATACGGGTCTAGCGCTGCCGCCGGGCGGCGGCCCGGGGCACGGCGTATCCATCGATGCCGGAGCGCATCGTCCTGTGACACGTACACCGCTTTTCGCAGACACACCACTCCCTCCAACCCGAACTCGCCACGGGAGAGGGTCTCCAGGTCGACGGGGAGTCGCTTCGGCAGCTGGGTTCTCACGACGTGCCTGATCCATCGCTTGCCCTTGCGTCGCCGTTCCGCCGACAGGCCGGTGGCAGCGGCCGCGCTCGCCGACAACGGTCCCTGATCCACCCGCAGTTGAAGGCGCCGCTCGAGCGCCTGTAGGACGGCGAGCTGCGGGATTCTGCGTGCCGCCGCGATCTGCCCCATCTCGCTGTCCCGCAAGAATCCGAGCAGCGCCCGGCCCGGGTGGATGGTGCGGGCTGGGAACAGCAGGCTCTGACGTGCGCCGTTGGAGCCCGTGTATCCCGCTACCCACCACATTGTGGGCACGCCGTTGAACTGCTCTGGGACCGTACGGATCAAGGAGTTGGGGGCGTACCCCGTCGCAAGGCCTTCCACGACCTGCTCGATCCAGCGGTCTTCTCGCACCCTCAGCCGTTCGCACCGCGAGCAGTCACTGCCCTTCGGGTGTTGCCGGCACGGTGCCGTTCGCGGTTCGTCGAGCACGGCACGTTCACGGTTCCAGCAACCCAGTGCCTCGATCAGTGCTTTGGCCAACCGTTGCCGGTTCGCCTGCGCCAGCACGGGGTCGATGCGCCGCTCCTGCGGGACAGGCCAAGTGGCGGGGCGTGCCACTCGTAGCCCGAACCGCGCCTCCGCGTACCGCACGATGTCGGGCACCGGCACAGACCATGCGGCGCATACCTGAGCAACGTTCTGGCCCTCCCAAGCCAAGTCGCGGCTGACAGCCTTTTCCAAGAGCCTCTCAGGCGGAAGCTCCAAGGGTTGCAGAGCCGTGAACTTCAGGATCTTGCCGTCCACGGTCGCCTCAAGTATCGCCGTTGCGGCTCTGCTGGATGCCGGGTCGTTCTCGGTGCCCTGCTCCGAAGTGTGCTGGAGCAGGAGTTGCTGTGCCCATCGGTGGAACGCCTGCCGTTGCTGCGCCTGGCGCGCTGCTGAGGCCGCTGGCGGGTAGCGGACCAGCTGCACGTCGCACCGTGTGAGCAGCAGGGTCCGTCCCGTTTCCCAGCTGATCCCAGCGTCCTTGGCGACGACGGCAAGGTCGTGTTCGGGAGCGTCGCCGGTGGTATTCGCCATCAGGGTACTGATCAACTCGGCGACCGGGATCGGGCTCCTGGTGACGGTCGACAGCATCAACACCTCGGCGCCGGTGTCCACTCGGATCCCCCAGCGACAGGGTTCGACGACATCGGCGGGCCCGTAGTCCACGACCCCTGCCGGCTTCGGTGCGTCGGGCCGGTCGAGTACCTCCAGGACCCACTCGCGGAACAGCCTTGCGTGCTCGGCCTGTACCTCCTGGGCATGCTCGGCTGGTTGTTGGAACACCTCGGCCTGACATGCTGCCAAGACCGCCCGCACCAACCGGTGCCACCGCACGCGGTGCCGCCGACGCAGTGCAACAGAGAGGACCTCCCCGTCGGGCTCCAGTCGGCTGTTCGCGATGGCGTTGCCGATCAGATGAACTCGGGCTTGGGGTTCCACTGTCGTGTGCGACAGCAGGAACGTCCCGGCATCGGTGACGATCCGCACGCCCCAGCGGCCCGGCGCCAGCGGCTCATCCGGCCTGGCCTCCGCAGGGTCCGGCGTGGACAGGTCGTCAGTCAACGCCCGAAGTTCCCTTCCTCGTATCGGTCTGCTCCTGGGAGCCTAGCCCCCCACGTACACCGCCGGAGCATCATCTCAACCCGCTACGCTGCAGCTGAAGACCATACGCGACGGACCAGGGCGCGTGCCGGCACTCCGCCGCCGCCCTGCCAGCTGCCCGCGGGGGTGGCCAGAGTGACGAGGAGTCGTAGGTGGCCAGCCGCAGCAGCGCGATCCGCTCCTTCGTCCGGGAGATGCCCACGGTCTACGACTGCGAGCTGGACGCGGAGTACTACGACGACAGGCACCACTGGGTGATCCGGTGGACGGACGGTCCCACCCGGGCCACTGTGCTCGCCGCCGTCGCACGCCAGTTGCCCAAGCACAAGGGCATCGTCCACGCCGGTCGCGACCTGTCCGACGAGGCGACCATGCTCGGCGCGATCCGCCTGTATGCCACCGGCGAGTCCGCCCGCTGGCGTTGTGTGGACGGTTGGGCCGCCGGCCACCACCTGGAGGACGTCGCTCACCCACTGCGGACCGCGACCTCCCGGGAACTCGCGATGATCGAGCGGGTACTGGAGGAGTCCGTGCAGGACACCCAGTGGGGCCGTCGCCGGTATGCGGCCGATGCGCTGGACCTCCTGCAGGAACGTCACGGGATCGGCTGGCTCCTCACCTCACCCGTCGGCAGCGCCCGTCAGCCGGAGGCTGACGCCCCCGGGGCGGCCGCGCTCCAGCCGTCCCCGATCGAGGCGCTGACCGCCCGCTACGCCCGCGCCGAGAACGCCACGACCTGGCGCACGCGCGCCGAGCCGATGCCGGTGGCGGAGGCGTTCGCGGCCGCGCTTGCCGACGAGGAGATCGACAAGGACGCCGCACTCGCCGCACTCGCGCTCGTCGCCGAGCTGCAGGCCGCCCTCGACGCGAACACCGCCACGCTGATGGACAGGGCCCGTACTGCCGACGGCTCGTGGAGCGACGTCGGGCGTGCGATGGGCGGCATCACCAAGCAGTCCGCGTCGCGGAAGTACCAGGTCCTCGCCTCGCCCGACAAGCCGTCAGCCAACAGCTGACGCTCCTGACGGTTCGCGGGGTCGCAGGGAAACAGCTCCCGAACAAAGCCGGGCGTCAGCTGTTGACTGACGCGCCCCGGCTACTCGTAGGCGCGGGCGGTCTCGTCCAGGCGGTCGGACAACACCCGCGCGATCGTGTCGAGGGCGTGGCGCAGCCGCAGGTGCTCGTCACCGTCGACCGCCCGGGTGGTGTCCAGCAGGTCGCTGGAGCCGGCGATCGTGGTGTACCCGGCGTCGGGGCGTGCGTACGGGTGCCAGCTGATCGTCGCGGTGATCGAGTGCCCGGCCGGCAGGCCCAGGGTGAGTACGGCGCCTTCGGCGACCGCCTGGCCCTCGAGCTCGGCGGCGGCTTCGGCCTCGTCCAGGGCGAGCGCGGCCAGCGCGGCCCGGTCGTACAGTCCGGCCATGATCTCCTGCGCCTCGGCGAGTGCGACGCGCAGCCGCGCGACCAGGTCGCGTGCGGTGTCCTTACGCTCGGTCTGCTCACCGCTGTCGAGGACCGTGGCCAGGCGCAGCAGTGCCGCGTGCAGGTGCCACAGCAGGAGCGCGTGCGGCTCGGGCTCGGTGGCGAGCATCGGCCGCTCGGCGATCCGGCCGACGACCTCGGCGAGCGCCCGGACCTCTCCCGCGTCGAGTGGCTCGTAGCGGAGGGCCCGTTCGGTGCTCGCTGCCGGGCCCGGCTCGATCCCGGCGCCGCGCAGGGCGTCACGGACGTCGTCCGGCCCGCACCCGGTGGCCCGGGCGAGGTTGTGCACGCTGCGGGTGCCCGTCCACCATGCGGCGGCCAGCTCTCCGGTGAGGTCCGCGGCGGGGACGGCCCGGCTGGCGGCTTCCTTGAGGGCGTGCAGGCAGGCCTCGCGGGCGACCCGGGAACCGGTGCTGACGACGGTGGTGGTCACGCTTCCCGGCCTAGGCCTGCGGGCGGCGCGGCGGCGGCCGATCCGGTCTTTCAACCAGTCGGCAGCCCCGGTTGCGGTGCGCTCCACGCCGGTGCGCAGCAGGGTCTCCAGCAGTAGCTGAAACAGGCCATCGTCCATCAGGGGCGGGGCCAGCGGCACGTTCCCCCGCCGCCCCGTCCCGCCCTTCGCAGTCGGTCAGCTGGTCGGTCATCCCCACCCGGTACGTGAACGTCGCGCACCGGCCGGAGAGCACAACCAGACCCGGTGGCGACAGGCCGGTCCGCTGTAGCGAGGCGCGGAAGCTCCACCACCAGCGTGCCCCAGCCACACCAGCCCCGTACAGGTGGTGATCGAAGCATCCACACGGCGCGTAGAACCGGCGGTGCGCCCCATGAGGCGCACCGAACCTGAACCGGTCGCGGCTACGCGCGCAGCCCCCGCCATACCGGCGAGCGAAGTCGGCCATTGTCTGTGACCTTGAGGAACTCGACCTCGGCCCGTAGCTCAGGACGCACGAACCTCACCTCGGTACCGCGCGGCAGTCCCAGGCCGCCGCCGGTAAACGGCGATACGGGGGTGGCGAGGCGTCGCAGCACGGCGGTCAGGGCGCGGCGCTCCGCTCCCGTGAAGCCCGCGCCGACCGAGCCGACGAACAGCAGGTGTCCGCTGTCGGGCTCGGGCTCGACACCGGCCAGGACGGCACGCACGGTGGCGCCGCCCGCGCCGCCGGGCAGCCACCCGCCGATCACCACGTCCGCCGTTCTCAGGTGCTTGATCTTGATCCAGTCCCTGGACCGCGCCCCCGGGGTGTACCTCGATTCGGCGCGCTTGGCCACCACGCCTTCCAGTTGGTGCTCCCTTGTCCATCCGTACGCCTCGGCCACCGAGTCCCAGACCGGCGGCACCCGAAGCCCCGGGCGGTCCAGGTGTAGGCCCTCCAGCAGTTCGCGTCTACGCAGCCACGGTTCGGTGAGCAGTGACTGCTCTCCGAGGTGCAGCAGATCGAAGGTGATGTACAGGGCCGGAGCGGCGGCCGCGCCGGCCAGCACCGCGGCGGGGCGCGTGCGGTGGATACGGCCCTGCAGCGCACTGAAGGACGGCGTCCCGCCGCGCATCACGACTACCTCGCCGTCGAGGATGAGGGGGCCGCGGACCTCGGTCAGCGCTTCGGCCACCTCGGGGAGGCGCGCGGCCAGGTCGGCGCCGGAGCGGCCGAGCAGTTGCACCGGCGCGGACCTCGGCACGTAGGCCACGCACCGGGCGCCGTCCCACTTGGCCTCGCCCACCCACCCGGGTCCGGACGGCAGAGGGCCGGCTGTCGCTAGCATCGGTTCGATGTGCGGCAGCCGCACCTGCGCGGATCCCCGGGGGCCCATACGTCCCAGGATGCAACCGACCATGGCCGAAGCAGGGGACGATTCGCCCGGTCGGCCCACAGCGGGACCACTCACCGCGATGGATGATGGGAACGTGAGCAGCTCGGGTGCACGCTACCGCGACGGTGACGTCCTGGAGACAGTGACCCGCCGACGCTACTTGGTCCTCGCGGTTGGCCTCGAGGCTTATTTCCTCCGCCGGCTGGACCCCGAATTCCAGGCCGAGCCGCTGGAAGCGGCCTGGATGTTCGAGAACTGCGCTGCGCCGGCCGTACCGTCCGGGGGCGGCCGCGCTCACTGCGCCTGCAGCTACCTGGCCCGGCCGGTACCGCCGCACCCTTTACGGAGGCTGCCGAGCACACCGTCGCCCCGGTGGCCGACACCGCCACGGCATAGCCCCGCACGCCGCCGACCACACCGGGCGGCATCGTTGGGACGGCGGCCCTGCTCTTCCGTCCGGACGATCCCGACGGCGGCTGGACCGTCACCCAGCGCGGCCCCCTGCGCCTGTGGGACCAGGTGGAGAGCGCCATTGAAACCTGGCGCCGCCACGGTGCGCCGACGATCTGCCGCGACCGCGCCGGATCCTTCCGGGACGGTGCTCGGACGGGGGCGCCCCAGGCCCGACAGATCGCCGATGCCTGGCCTGCTGCACAACCTCGCCGAGGCCGGCCACCGCGTCCTCGAGATCGGCACCGGGACCGGCTACTCCACCGCCCTGGGCGCGCACCGCCTCGGTGAGCGCAACATCGCGAGCATCGAGGTCGACCCGCAGATTGGGGAACGGGCGGCACAGGCCCTCAAGGTTGCGGGCTACGATCCCACCCGGAGTAGGGCGTCCCGGCACGTGGTCATGGCCAGACGCCCGGAGATCCGGGCTCCGGCCCTGCCGCCCCGGAACAGCGCGATGTCGGTGAGCTGGGCGGTGAGCGCGGTCGTGCGACGCGCGTGCCGGGACGTCAGATCCTCGATCTGCTCGGCGAACGTTCGCCGTCCGCACTGGTCGTTCCCGCACACGAGACGACGGGCCCGCAGGTCCAGTCGCACTCGCCGACCGGCTACCGGACGGTCTGCAAGACACCGCCGGTAGTAGCAGTGCAGCCGTGACGATCTCCGCCCGCACCCCGGGCAGGCGGCAGACACCGCGACCGACCGTACGGCGAGACGAACCTCACCAACCCCAAAAACCATCTCCTCGATCTTCACACCGATCCCCGGGAAGAGAAGGTCAACCACGCGCGCCGCATCCGTCACGCCCAGTTCATGCCCACCACCCGTTCCTGACCGGCACAGACCGCTCAATCAGCGACAGAGCCCACAACCTGAGCCAGAACCTCAAAAGACCTGCCCAATACAGGGAAGAGCTTCACCTTGCCCGTCGCGGTCATCGAATCGGCCGTCCTTCCCGCTCGCGTTCAAGTTTCGACTGCTTCCTGGTCGCCTCCCGGGCCATGTCCCGGAGATGGATCGCCTCCTTGTGCGTGATCGGCGCGTCGCGGAGGTTGTGCGAGCCCCGCAGGAAGTTCTCCGTACGGTCGGCGATGGAGTACGCCAGCGCCTGCTCGACCACCGCGCTGGTCTGGCGCACCTCGCCCAGCTCGTCGCGCAGCTTGCGCAGCAGCCTGTCCCGCTCGCGTTCGGCGGCCTCGATGTTTGCCAGGCGTGCCACCACGCTGCCCAGCAGCGGGTCGCAGGAGCGGAACAGCTCGACCGCGCGCTCGGTGGCAGGATCGACATCAAGGTGCAGGTCGAGCTGCGCCAGCAGGAACGCCGTCACCAGCGTGCCCTGGCTCAACCGCCGGCTGAACTCCCGAGCAGCACTGTCGCTCACTCCCAGCTCACGAACCGCGGCTGCTCGCACCTGCTCCCGCAGCGCGTTCATGATGCTCTCGGGCAGCGCCTTGATGTGCGGCTGGCTCGGCACGCCGACGAGCCGGAAGCCGGACTGGGGGAGCGTGGCGGCCTCGGCTGTACTGCCCGACCCTCCCTTCGAGGTCGCGCTCTGCGCGGCGTCCTGATGGTCGGTGAACTGCAGCGATCCGGACGTTACATGCTCGGGTTCAGCCGGTGCGGAGGCGGCGGCATGAACAGCCATTTCGGCTGCAGCGGCAGCCTTGAGGTCCGGCTGTGCCCCGGGAGCCGGGACGGCATCAGCCGCAAGGCCCGCCGGTGTACCTCCCGGGGACACCCTGTCCGCGGGGTTCTGTCCTCCACCGACACCACCGCGCTGAATGGATCCGCCGGCGCGCCCGGAGTCGTCGGCGCCGGGCTCGTGGTCGGGTTCCAGGTTCGGGCGATCCGCTGCGGCTTCCACGCCGAGATCCGCCTGCGCAGCCCCGGGCTGTGCCGCCTGGGCCTGGACACGCTTGAGCTCCTCGCTCCCACCGCGTCTGTAGGCGTCGAGGAAAGACGTGTCCACCTCCATCACCTCGTCGGTAGGAGTGGTCGCCTCCAGCATCTCTGCGAAATCCCGACTCATGCGAGCTCACCGTCCTCGTCGTCCAGGAGGTAGTTGTCGCCGCGGGTGAGCCCGATCAGCGAGTCGAAACCTGTGGTGACGACGCGTTCGAGGTTCGCCGAGTTCTTCGCCAGTGCCGCAACCTGGTCGACGAGCTCGTTGAGCCGCGCGATCTCCAGGGTCGGCAGGTCGTAGTCGAGGTTCTCGCGCCGGATCTTCTCGGCCACCGCCTCGGCGACGTACTCGTTCAACGAGGAGAACCCGCGCTTGTTGGCCCAGTACTCCGCCCGCTGCTTGTCGTCCGGGTCCAGCCGGATGAACATGCCCTGGCGGGCGCTGCTGCTTTGCGTTGAGCCCTTCTTCGTGTCGCGCACGGACTGGGTCTTCTTCTTCAACTCCTGTGGGGTGGTCATGCGCGACTTCTCCTTGCCGTGGTCGACTCATTCAATAGGGCGCTTTTGCAGCTCTATTCAATGAGTCATTCGTGTTCTTGTAGTTGGCATTCAAATGTCCGTGAAGTCGCTGACGTGCCCAGTCGGTCCTCCCCGGCAGGGCAGTACCTCAGCAGGCGACCCTGTCGGAGGGGGAGGAATTGGGCAGGGTCGCCTGCTGTGGGCCACGCCCGTTTCCGCTCGACTCGGCGCCACCTCGGCGCCGATCCCTTCGTCTGCCGGGCGGACTCCTGTTCAGGGGCCTGGCGTGGGGCTCGGCGTCGCGTTCGTCGTGCAGCCGGCGAGCCTGCGGGCGCCCCTCGGCGGCTAGATCGCCTTGCCCTTGGCGCTGGGTAGGTGTCCGACAAGCGGCCCAGCGTTGATGTCCTTGGCGGTGCTCGCAGTTGGACCCGGCGTAGAAGGCGACCGTGGCGCCTGGGTTGTGCTGCCGTCACCACTGGAGCATCCGGCCAGCAGGCTGCCCGCGACCACAGCGAGTGCCGCAGCCGCGAGTGCGGCGCCCCTCGTTCTCCAGGTCTTCATCGCTTCTCACCTCACCTCACCTGACCTGTCGGCGTCTAGTCGGATTGAATCGACTGGCCTTTGAGGGTACCTTACGCGAATGTCTATCAATGGCCAGTCGTTGGTTAGTTGGAAAGACTGTGGGGTGAGGAGGTGCAGAGGGCGTGCCCGAGCCCGGTCCGGCGCACAGGGTGCGTGCGGGCTGGTTCGGCTGACGGGGATCAACGGAGTTGATCCGGGCGCTCTGTGGCGCGTCGTGCGCCTGCCGACTGCGAGCGGCCCCCTGCCGGGTGGGCTGTTCATGGGCTTTTCATCTCCTTCCGCGAAGGGCTGACCATGCACGCTGCGCACATCCCCGCACCGATGAAGTCAGGTCCGGTCGTCTACACCGACCGGGAGCTCCTGTGCGTGCTCATCCGCCTGGCGCAGGGTGAGGGCACTCTCGGACGTCGCACGTTCGAACAGCGCCGCAGGGGCGCGGGCCCCTCGGCTCCGCTCTACGAGCGCCGCTTCGGCAGCTGGAACCGCGCGCTGGAGTTCGCGGGCCTCGATGCGGTCGCACAGCCCGAGCACCTGCGGGATGCAACGACGAAGTGGACCCAGGAGCAGTTCATCGCCGCGATCCGCTGGTGTCTGCGGGTAACGGGGTCCACGACGCTGGCGGCCTACGAGGCTTGGCGCACGGATCCGGCGAATCCGAAGTCCGACGTTCCGCCGGCCACCACCATCCGCTTCCGGATGGGCAGTTGGTCGCGAGCCACCAAGCTGGCCTGCAGCTGAAGTCCATCGGCATCTGCGATGCCGTTCACGCCGCACCGTGGGCAGGCCCGAGTCGGCAGATCTTCCCGGGAAGGGGATTCATGGCGGACGTAGTCACTGTCTGCATTCTGGAGCCGTGCTGCGAGAAGTCGGAGCCGGGCTACACACCGAGACCGAAGCCCTACTACGTGCGCACCCCGGGCTGGTCGGACTCGTGCAACCACCTCCATGGCGAGCGGCGGAAAGCGACGATCACGGAGTACGGGACGCGTGGGGAGGCCGAAGCCGAGTACCAGGCCAAGGCGTGCGGCTGGGGGGCGACGGACGGGTGGCTGTACGAGGGCGAGATGCCGCCGGAGGGGGAGCGGTTCCGGATCATGCCGGTCAAGGGCACCCTGACCACGCACTTCTGGCATGGGGAGCCGGTCGAGATCCCGTTCCCGACCATCGACCTGGCCCGCGAGTACGCCGAGGAGTACCACGAGTATCCCGACGGCGGGCACCACAAGCAGATCCTCTACAACATCGTCGGTGACCAGGACACGGTCGTGCGCTGGTCGTCCTACACGGTCACGGCCGGAACCGAGCTGACCGCGGGCGACTGGGCGTAGCACGTACTGAGCTGGCGGGTGAGCGCAGAGCCGCTGCCTGACCGGATCCTGTGGTTCCAGCGGAAGCAGCCGTAGAGCAGGCGGAGACGGATGTGAATGCACCGGTCCCTGTCCGCCGCGCGACCACCCTCTGGGCGAAGCCTCACCCTCCGGCATCTGCCCCCGACCTTCGAAAGTATCTCGGTGCGACATATCTGAAGCAGTGCTGCCTCCGCGCCCGGCCCCTGCCGCCCCGCGCTGCCTGTCCTCCCCGGCGGTGTCTCAACCGCCTGTACTCACCATGACAAGGAACGCCGTGTCCAAAACTCCCTTGGCTGTGCCCCCGCGCGACGCGGCCCCCGGCGACGTCTCCGAAGCCCTCACCCGGCTCTCCGAGGCCCAGGCGCACCCCTTCCACGGGTGGGACCGTACGTACAGCGCGCGTATCCAGAACCTGGCCGGATGGCTGCACGCCGCCGCCATGTGGCGGGGCCAAGACCTCGCCGAAGCCGCCGACATCCCCGAAGGGGGCGGCCAGGTCGTGATCCACTCGCTGATCGACGCGCATGCAGCCATGCTGGCCCGCCACGAAGCCGAGCTCGTGCCGTACAAAGACGCCGACGGAGCACTGCTCGGCAAGGACTACGACGACCGCAACGCGGTCGCAGACCGGCACATCGGGGAGGTCGTGGGGATGCTCGGCCTCGTCATGGCGGTGCTGGTCGGCGAGTTCGGACGGCCGGCGAGCACCCCGTAGCCGCATCTCCCGCTCAGGCCCGGACCACAGCGGCAGCAGGCCGCCCGGCCCCGCTGCCCCCCTCACCTCAAGGAGAAACCCACCCCGATGTCCACTCTCGACCTTGTGTGGCAGGCCCACCGGACCGCCGCCGACCTGAGCAACAGCCTCGCCGTCTTCTACGAGGAAGGCTATCCGGCCGGCCGCACCAATCTCACCGAATCCCAGCGGCAGACCCTCGCCGCCCAGCTCGGCACGCTCCAGCAGGATTTCGCCAAGCTGGGCGTTGTGCCGACCTCTTGAGACGCCAGGCGCTCAGTAGTCCATCACTGGTTCAGAAGGAGAAGGATGAGCGGGTACGGAAGCATTCGCACGGTACGCAACGCCATCGTCGAGAAGTTGACGGCGGAGGGGCGCGAGCCGAGCGCGTACAACATCACCGGGATCGCGCGGGACGCCTTCACGGCGCGGAGCGACGGCGGGTACGACGCGGCACCGGAAGCCGAGGTCTGGCGGGCTGCCGTCGACAAGCACCGCAGCCCGTACGGAATAGGCGACCTGGTGCGCGTTGCGGTCAGCACGAAGAGCGGGCATGTGGAGCTGCACTACGGCAAGATCTCCCAGTTCATGAAGGCCAACGGGGGTGCCTACCGCGGCCGGCCGGTCAAGCCGCACTCCGTGCACGTCGAGCTGGACCACCACACCAGCGGCTGGCTGGGTCCGCTCACGGAAGCCACTCCCGCGCTCGACGACTTCGAGATCGTCAGGGAGTGGGGGGCGATCCATCGCGGCGCTAGGGCGCGTATCTGGTTGTGATCAATCTGAGGGAATCGCCTGCGTCGCGGGACCTGATCCGGTAGACCGTGTTGTGTGACACGAGCGCAACTT
>NZ_JBIWAP010000093.1:0-12013 GCF_044760075.1 Kitasatospora sp. NPDC098663 | reverse complement strand
TTGTAGCAGTCCATCGAGCGTGGCCAGCTCGGTGAGAATCCGGGCGGAGCCGGTCGCTACGGCGATGGCGAGCGCCGCCTCGCCCGTTGCGGCTGGGTGGTCCGGGCCGTTGGCAGCGAGCTGGGAGATGGCCGAGCGGGCGGGGTAGAAGCCGCGGTCACCTGGGCGCGGTCGGCGGCGAGGCGCCGTGGGCGCGGGGGCAGTCGGGGAAGGGGATCCGGGTCCAGTGGCGGGCCGCCGGGCAGCTGCAGGCGCTGTACGGCGGGGCCGGTAACACCCCGGCGGGCGCTTCGGCGGGCGGGGCGTGGCTCGGGGTGAGGATGAGTAGGAGGGCGTCGGGGGCTTCGACGAGGCTGAGCCAGCCCTCTTGGGGTCCGGATCCGTGCAGCAGGGCGTCGACGGCTTCGTCGAGGGCCGCCGCGGTGACGGGCGTGCGCCATTGGGCGGCGGTTGTCTGGGCGAAGTCGCGTGCCGCCGCGGCGGCTTCCGGGTTTCCGGGCAGGTGTCGTGTCGCCGCTTTGGGGACTCCCAGTCCCAGGGCCAGGTCGCGGTCGAAGCGCGGATGGGCGCGGTTATGGGGCCCGGTCAAGGGGTGTCCTCCGGTGCTGGGGTGCGGCGGGTGTCGGCGCAACGTTTCCCATCCCTCACGGGTCGCAACCGCCCGGGGTGGTAAAGCGGGGCCAGGCGAAAGACACCCGTTTGGAGGACACCGCGTTCGAATCGGCGGCCGCTAGCATTCCCGGGCGGTCTTTTGCAATTGCAAATGGGATTGCAAACGGCCCGGCTGTCCGTATGTCCGTGCGACAGAAAAGGGGAAGAATCGAATGACTATCGAAATTCCGGAGAACGGGGTCCGTGCCGATTCGCTGGGTGTGGAGTGGGTGAAGAGCCCGAGCAGCCGCGAGGAGGGGAACTGCGTCGAAGTCGGGCCGCTGCCGGACGGCGCCGTCGCCTTCCGTAACTCCCGCGACAAGGGCGGACCCGCCCTGATCTTCAACCGCGACGAGGCCGAGGCCTTCGCCTGGGGCATGGAGAACGGGGCTTTCGACCACGTGTTCCACCCCTGACCGATCCGGGTCCGTGGGATCTATAGAACGGCGGGTATGCGGGATGGGCGCCGTGGGATAGTACTTTCCCGAAACCGCGCCCTCAGGAGTGCCGCATGCCCGCCCACCCGGACCGTTCCACACCAAGCGACCCCGACGGCGACGAGGTGCTCAGGCTCCACTGGAGCGGGCCGGTGGGCGCGGCGAAGGTCCTGGGCACGATGCTGCGCAAGCTGCGGGAGGAACGACGGCTGCGCCTGGCGGACGTCGCGCCCCGGATCCGGGCGTCAGTGTCGAAGCTGAGCCGGATGGAGCGCGGGGAGAACACCCCCTCCAAACGTGACGTCAACGACCTGATCGCCATCTACGGCGTCGGCCCCGACGTCCGCGCGTACGTCGACGTGCTTCTGGAGCGTGTCATAGCGGGACCGTTCGCCGCCGAGTACGCCGACATCACGCCCGGCTGGTTCAGGCGCATGATCGGACTGGAGGTCGAGTCCGCCCGCATCCAGTACTGGGAGGGCGGCGTGGTACCCGGACCGCTGCAGACCAGCGCCTACGCGCGACGGATGATCAGGGCCGGCCTGCCGCGGGCCCCCGAGGAGGAGATCGAGCGCCGGGTGAGCCAGCGCATGGACCGCACCCGGCTCCTGGACGACGCCGAGCGCACGGTCGTGGCCCTGCTCGACGAGAGCGTGCTGTACCGCAACAGCGGCGGCCCCCAGGTCATGATCGGGCAACTGGAGCACCTCAAGGAACTCGGCCGGCGGCCGAACGTGAACGTGGCGATCCTGCCGTTCACCGCCGACCTGACCCCGCCGGCGGGCGCCTTCACCCACCTCGCCTTCGAGTACGGCGGGCCGAGCGACGTCGTCTATGTCGAGGGCCCCGGCATCGGGGCCACCTACCTGAGCAAGGACCCGGACGTCGAGCGCTACGCGGACCTGCTGAACACCCTGCTGTTCCATGTGGCCGACTACGAAGTCGGCCTCGCCCTCATCGACAAGGCCATCGGGATCCACCACGACAGGATGCGCGACCCCGGTCAGTGAACCCTGGCCACGCCGCCGAACTCCGTCCACTCGTCACTCGTCTGCGCCGTCCGGGATCCGGCCAGGTCCGGGCGCCACCGCGACACCTCCACCACCCCGGGGAGGAGGATCTCCATGCCCTCGAAGTAGCCTTCCACGTCCTCCTCCGTACGGACCTCCCCCCAGTGGCCGTGGGTGAGGTCGGCCATCAGGTCCGTGATCCGCTGGCGGACCTCGGGCCGGGGGCTGACGAGCTGGGAGATGGCCATGTAGGCGGGGGCGCCGACGGGCAGCCGCTCGCGGACCTGGCGCACGAGCCGCGCGGGCGGAACGTACCCCTTGCCCGGGATGCAGTGCAGCACGGAGACGAACAGCGCCGCCGTCGGCTCGCCGGGCAGGATCAGGTCCCGCACGGCCTTGCTGGCGAAGATCTTCTCGGTGTCGCGCATGTCGGCGTGGACGACGGCCGCATTCGGGTTCCCGGCCAGCACGGTCCGCCCGGTGTGCATCACCATCGGGTCGTTGTCGACGTACACCACCCGGCAGCCCTCGTGGATCTCCTGTGCTATCTGGTGCACGTTGTGCTGGGTCGGCAGGCCCGAACCGTGGTCGATGAACTGCCGCACCCCGTAGTCACGCACCAGCGTCTGCACCGTGCGCACCAGGAACGCCCGGTTGATCGCCGCGACCTCCACGCTGCTCGGCGCGACCTTCAGCAGATCGCGTACCCCGTCGCGGTCCGACTGGAAGTGGAAGTGCCCGCCCAGCAGGAGGTCGTACATGCGGGCCACGCTCGGGACGGCCGGATCGTAGGTGATGGGAGAAACGATTTCCGCATCCGGTTCCAACGCGACCACCCCTGGCTCGGTCTCCTCGATCGAAGTGTCCATGCTAGAGCGCTACATGACGCCGCACCAGATTGTTAAACGACTCCGTTACCCGTAAGGCTGAACTCCGGGCGGATGTTATGGCGCACCTGAGCGAAGGGGTGGCGCAGGTACGAAACCCCGCGCCACCCCTGTCCGCCACACCCGCCGCAGCCGCTGCCCCGTTCACGCCTTCCCGGGGCCGAAGGCGAGTTCGCCGACCAGGGCGCGCGGCAGCCCCCGCTCGGCGGCGAGCACCAGCCCGGCCGCCGCCGACGGTTCGACGCCCATCAGTTCTGCGGCCTCGGTCAGCCGCATCCCCAACCGGTAGTGCAGAACCGCCGCGTCGGCCACCGCGACGGGCAACAGGCGGTGCAGCACGTCCGCCTCGCCCTGGCCGAGGGACATCCGGCCGTTCAGGGACACCGCCTCACGCACCAGCCCCCACGCGCCGGCCGCAAGGCTGTGCTCGCACACCAGACGTGGCCAGCACGCCGCCAGCGCCCCCACCACCTGCTCGACCGCCTCGCCGGCGGCGGGCGTGCGGCCCAGCCGGGCCACCGCATACCTCCGATACGGGCCCCGGCGGCGCTCGACAAACGCGTCCAGGCCCGCCGCCTCAACCCCCGTCACGATCCCCCCCTTCCGGCACGGCCGAGCGGGCGAAGCACCCGGACGGCCCGAACTCGTCGGAGTAGACGG
Organism: Kitasatospora sp. NPDC098663; assembly: GCF_044760075.1. Lineage (NCBI taxonomy): Bacteria > Bacillati > Actinomycetota > Actinomycetes > Kitasatosporales > Streptomycetaceae > Kitasatospora > Kitasatospora sp. NPDC098663. The sequence goes on along the minus strand of NZ_JBIWAP010000093.1, from coordinate 8,368 downwards.
ACGCGAGCGCCGCGTAATGCACACGCTCCCAGTACGGCCGCAGGTCACCCGGGTGCCCGCCCAGCGCCGCGGCCAGCTCGCTGACCACCGACCATTCGGGCACCGTCTCTCCCGCCAGCAGCGAGCACACCACCTCCACCGACACCCCCCGGGCAAGGACGCACACGGCCTCCGGATCGGGCTGCCCGGCCGCCAGGTACAGCCCCCGGACCGCCTGCACCAGCTGGTCGGCGGCGCCCGCCACCGACACCCGCCCCGCCCTCGCGACCCCCTGAGCCACCTCCCACAGCAGCCGCAACTCCTCCGGCGCCCCGCCGAAGGCCCGCGCCAGCATCAGCAGGACCGGCCACGTCGGCACCCGGTCCCCGGCAAGGATGCGCGAGACGTACGACGGCGAGCACCCGGCCAGCTCCGCCGCCGCCTGCGGACTCACCCCGCTGCGCTCCTGCAGCGCCGTCAGCGCCGCGGCGAGCAGATTCGCACGGCCCGGCTCCGTCCCCGCCTCCCTGTACGAGGCCTGCGCCGGCACGACCGGCACCACACCCGACACGGCCCCCGGCACGGGCTGCACCTGCCGGTTCGAACGCCGGCTCGGCTGCTGCTCCACCCGCCGAGGGGTCCACCGGCGCCGGGCCGAGTCCGGCTGGACACCCAGCGCGACCGCGATCTCCGCCCACTCCCACCCCGCGACCCGCACATCGTGGACGACCGCCGCCACATAGTGGTCGATGTCATCCCGCAGGTCCCGCGCGCACGCCAGCCTCACCGTCAGCGGTGCCCGACGCGCCTGCGCCTCCAGCAGCCGACCCGCGCCCGCGTGCACATCCTCCGCCACCAGCTGCCCCAAGCCCCCGGCCGCCCGGGCCGGGCGGCGCGCCGCAGCCTTGGCCGCATCCCGCTGCCGCTGCGCCCGCTTCTGGCACGCCACCTGGTGGTACTGCCGGGGCCGCCCGGCCTTGACCGGCCGCCGGAACACCTCCCCGCAGGACGGCAGCGCGCACTTCACCGTCACCCAATCCGCCATCTTCACCCGCTCTTTTCTCGCTCCCACAGCGGCATTTCCACCCCCGGGGGCGGACCGCGGCACGCGGCGCCCCCGGAGCCGGCGGTCAGGGGGTGCCCGCCCGAGCGGACACCCCCGACCGCCCCTGCTACGGGCGCAGCCGCAGCCGCCGGAACTGGCATCGCGCCTGACCGGCGGCAGTGACCAGAGCGCCGACTCCGGCGAACTGCCACCCCGACAGCCAGTTGGCACATGCCAGTGGCACGGCCGCGGCCGAGGCGACCGAGCCGAGGGAGACCGAAACTCGCCAGTAATCGAAGCCGGACCACCTTCGGTCCGGCTCACTGGTACGTTCGGTGGTGATCACGGGGCGAATCGACCGCCCCGTGAGGGCGTGGCGGTGCATAGCACTCCTCCGCTCGGGCCCCGGCCGTGGTGTGGCGACACCATCGGCCGGGATTCTCGTAACTGACGCTCCAAAAGGTACTCCCTTGCGAAAGGGGCTTGCGCCGTGGATGCCAGAACCCCGTGCTGCACGTGCGAATGGGAATGACATTCCTGATGAGATCCCATCCCGTTTGCAGATCCCGCGTCCGGGCAGGTGTCGACATGGAATGCGGCCAGGAATGAGCGCTTTTGGACATCCCTTGGGCTCCATCGATCGGGAAGGGCCATTTTCCGGGCCAATGCGCCGCGCAGTGACTACAGGCCTGTAGATGGCGGACTGGTTTTCGATATCCATCGAATTGCAGATGCAACCAATCGGATGGCGGGATTCCGAAATATTGTGATGCAAGTCACATCATGTGCGGTCGTGAAGGCCGCCGGGGACGAGGGGCTCAGCCCCCTGCTCCCGCCCAGTGTCCGGAAGTGGGTCGCTCAGCCCATCCACGCGCAGAGCCCGGGTGTTGCCGGCGGCGCGCGCCAAGGCGTGGGCGGCGGCCCGCTGGCGGCGGTACTGACCTCGGCGCTTCGAGGTGATTGGCCTGTTTGCTGGCGTTGCACGCCGACGCGAAACCGGTCACCCCCGCCGTCCGCCGAAACACCGAAGAGCTGTCGCCCCGGCTCGCGCAACTGATCGCCGACACCATGGACACCCCCGCCTACCTACGACGGCTCACGCTCACCCCGAGCACCTCGATCGAGGCGCTCGACGCCGCGGTGCACCTCGTCATGGCCGACTGGAAAGCCGCATCAGCCGCCAACCGCACGGACACGAGGCATCAGCACACCGAACTCCCGGCCAGTCCCGTCGAGGCCAGCCCACACCTCACAACCCAGCTCCAGGACCAGCCATGACCGAACCCGCGATCACGCCGATCGGCAGGGTCAAGCACCGCCCGCACGCCCGCATCCGGCGCTCCCGCGAGAGCCGCGCCACCCCCCGGCCGGCCACCGGTGCCCAGCCGGCCGCCGAGGCGAGCCCCCGCACCCGGCTGGTCGAGGGGCACACCATGAGCGGCCCCGAGCGCATCGCGGCCTGGGGCGGCCTCTGCGACTGGGTGACCTGGCTCCACGACCGCTACGAACTGGCCGTCGAGTCGAGGCTGCCACGCTGCTGGGCCGACCACCCCGGGCTGATCGAAGCACTGTGGGCGCTCAAGGTCTGGCGCGAAGAAATTTACGGCGCCGCCCCGGAGCAACAGGTCGGCCAGGCAGCACGGTACTGGCACACCGAACTGCGCACGGTGGTGGCCAACGCGACCGCCGTCTACGCCACCGCCTGCCGACCGGGCACCGAAGCCCCGAGTTCCGGGCCGCCGACTCCCCGGACCTCCAGGAACGCTGGACCGGGGCCGACGCCTGGGCAGGCATCCCCAGCCGACTGCTGGCCACCCACGCCGACCCGGCCGAAGCCGGCACCCCGGACCGGCTCACCGCAGCCCAGATGGACGATGCCCGGGCCTGCGGCCTCGCCACGCCGATCAGTCCCGGCATCCCCGAGTACGTGAGATTCGTTCGCCGCGGTGGGAGGAGCCGTTGTCGACGACCCAGAACACCCGCTTCGCGCTCGCATAGGGCTCCTGGGCCATGACCCGGGCGACCAGGTTCATGAACGGGTCGATGCCGGTGGTCGGCTCGCAGCGGCCGAAGGCCTTCGCCTGGTGAACGTCGCAGGCGGCCAGGTAGGCCAGCGCACTACCGCGGCCGTAGGTGTGGTTGACGCGCATCGCGCGCGCCTGCCCCGGAGCGAGAGTGGGGTGGCAGCGGCAGCGGGCCTGGACGGAGGTCTTCTCGTCCGCGCCGAGCGGGATGCCCTGCCAGGTGCGGGCGTACAGGCTCAGCACACGCTCGGCCTTGGCGCGGAAGTTGGGGTCGGTGATGAAGATCCAGGAGCGGTGCTGCCAGGGCTTGAGCGCGTCCTCGCGGAGCCAGCGGCGCACGGTGGAGGCCGAGATCGGGCCGGTGATGTCGCGAGCGGCAAGTTCGGCGGCCAGTTCCGGGCACGACCAGCGCGCCAGCGGTACCCCGGTCTCGGCGGGCAGCTGGCAGGTCAGCGCCTTGGCCTGGGCCACCTGCAACGGTGTGTAGGACGGCGGCCGCCCCGACCGGTCCCGGTCGGACAGGCCGGCGAGCCCACGGTCGGCGAACCGACCCCGCCAGCACCGCACCGTGTCCAGGTGCAGGCCGGTCTCACGGGCGATGCGCGCGTTGGAGCGCCCGCGCGCCGCGTGCAGCACGATCTGTGCGCGTATCCGCAGCCGGTACTCGGTCTTGTGGCCGTAGGCCATCAGTTTCAGCCGCTCGCGCTCGGCGGCACGCGGGGTGATCGGACGGGCGGCGGCAACGGTCAAGGCAGGCGGGCCGATCAGACGAAGTGGATCAATGACAGGCCGTAGCCTGCCGCATCCTGGAGCCCGGCCGTCGGGCAGGATGCCCACGCCCTCGGAACACACCCGCCTGTCCGTGGGGGCACGCCTCGGCGAGCGCGCCCGCTCCACCTGGCCCCGGATCAGGCAGCTGCATGTCCGCACCGCGCTCGACTGCACCCGCCGACTCCGCCTCGCCGTCTTCGACACCCGACCGGACGCCGCCCAGAACACCGCCCCGAGGCCAGCTTGTGATTTATCCAGCGGTCTCGAACAAGTTGGCCTAGTCAGGTGATCGTGAGCGATTGCCCCCTGATCCTGAACTGCACCTCCCCGTTGCCCAGCGCATCGTGGGCTCTGTGGCGGGGAATCTCAGCTGCGGTGCCGGGCACGACGGGGCTAGCGTGGTGCCTTTGTGAGTGGGAGGGGATCGCGGTGCTGGTCATGCCCGGGCGGCGGACGCCGACGATGGAGCTGCTGGCCGCAGAGGCGGCGGGCCGTGGGATGGCGGTCAGGGCTGCGGATGATTCCAGCTTGGTGGGCCCCGCGTACTGGTACGGCGGGCCAGTCGCGGGTGCCAGGCTGGCGGGCCAGCTCGGGTTCGCGCTGCTGGAGCCCACGGACGACTGGCTCGCTGAGCTGTCGGAGGAGTTCACCGGCCGCTGGGTCCGGGCTGCGACCGTGGCGGACGCGTGGGCGCTCGACCGGCCGACGTTCGTGAAGCCGCCCCGTGACAAGTCCTTTCCCACCGACGTCCACGCCGACGGCTCGCGGCTGTCCGCCGATCTGGACCCGGCGACGCCGGTGCTGCTGTCCGAGGTGGTGACCTTCGCAGCGGAGTACCGGCTGTTCTTGCTCGACGGCCGGATCGCTGCGGCAAGCCGGTACGCGGTGTTCGGCCGGCTTGACCCCCGCCCGCTCGGTACGGACCTGGCCGCGCGGGCAATCGCAGCGGAGATCACGGAGTTCGCCGACCGGCTGGTCGCCGAAGTTGGGCACACGTTGCCGAGCGCCGTCGTTGTGGACGTTGGGCAGCTGCTCGACCCGTACCGTCCGGGCCACCGCTGGGCCGTGGTGGAGGCGAACATGGCATGGTTCTCGCACGCCTACGCCGCCGATCCGGCACGAGTGCTGGACGTGGTCCTGCGGGCGGCGGGCCCTCGCGAGCATGTGCAGCCTCGGGACCTGGCTTTCGAACGGCACTGACCCACGCCGCTCGCCCCAAGCTTCCCGCAGTCAGCCCGGCTCTGACCGGATTCCAGGAACTGGCACTTCCAGTCTTGCCAAGATCGCCTGATGGAGGAAAACCCGGGCCCGGTGATCACTCGTTCGGGTGTTCCCAGGACAGCGGAACGGCCTTCGCGTCATCCTGAACTCGACCAAGAGGAACAGGACTTGACGTGAAGGCCGTGGTCGTGAGCGTGGTGGAACAGGGCGTGCAGGACGAGCCGTTCGCGGAACTGTCGCGCTTCCGGGGGGTCTTCTACAACTGCCTCACCCGTCGGCGTGACGCGCTGTTCGAGCTCACCGACGCGGTGCTGTGCACCGACGGTCCAGTGAAGACCCTGGTCGGTTTGGCGCTCGCTCCCGAGCACCGACGTGGATACGGAGCCTTGTACGGCGCGCTGAACAGGGGCCGCCTGGACGTCGAGCAGCTGCGGGCCGAGCTGGCCGGCCTGCCGCTGCCGCGCGCCGCCGACGGACGCCTGGTGCTGGCGGTGGACGTCTCGCCGTGGCTGCGGCCCGACGCCGACACGAGCGACGCCCGCTCGTTCTGCCACACCTACGGCCGGGGCGAGGCCAGACACCAGATGATCCCGGGCTGGCCCTATTCGTGGGTCGTCGCCCTGGAATCGGGCCGGACCTCGTGGGTCGCCCCGCTGGACGCGGTGCGGCTGGAGCCCGGCGCCGACGCCGCGGCCGTCACCGCAGCCCAACTCCGGCATTTGGTAGGCCGGTTGATCGCCGCCGGACAGTGGAGTCCGGGCGACCCGCCGATGTTGATCGTGGCCGACGCTGGCTACGACGTGATGCGGCTGGCCTGGCTGCTGCGCGACCTGCCCGTGGAGATTCTGGGCCGTCTGCGCTCGGACCGGGTGATGCGCCGCCCGGCTCCGACCCGCGCGGAGTTCGCGCTGGCCAACCCGGCCGGCGGGCGGCCGCCCAAGCACGGCAGCGAGTTCATCTTCAAGGACTCCCGGACCTGGGGCGCCCCGGACGCGGAGACGAAGGCGGAGACCACCCGCTACGGCACCGCCCACGCCCAGAGCTGGGACCGGCTCCACCCCGAACTGCAAGGACGCGCCGCCTGGCGCGACCACCCCGGCCAGCTCCCGGTCATCGAGGGCACCGTCGTCCGCCTCCAGGTCGACCACCTGCCCAGCGGCGGCGACCCCAAGCCGCTGTGGCTGTGGTGGTCACGACCCGAGGCCGGCCCCGCGGAGACCGACCTGGCCTGGCAGACCTTCCTGCGCAGGTTCGACATCGAGCACTTCTTCAGAATGATCAAGCAGACGCTCGGCTGGACCGCTCCGCGACTGCGGGAAGCCGAGGCGGCGGACCGCTGGACCTGGCTGATCGTGGTCGCGCACACCCAGCTTCGCCTCGCCCGCTCTCTGACCACCGACCTACGACGGCCGTGGGAGAAGCCGGCCGAACCGAACAAGCTCACCCCGGCGAGTCCGCCGCGGGTTCCGACACCTGCACGCCAGAACCTCAACGCCGGCCGCAGTGCCGAAACCCACCTGCCCCGGCCCCGGCCGCCCGCCCGGCTCGAAGAACCGTCGTCCCGCGAACCGCTACGACGTGGGCCTGCTCCTGGTCACCGGCGAGCCCTACCGCCGACCAGCCCACCACAAGGTCGGCACCAAACCCCGGCGGGCTGGATAAATCACAAGGCCAGAGCCTGTGTCTGAACTCCGATCGGATCAGCGCTCCGCGCCGGGCGCGGCGTCCAGGTGGGCGAGTGTGCCGTCGAGCCAAGCCGTCTCGGCCGCGGTGGTCGCCCGCGCGATCGTCAGGATGCCCTCGCGGAAAGGGTCGTTGACCTCCTCCGCCCGCAGCGGTCGGTCGCCCGCGTAGAAGAAGCTGCTCGGCCGGGACAGGAACGCCTTGCGGCGCCGGAGAACGGCTGCCTGTCCGGCGGGGTTGTCCAGCAGGCGCAGGAAGGCGAGGACGGTGAACCAGCGGTTCTCGTCGCTGATCTCCGTCTCGTCGGCGTTTCGTAGGCGGCTCAGCAGCTCCGAACGCCCGGGTGCGGTCAGCGACAGCACGTGCCTGGGCGCGGCACGGGTCCCGGGTTCCGTCCGCCGTTGGAGCAGGCCGGCCTTCTCCAGGCGCTTGATCGCCGGGTAAAGCGTGCCGTCGGCGATGGGCCGGACGTGCCCGGTGAGGTGGGCCACCCGGCGTTTCAGCTCGTAGCCGTGGAGCGGCTGCTCGTAGAGGAAGCCCAGGATCGCCAGTTCCAGCATGGCCTCATTCTTGCGCATGGCAGGGCTGACTCCTGCCTCCCTCTCGAAATACATCGTTGGCTATGTATAAAGTCTACGATGCATTCATCGAGGCGCGGCTGACGACTGCTGCGCGAAAGAGACGGAGAAGAAGCCCATGCACGCTGCACCGGTGACGGCCGACGGTTCCTGCATCCGTTGGGGCTGCCCGGTTCCGGCGGGCCCGACCGCGCGCCCGCGCGCGTCTACCTGCACGGTCTCGGCGCGGCGGCCGCGCCCTACTTCGCGGCAAGCACCGTCCACCCGCTGCTCGCGGGCCCGCGTGCGCTCCTGCTCGACCTGCTGGGCTTCGGACTCAGCGACCGGCCCGTCGACTTCGGGTACACCCTGGAGGACCACGCCGACGCGGTCGCCGTCGCCCTGCGTGCCACCGGGGTGCGCGCCGCCGACGTGGTCGCCCACAGCATGGGCGGCTCGGTGGCGATCGTGCTGGCGAACCGGCATCCGGAGCTTGTGAGTCGCCTGGTGTTGGTGGACACCAACCTTGACCCGCTGGAGCCGTCCCGGGCACGGCCGGGCAGCAGTGGAATCGCGACCTACACCGAGTCCGATTCCTCGCCCACGGGTGGGCGGAGACGCGGGACCTGGTCGGCGCTCACTGGTGGTCGACCATGCGGCTGGCCGGACGGGAGGCGCTGTACCGGAGCGCGGTCCATCTGGCCACGGGCACCGTGCCCACCATGCGCGAACTCCTCCTCGCCCTGCCGATCCCGCGCACCTATCTCTACCCGGAGGCGGACGGCGCGCCGGGTCGGGCCGACCAGCTGCAGGCGGCAGGCGTCTGTGTGGTCGCCGTGCCGGACTGCGGGCACAACATCATGCTGGACCAGCCCGACCACTTCGCCCGGCTGACCGCCGAGGCGCTCAGCAAGTGAGGACGCGCCGCGCCACGCCGTCGGCTGAGGCTCAGGCACCGGCTCAACCCCCGACGGACTTACGAACTCGACCACGTAGGGCTTGCAGATGAACTACCCATCTTTTTATGGCTCGTGACGTCATGATGGTGCCATGGGTGTGGTGGAGGGGCTTGAGGCGTCGCTGGCGGT
>NZ_JBIWAP010000092.1:0-12387 GCF_044760075.1 Kitasatospora sp. NPDC098663 | reverse complement strand
ACCACGTCTGTCCGCGTCGGGAGTCTGGATACGGATCGGCCCTGTCCGGAATCCGCTGCCGCCCGCTGACACGGCAGCACGCCGTTCCGGCGGGCCTTTCAGATACCTCACGTTCATATCGTTCGCCCTGTTGTCTCGGGGGGCCCGACGTCAGAAGGAGCCTGTACCGCGCTGCTATGGCGTGGATCGCTGGTCTAATCCTGAACTCCGGCGACGTGCTCCCACACGCTGTCGGAAGACCCCCGTGGTTTCTCATGCCTGGCGGGTTTGCCGTTGCTCACCTAGCCCACTCGCCGCGGGCCTGGCCTCCCCGACTGCTGACGAGTTCGGTCCAGCTCACTCATCCCGCAACTGGGCATCGACTTGCACCAGCAACGCTATGCATATGCGGTAGGCGACGCCATTACGCCTCTGCACAAACCAACGGGTTGGGAGTTTCGGCTCTGCACCTGGCAGCCACCTGACACTGCAGGTGTGCACCTCCCGTGAGATGTTCACGCCGGGGGTGCACACCACTGACACGGATGGCCGCCCCGGGGGCCCGACCGGCCACCCTGAGACATTCCCATTGAGACCGTTCGCCGGTTGTTAATGATTCCATCCGCCTCGAATACGCACAGCCCCGCACACGGTTCACGATTCACATGAGCGAACGCAAGGGAACGGCATACTGTTCTGAATTCTTGACCTGGCTCAGGCCATGATGCACAGACCGTCATCAGGGTGATCTGCGAGAAGACCAGGGTTACCCGTAGCAACGTGCAGAGAGACGTGGAGGTCGCGCACACCGGAAAGGGTGGCCAGATCGCGCTGCATGTGGTTCTCAAGAGCGCGCAGATGGGAGCGAACCGTCACCTCGGAGAGCCCGAGCGCGCGGGACGCGGGCTCGACATGCGTGTCAAAGGCGAGCCAGGCACGTGCCGTTGTCAGAAGGTCGCGCCGATCTGCCTGGACTGGCCGGACCAGGGTCTGCGCCCACGCCTGCACCTGAGGGGCGGCCAGGAGGCCTGTCAGCGCGGGCGGTTCAGCGCCGGTGAGCGCGGCCGGGACGGCTGTCTCCCTCTGCGTGACCAGTTCCAGGGCCAGAGCGACGATGATGCGGTCGCCCACCCGTCCGAAATTCATGTCGAGGAGTTCAGCCGCCCGTGCAGCACGGCGCATGACGGTGTTGCGGTGCAAGTGAAGCCGGCGAGCAGCCACCGTGTACGGATAGGCAAGGGCGGCCGGGAGTATCTCACGCATCGACTCCCACTGCGCCCCGTCCCGCATCAGTGGACTCAGCAGATGACGGGCCCAATGCTGTGCTTCCGCCTGAGGAAGAAGGCCGACGAGGTCGGACTCATGTACCGAAAGGGCTACCGGGTCTGGCTGCAGTGCGGCAAAGCTCTGCGCGGTGATCGCCTCGTGAAGGGCATCGGCGAGAAGCGTCATGGAGTAGACGCCGCTGCCGCCCAGCGACGAATGGGTTCCGAATGCGCCGACCAGGTAGGTGAGCTCGGCAGAAACGGCGGCCCCATTGTCCTCCTCGGAGCGGATCGGATGCACGATTATGATCCTTCGCGCTCTCCTTGAGTCGGGTACGACGAGAGCATGATGGCCGATGGCGGCACTGCAACGACGCACAGCGGCATCCCGATGCGCCTGCTCGGTTTCCACGACGAAGACACGAGCAGTATCCGGCTCCAGCAGCCCGGGCACCATGCTGGTCATGACACGACGGGCCTTTGCTACCTCACCGTCCAAAAGCAGCTCAAAAGCTGCACTGCGTGCCGCCCTGGAGGCGTCGGAGGCCGCCCGGTACTCGCGGTGCGCCTGGTCCACGAGTCCCAACAGCTTCGCCGCGTGACGCAGCAGCCGCAGGTCCGCCTCATCGAACGGAATTCGGCGTGCCACGGCAAGTACCGTGTCCACCCCTGAGGTCGGAGCCAGCGGAATGAGCTGGGTATGCGGCCTGGAAGGAGCATCGGGCAGACCGGCGTCGATGGACTGCTGGATGATGGCCTGTGCGAGCTGTTCGGCCGCGGTGGCCGGCGAAGCGGCAAGGACCCGCTCCGGCTCACTGACCAGGACCTGAACGTCCAGGACTCGTGCGAGCCAGTCCGCAATACGCTGCATGGCCCGGGAGTCGGCAAGCTGAGCGGGCAGTTCCTGGACGAGTGAGCTCAGTTGGGAGGCGCGGCGCTCGGCAAGCCTGAGCCTGAACTGCTGGAGTTCGTCGTGCACGCCTTCCCACCTTTCGGCAGGTGCGGTCGTGGTCAGGAGCGGGACGTCCAGGCGCTTGGCCTGATCCATGACAGGCTGGGGAAATGGCTGACGGGCGCCGGGAACGGCACTGACGATGAGCCCTGGGCTCCCCTTCCGGCTCATGTGCTGGAGCAATGTTTCCAGCACCGTCGTGATACGACCGCGGAGCCGAAAAGGCACCGCACTGGTGATCAGGACGAGGGAGCTATCGGGCAGATTTCCGGGAACACCATCATTCAGTAACTGCTCTGGAGCCATGGTGACCACGCCGGCAACCTCCTTGGCCCCGACGCGCTTTGGGTCGCCCCATACGAATGTCAGTCTGAGTTCAGGCATGTCTGTGGGCAGCGAGCCCAGTGTCGGCATCGAGCGCTCCTCGGGCTGTCCGGACAAAGTCGTGAATGCGCCATTGACGATTGAGCTGCCATGGATGGCGCACAGGAAGTCACGACTTCATAAGGGCAGTTGTGCTCGCTCGACGAAGGCTGCGCCGCGCAGCCTGTGCAGGTGTGCGAGGCGGAGTTGCGAAGCTACACGGGGCTTTGCCGTGAATCAGGTCTTCCAGGGTGTCCCAACGTGGCGTACACGGGTTCTTCGCCCGGCCGGCAGCAGAGACCCGGACCGGGGGAACACACCACGCAGACGCGCGAGGGGCCCGCTCGAGACTCTGCGCTGAAGTGCGCCAGGAGAACTCACGGCCTGCTTGGCGCCCCACGCACACGACGGCTCGCCTGATCGCCGATGTTGACTTCACCTTCAGCTCTTCCCCCCTGTCGGCGCAGCATCTGACCTGAAGACACAAACCGTAGGTCATACGGCATGCGCCAGCCTCCTAGTTCGTCCGCCACCCCCAACTCGGCGAACTACCATGGACCCATGGCCCAGGTGCGCGCCCACGCCGCGACACTAGCCCAGCGCAGTCACATTCAGTACGCGTTCCGCTGCGCAGCGGATTTACCCCTGCCGCGATCCTGCCTTGCACACGCTACCGTGTCAACTAAAGTACACAGAGTACGCGTCCCCGACAGAGCGAGAGACCGATACATGGTCGTGTGCAGTTACCAGCAGGGCGGCCTCCAGGCCACATCCGGTAGCTTCCGCCCGTGGTGAGCAGCAGCAGCCGCCTGTCGTTGGCGGAGAAGCTCAAAGCACTCATGGCCGGGCACCGAGGCCGGGCGCACACGTCACGCTCGCTGTCGGCTTCCGTGGATGAACTGCCGGGTGAGCAACCCTCGGTGTCTCATGCCACCATCGCCAAGCTGGCCAACGGCTCCCAGGACAACCCGACCGTTAACACGATCATGGCCCTGTGCGAAGCTCTCGGCGGCGTCCCGCCCGCCCACCTGCTGCCGCATGAGAGCTACGACGACCTTGAGGCCCTGCTGGCCTTCGAGGAACCGCTCGTACGCCGTGTCATGATCCTGCTCAGGGGACTTCCGCCCAGTGAACTGCAGAGCGTCATCGGAGACTTGGAACGGCGCCGGGCCGACCTCGGCCTGAATCGGGTCGCCGCCAGTGATGCCAGCGAGGCACCGGGCAAACGCCAACGCCGACGGAGCAAAGACGAGGCCGCACGTTATGCGGCTGACACACTGGAAGGGCTGTAAGTGGACGGCATAATCTTCGGGACGTGCACCGTGGCCGGTTTGCTCGTCTCAGCACTCTGCACACGGAGAGCCGTGGGCAACCCACGCGTCTCCACATGGGCCATCGCCATCGCCTTCGGTGTGTGCACCTTGGGCGTCCTGTGCGCCGTCCCCGTAGTCGCCCAAGCGGCGGAGGACATCACAGGTATCGTCAATGTAGGAAAACTAGTAGCCCATGTCTGCGCGATACTGTGGTGCGCCGCCCTGCAGATCACGATGGTGGATCTGGCCTACCGCCCCGAGTACCTGAAACCCGCTATATACCAGCGCGGCTTCGCCGCGATAGCGGAACTGGCGATCATGGTGCCGCTCTTCCTGGCCACGAACCGGTCCGAAGTCCAGTTCACCACCGCCTACGTCGCTGACCCCAAGGTCGCCGCCTACCTACTCGTCTACCTTTCGTACGTCCTAGTCACCTGTGGAGAGCTCGCTTTCATGTGCGGCAGAGCGGCGCGACGCAACTGGGGGATCCGCCCCTGGAGCGGTGCCGGCTTCTCTCTGTCCTCGATGGCCGCCGCTCTGGGCATAGCGTATTCCATCTCCAAAGGGTCGTACATCATCTTCTACATTCTGAACGATCCGTGGCCACTGAAGACTGAAGAGGTCGTGAGCCCCGGCCTGAGCGGGCTGGCGGTGCTCTTCCTCTTCTCAGGCCTGACACTTCCCATGCTTGGTTCCGTACGTGAGCGTCTACGCCAGAGAAAGGCTACGGCCGTCGGTTGACGGCCTCCGCCGAGACTGTTCGTCGCTAAAACAATGACCTCCGTGGCACCGGCCCAGCGCGAGAAGCAAAGGCGCCTTCCCACATCGGGATCCTCATAGCACAGCGGTTCACTCGGTCGTGGTCGTCAATGGGCATCGGCTCCGTTTCGTGATCGCGAGTACGACGAAGGCCCCGGAAAATCTCCGGGGCCTTCGTCGCCGAGGAGGCGGCTATTCCATGGGGTAGAGGTCGGCTCCTCCGAGAACTCCTGGAGCGAAAGCGAAGGTTCCGCTGCCGTATCCGCGAGGCGTTTGATTTGAGCTTGAACGGCGGCGCGTTTGGAGAGGGCGCGCGACCTTGGAACGCTGCGGGGTTTACGCTTTCCCAGAGCGGTCGACGATTGGGATCCCCCCTCCGGATGGCTGTGTGGACGCCCTAACAAGGGGCTGCCAGTCCTCTTTTTTTGCTACCGTCCTGCCAAAGACCCCGGGCGTACCGCTTGCGGCCCTCACGCCATCCTTGCTCGAACGCCTCGGCGTGCCCCTGATGATACCCGGGGACTTCCGGGCGTCGCTGGTCGTGCTTCTTGCCATAAGCATTCACAAAGTTGGCGTGGCTCCATCCGCGATTCACGCCGGATTCCCAGGCCTTGCCCGTGTCCGAGACCGACTCCCCGAATGCCACGGACACGGCGGCCAGGGAGCGCACCGTGGACCCCTCCAAGTCGCCGATCACCCGTGCGTGTCCCCCGCCGGCGTCCGTCACGTCGTACCCGGCGGCCCGCAGTGCACTGGCCACTTTGGCGCGCGTCGTGCGCACTTCCTTGGCGACATCGTCGGCCACCTTCTGTTGGGCGCGGATGTGGGCGCGGGTGCCCGACTCGGTCCCGGTGATGGTGGCGCGCTGTTCGGCGGTGTTGAGCACGTCGGCGAAGGCGATGTGCAACGCTCCGGTGGCGTCACCGGTAGCGGTGATGGTGACACGGCCTCGGTACTCAGCCGGAACGGCCTGCAGGGCGGTATGCACGGTGATTCTCCTTGTGTGGAGCTGGTCTTCTTCTCAGACGGGCGCTCAGAGTGGGATAGCGGGCTCTCCGGAGAGAAGGCGCCGGTTCAGCCAGAACGGACCCTTCGGGTCGTCGGGTTCGTAGGCGTCGGTGGATTCGGGGATGCGGGGTCTGTTCCTCTCAGGAGGCTCATCCCCGGTCGCCGGCGTCGATGGGGAAGGAGGACTCGACGACGGCGCCTGCCGGGACGTGGACACGGATGCGCTCGCCGGTCTCCCCGCCTGTTGTCGCGGTACTCGGATCGCCGCTGTGCATCGAGCCAGGTCGGCCCTGTGTCGTTCAGGCGTCCAGAAGCACGCAGACGGGGCACTCGCGCGTACCGGGGGGCGCGACGCGCTGCAGGGTGTAGCCGCACAGGCAACCGCGATATGTACCGTCACTCACATGCATGTAGGCGTCTTCCCGCCCTCGGATCTGGTTGCGGGCATCGGTGATCTCACCGGGCTCGGCGAAGGTGATGCCGGTGACGCCCGTCGGGGCGAGGTTCCCCGCGATGGAATTCTTGAGGGCCGCCGCATACGGGTCGTCGTCATCAACGCCCATCCCGGTGAACCCGACGTTCTGATCTGCCGAGTCAGACTTGGGGTCCTTACGGGCCCTACCAGCGGTGAAGTCCTGCATTGCGCTGTCACTCCTCTGTCGTGTGATGGCACACCCCGCCCTCCATGATGTTCATGGCAGGCACAGGAACGCGGAGGCTCTGAGAATGTGGAGTCCCCCAGGAGCTTCTCGTCGCCTCGTGCCGTCTCCCGGGGCGGCTGTGCCGCCAGCCCCGCATCACCCGATGTCTCGACCAGGACGGATCAGTGGAAGAGGGTGGTGTGCCGTTCGTCGCTGAGGTCGATCTGGACGCTCCGACCGGTGAACCGGTCGATGACGGTGAAGACGCAGGCGTCCTCGGCGGAGGGCTGCTCGTAGCCCCGGCGGAATTTCGTCCGCCAGGCGTCCAGGGCGGCCTGGGCTGGCCCGGCTTCTTCATCGCTGTCGATCTCCCACCGCACGAGGTACGGACCTCCGCCCGTGGCGTCGGGATCGAGCCCGTCGGCGCTGGCGCCGACCGGCTCGTCGTTCATGCAGTGCGCGGGCACCAGGTTGGCGAGGGGCGGCAGGGCGTACTTGAACTCGGGCATCTCTTCCTCCAGGTGAGGCTCAGCGGCCGGCGATCTGGCGCAGTTGCTGCTTCTCGTGCTTGCTCAGCTCGCTGCCCATCTCCAGCAGGGCGGCGCGCAGCTTGTCGGTGTGCCCTCGAATGATGTCCAGGGCCTGTTCGCGGGAGCCGGAGCGCTGGCCGAACTCCCAGATGAACCACGCCCTGTTGTCGTAGGAGACCTCCCCAGCGGGGGTGTTCCTGGCCGATGCCGACCGGGGTGTAGTTCAGGACCGGCGCACCGGGTCGGGTGTGGACGTTGACACGCTCCAACAGGGCGTGGCGGCTGGGCAGCACGACACCCCAGTGGGCGTCGCCGCCGCGGTACCAGTCCTTGCCGCGGATGTCGTGTGAGGTGTAGCCGACGGTGGGGTGATCGCCGGTGTTGATGAGCCGGACCGGGGCGTACACCTCGGCCCAGGCGGCGATGTGCGCGCGGTGGTGGGCTTCCTGCTCGCTCTCGGCGTCGGCGAGGATCTGGATCTGGCCGCGTTCGGGCCGGGTGGGGAGGTCGAAGGCGTGGTGGATGATTGGTGCGGTCAGAGTGCCGTTTCGCCGTACAGCTGGCCGAGCAGGGGGTGGGTCTCGTCGTTGTCCCACCACTCGCGAAGGCACGCCAGCTGGGCTTCGCGGCGGGTGCCGCGGTGGGAGTACAGCCAGCTCCCGCGTGCCGGATCGTCGAAGACGCGCACGCTGTACTGCCAGTGACCCACCTGTGCCAAGTCGTCCTCGGAGTGGTGGGCCAGCCGGCTGAAGGCCTCCGCTGTGGCGCGGATCGAGGCCTCCAGACATTCGTCGGGAATCTCGCCTGACGGCGTGAGGCTGTCGGGATCGTCGGTGTGGATGCGCGCGGCGAGAGCGGTCTGCACCATCGACCCGGAGTTGAAGATCTGCTCCATCAAGAGCGGGTGGCGGCCCTCTTCGACGTGACCCGGGTAAAGGTGGTAGTAGGAGTACTGAGCGGCGTCGCTGCGCAGAATCTGGTAATTGGTGTCGTGCATGGTCAGGTTCCACGCGCCGGGGCGCACCATCGCCAGGCCCGAGGCCCAGAGTGCGTCGAGTGCTTGGTCGTGCCGGTTCTCCAGGTGGCCGCGGTAGATCCAGGCGTCTTCCTGTCCGTAGCGGCGGTTGCCGATCGTCGCGTTGCACTCCAGGCACACGACCGAGTGGCGAATGCCGTCGACAGCCGTGTCGACGTCGCGGGCGACGAAGCCGGCGAGCTTCTCGTTCTTGGTGGGGTGAATGATGAAGGTGTGGTCGCCGATCTTGAACTTGGCGGGCCCATTGCCGGGCTGGTCTATCGTCGCGTAGGCCTTGGTGAGCTTCGTCAGCCGCCCGGCGTAGCCGCTGCTCGTGCCGTCGAGGGCCTGGACGTAGTCGTGGTCGAGGAACTGCGACAGTTCCTTAGCGGTTGAGTCCCGGCAGACGACGAGCTTCGGGTTCTTCTCGGGCTGGGCGAGGCTCACTTGCTCTCCTTGGGGGACGTACGGGCGTCACGGAGGTTCGGCGCGTTGCCCAGGTCATGCGGGAGGCCACGGAAGGTCCACACCGCCTCGATCGGCTCGTCGGGCATCAGGCCGTGAAGGTCTTCCTCGGCCTCACCTTCGATGACCTTCACGGCGCCCAGCCTGGCGACGTGGGGGCCGGGTGTGTTGACGATCACCGCGTACTGCCGGCGGAGATAGTCGGAACCGTCGCACTCCACGATCACGGTGTAGATGTCCTGCTCGCAGTTGCACATGATCAGTCGTTCTCCCGCTCCTGGGTGAGGTTGTCGACGATCTGCTGGAACCATGCTTCGTTGTCTCGCTCGTCCAGGTCGGCGGCGCTGGTGAGGGGATTCAGCGTCTTCTCGAAGGTCTTCAACGCCCGCTCGACCCTGTTCTGGTCGGCCAGCGACAGCTCGTGGCCCGCAGTGCAGTTCACCCCGAAGGTGTCGGCCTCCATGCCGAAGGCGCGCAGCTCGACGGGGTCCACGTTGTCGTTCACCTCGAACCAGATCTGGGTGCTCACCTCGATACCGGCCTCGCAGCCGGCGTGCTCACAGCGCATGACCTACTCCTCCTACGAATAAGCGAAGGGAGCCCCGGATATCGGGGCTCCCTTGAACGAATACTGCTGTGCGATTATCGGCACCGGCCGCGCCGGTCAGGTCACCCGTTCAGCGGACACGGACGAAGCCAATCACCAGGTCGGCGAGCTTCATGGCCTCGCCCGGGTCGTCCCAGGCTCCGACTTCGCCCATGGTGCCCTCCTGGATGCTGATCTTGAGGGCTTGGTCGTACATGGCGCCGTAGACCTTCGCCTTGTCACCGGTGAACTCCATCGCCTGGTGGTGCAGGCGCACGGCGTGCTCCAGGGCGGCGGCTGGCGAGTCCACCTCGGGGGTACGTGCTTCCGCCCGCAGAACTGCCCAGTACTTGCCGGTGTCCGTCTTGTGGAAGATGGTGGCGATGGTCGACCCAGACCCGCGGGTCTCCTGGTGCACGAAACCGACTCGGCCAGTCTCCTCGTCCGGGTTCATGGCCAGGACGAAGTGGTCGAATTCCAGCTGGTTCGGGTAGTGCGGATGCCAGGGCGTGCCGTCCGAGCACTTGGATCCGTCGTCCTTGGTGAGCTGGTGTCTGATGCCTTCGGCACCCACCCGGTTCAGGAACTCCGTGCCGTGCTGCTGGAGGAAGGCGCGGGTGTTGTCCAGGCCGAAGGTCTTCGTCAGGTGGTCGAAGATGTCGCTGTAGGTCGGGGCGGCTACGTCAGTCATTGCTCGAACCTTCCTGGCCGGTCGGGCACGTGGGGGTACAGGTGTGGAACTCGGCGGTGTTGCGGCGGATCGCCTCCCGGACCGCGGCCGGCAGGTTGTCCAGGTCCTCCAGCTGGACCAGGTCGATCACCGGGTCCGTGGAGCCGCCGCACTTCCCGCAGCCGAAGTCCCGGTCCGGGCGTGCGTAGTAGTGCGCGCAGCCGCACTGGCCGCACCACACCGGCGTCAGCAGCGGCTCCTCCGCCCTCGGGTAGATCGAGTCGTTGTAGGTGACGTCCGCCAGCGGGCCGAACAGCTCGGCGGCGGCGGACGCGTTGAAGGCCGTCGGCGCGCTCTCGGCGCGCGACCAGCCGTACAAGTCCACGATGGCGCCTTCCTCGTTGTAGACCGTCAGCAGCCGCTCGCCGACCGTCCATGTGGCGAACCAGGCGATGTCGTGGAAGTGAAAGACCAGTTGCTTCGCGCTGGCCGGGTCCGGGGCGTTGATGATCGTCTTCGGCCGGGGCCGCTCCAGGGTGCGGTCACACGGGCCCGCGTTGTCCTGGAACCGCTTGGAAAGCTCGCGTCGGTACTGCTTGGTCCTCAGCTCGCCGACGGGCGTGACGGTCCACAGCGGGTCCCGCAACGTGTCGATGTCGCCCGGGTTGTCGACTCGCCGGACCACACCGCGGCGCTCCCACTCCCAGATCGCGTCGTAGAGCGCGACCTTCCCCCGGCTGCCGTCCGCCGTCCCCGTCAACTGGGCGATCCGGTCGTGCCGGACGGAGTCCTTGGACGCGTCGAGCACCAGGAGCACAGCCATGGAGAGCTTGGTCTGCGTCTCCACGTAGGGGTTGATCACTTTGACCTCCTCATGTCACTGACGGCCCTCGTCAGGGGCATCCTGAATGCGCGAAGGGCGCCCCACAGGGCGCCCGTTTCGGCCTCGGTCAGTCGGTGTTTGGCGGTTCCCACGCGAATTTGCCGGGCGACTTGTAGGTCTCCACCAGTTCGCCCCGCTTGATCGCGTCGATCTCGGCCTGCTCCTCGTCATTGAACGGGCGGGCGAACCAGCTGCTGGCGGGCAGACAGTGCTGCGGCTGGGTACCGAACTTCGTCGCCCGCTCGTGGATGGCATTGACTTCGTCGTCCGGCAGGATGTGCTTCGTCGCGCAGGCCTCGCAGTACGCGCCCCACTTGATCAGCTCATCGTTGAAGGTGACGTGCTCCTGCACATGGGTTGGTTCGTCGTCACAGAAGACACCCAGGCATGTCACCAGGCGTCCCTTGCTGTTGTACTGCGGCCCCGAGCCGGTGCTGAGGCCGGCCGGGGTCCTCACGTGGTTCTGCATCAACCCTCACTCAACCAGTAGGTATTGCGGCCAAACTCGAACCTGATCGAGCCGGTGGCCGCGACGACCAGGGCCTCGGCCTGCTCGTACGAGATGCTGTTGGGGGTGATGTGGAGGGCGGCACTGGCCGTCGTACTCCGTAGGTGGCCCAGCAGGTAGCGCTTGGCCTCGGTCGGCGGCAGCAGGGCGGTGGAGCCGACGATGGGGACTCCCTGACCCACCGGCTGCCCCTCCCAGCCGGCCGCCAGCTTGTCCACGCCGGGCCACGGGACCCGGCCGGCCAGCTCGCGGTCGAGGGCCTCCTCCACACGCTGCTCGAAGATGCTGGACCAGGCGTGCGTCACCTCCTTGGCCATCCTCAGGTACCCCGCCGCAGCGTCCAGCCGGTTGCGGTGCTCGCTCTGATCCCCCTGGTAGTAGTTGGAGTACCACCACGAGCCGTCCTCGCCGAAGCCGTCGTCCTGGCGGCTCAGGCTGGGATGCAGGCGCCCGACCACCCAGCCGGTCGTGCTGTCCCGGCCGAGCCACTGACCGTGGACCTCCCCGGTCCGCGGGTTGTAGGACCGGGCCTGGTGGATGATCTTCCAGCCATTGGCGGCCGTCGTGCGCATGGTCATTCCTCATCCCGATTGAAGTTGGCGCCGTAGGAGACGGCGTTGACGAACTCGGTCACAGTGATGGCCGCGCCGGGCTTGGGCGCCAGCTGGTCGAGCCGGTACCGCACGGGCTTCTCACCCGCAGCCGCCGCCAGCACGTAGCCCGTCTTCCAGCAACCGTCCGTACCCCGGTCGTCGTGCTCGATCTCGCAGATGGTGACGGTGCGGCCGCCGACCTCAAACGGGGCCCCGACTTCGGCGACGACGTCGGTCCACATGTCGGCGGCCAGGTCGAAGAGCTCCCCCTCCGGGATGTCGAATGGGGTGGTGTAGATCTTGTCGAACCCGGGGCGCTCAGCTTGCGGCCAGGGATACCGCTCCAACTCGCCTTCGGGCCCCGTCAGCGCGATCGAGTACGCCACCAACTCGCCTGCCGCGAGCCGCATTGTGGTGCTGTCCCCGAACTCGTGGACAGCCCAGTCCTCGACGGGGCGGACCTCGATCTGCGGGTACGTAGAGGCGGTCCTGCGCGCCTCACTCCGGGGCATGGTCACCACGCCTTCCCGGCCATGATCGCGTCGAACTGTTCCTCGGCCAGGTCATGGGTCTCCCGCGACGGCCCGAACCACCTCTCGCCGTGCTCCTCGCGGATGACCCACGACGCGCGTCCCCAGCTCGGGTCGGCCTTTCGGCGCAGGGTGTACGTGCGGCCTCCGAGCACCTCGGTACGCAGCGTGCGCGCGCCGTCGGTGTACTCCGTCGAGTACTGCGACGAGGGGATGTTGGTGATCCAGTCGCCCTCGTACGGCGGCATGAACTCCGGCCGGATCTCCGGGTGCGCCCACACCCGCACCCCGCTGTCGGGGCTGAACGAGCGCCACGAGTGGAACTCC
>NZ_JBIWAP010000091.1:0-12591 GCF_044760075.1 Kitasatospora sp. NPDC098663 | reverse complement strand
CCGGCAGCGGTACCTTCGCCTCCCGCGACTCCTGGCAGCTGGGCACCAACCCGTCCGTCCAAGGGAACCGGTTCACGTACGGCAACGGCGATCCGGTCGACTCGACAGATCCGTCAGGGCACGACACCTGCCAGAGCATCCGACGTTTTGTGCCCTTTCGCATCCCGCTTGTGTGTTTCCCCCCGGAGGACCCAAACTGGGTGCCCACCAAGTGGGTGATTGGGCCGGGTTATTGGCTAGACGGGTTTCCCGATGATGGGCCCGCTAGGCCGCAGATCAACTGCGACAAATACTGGTGGACGACTGACTGCGGCGGCTCCGGTTTTAGGCAGGCGCCCGCGCCGACATCAACGAGTGAACTCAACAGGGGAGTCACAGCGACCATCGAACTCGGGCGAATCAGTCGCGGAGGAGGTTCAGATGGCGGAGCGCACCCCAAGCCGGCCCCGCCCTACCGGCGCCCCAGTCCGCACACGCCCCCCGGCCCCACCCTGCCCCGGCCCAAGCCGCCAACGGATACCCGCCCGATCAACGACAACGACCGCCTGCACGCCAACCCCGACCCGATCGACTTCTTCACCGACACCATCGTCACCATCGGCACCGCCGTCGTCTCCAGCGTGGTCGTTGAAGGCGTTCCGGCCGTTGTCGGCACCGCAACCGCCGTCGGCGCCGGCATCGTCGCCGGCACCGACGCCGTGATCGACCTCCTCACTGAGTCGGAGCCCAAGCCGATTCCCGGCCCGCGCCCCCGCGATCCGGGGGGAGAAGACAAGCGTCGAGGCCAGAGCTGCCAGCGCGACGGCGCGGGCTGGGTCGACATTGGCCCGGTGGATGTCGGCAACGGTGGGCGAGCCACTGGTATCACGGCCTGCCTGGACAGCGCCTACCTGAGTTCGCATAAGGGCAGCAGCACGGACGTGAAGAATGGCATCAAGCCCGCTGGCTACGACTGGGCCCGGAAGCAGGTGGGCTACTGGGGCGGGAATACCCGCGACGTACACGCCTGCCACGTGCTAGGGGCGCAGCTGTCCGGATCCGGCACCAACCTTGCCAACCTGGTCACCTGTGGCAGCGATGCCAACTCCTACGTCGGGAAGAAGAAGCTGAGCGGCTCCAATCCGGGCCCCATGGACAGCATGCTGACCTTCGAGGACAAGGTGAAGAATCAGGTCGATGGCGGGAACACAGTCCTCTACCAGGTGACCCCACACTACGCGGGCAGCCGGAACGTACCCTACGAGATCGAGATGTCCTACATCGCCTGGAACAAGGACGGCTATCTGATCGGCGCGGACCACGACAAGACGTCGAACCTGATCTACACCGCAGGGAGCGGCTGGAAGAATCTCGGCAGCTCGATTTACAGCGGCACTGGGCAGGACGCCGGGCAGTACGGTGACTGATCGAACCGCGCCATCCCACGGAGGAGACACCGCCATGGTCCACCCGGCAATCACCCGCCTCTCGGCCCTGCTTGGGGAACCGAGCGTCCTGGGCGACACCGTTGATTGGGACGAGCTGGCACAGACCACGGGCCTGCGCCTGCCCGCCGACTACCGCGACTTCGTTACGCTCTACGGTGGCGGCGAGCTAGACGAGTACCTCGGCGTCAGCACGCCGCCGGTGGCTGGCTCCCTGTGCGGCGACCTCGTCGACGGACTGGACTTCGACCCGAGGGAGGAACCGGGGGCCCCTACCGGCACCGCCCCGGAGGACCTGGAGGAGGGGAGACTTCTCCCCTTCGCGAGGAGCGCCAATGGCGACGTGGTCTTCTGGCTCTGCGACGCCCGGGACCCGGACAGCTGGGACGTCGTTGTCTTCAAGCGCCAACCCCTCTACGGGGAGGAACGCTGGATCCGCTTCGAGGCGGGCTTCGGCGACTTTCTACTCGGTACACTCGGCGGCACGCTGCCGAACCCGTTCAGCGACAGAGGCTTTGCCGAGTCGCCGCACGCATACCGTAACTGGCGGCAATCGCTGTAACTCGAATGGTGTTCACGTACGGCTGCCGGCGGTGGATGCGATCTGCTTCGTGGACCCGAGCGTTATCGACATCGTCCTGGCCGTCGATCGGGCGCTGCGTCAGCCCTACCGGCAAGGCAAGGTGTCCTGGGTTACCACTCCCGCCTACCTCCCCTCGCCCGAGGTCCACGACACGGGCGAGGCGGTGAAAGCCGAGACTGAAGCATCGTTGTTCCGCACGATCCTCCGGGTCGTGTGGGTTCTGTTGGCCCTCGCGGCGCACGATGCCAGGGTGGTTGGCCGGATAGCCGAGTTGCGCAGCAAGCGTACCCAGGCCGCCCAGCACACCACCATGACCACTGCCTCCGAGGAGAGCGGCGAGGACGGCTGCGGGTCTGGGAGGACGCCGTGCCCGTCATCGCGACCACGCTGGAGCTGCTGGCCGCCCGCGGGCCGCTCGGGCCCATCTGGTGGCGCTACGGCCGCTCGGGCCGGCACTCCCCCATCGAGGCGTTGGAGAACCCGAACAACCGGGCCGCCTACGACCAGCGCCAGAAGGCCCGCGAGAAGAAGGCCCGCCAGGCCCACCGCGAGCTGATGCGGACCCTGGCCTGCGTGGACTGCGGCAACGTCCCCGAGGCGGAAACCACCTGGGTGTACGGCAGCCGCGAGTGGACCCGCCGACCCGGCGGCCGCTGCTGGACCTGCCACCAAGACCGCAACGAGCGGCTGGAACGGGAGGCCGAAGAACAGCTGGAGGCCGCCCGCACGGCGAACGCCGCGGTGCGGCCGTGTTGGACGTGCCGGGGCTCGATCGGCGGGGAGGAGGGCTCGGTGTTGGAGCTGACCGGGAAGGCCGGCCCTGGCCGGTTGGAGTGCCCGCGGTGTGAGCGGGACCGTGCCGAGAAGGACTTGAGCCCGTTGGTGCTGCCTGCGCCGACCAGGCGCGAGCTGGTGGCCGCGCTGGTCTCAGCCTCGGACGATCCGTGGTGGGAGGAGCGGGTGCTGCACGCGAAGCTCTACCCGGCGAAGGGCCGCAGGGTGTGACCTGTTGAGACGATGGCTGTACCGGGAACAGAACTCTTCGAAGCGATCCGCCGCGACCACCGGGCAGGCGACAGGTTGCCCTCGTCCCTGGCCGCCCGGCACCACGTCTCCCGCGCCACCGTCATGGAGGCCCTGTCGACCCCTTGGGTTCTAGGAGTCGTTGCAACACCCCAGTTCAGGGGATGCATTGGACTTCGAGATCCGTAAGGACCGGACGCCTCAGGGCCCGCGGAAGCTGACCCGGGAACGGGCGGCATACTCCCGGCTCATGCAGCAGGGCTACAGCAACAAAGAGGCATGCCGGATCGTCGGCATCGACGAGCGGACTGGCCAGAAGTGGCGTAACGGGCGCAAGCCCACCGGGACGCAAAGGACGGCACTGCTACCGCTGCGAGCGGTAGCAGAGCCGTCCGGTCCGTCCCGGTACCTGCGCGAGGACGAGCGCATCCACATCGCCGACCGGCTGCGAGAGCGGGCCACCGTGCGGGCGATCGCGGCCGAGCTGGGCCGCAGCCCCTCCACGATCAGCCGCGAGATCCGGCGCAACCGCCACCCGGGCAGCGGGAGTTACCGGCCTCATGCCGCACAGGCCCGCGCCGACGCCCGCCGACCCCGCCCCAAGCCCGGCAGGATCAGCCAGAGTCCGGAGCTTCGGGAGTTCATCCAGCATCACCTGGACAAGCGCTGGAGCCCGGAGCAGATCTGCCAGTCTCTACGGGACACCTTTCCCGAGCTGCGCGAGCTGGCCCGGCGTGAGCTTCGCCCGGCGGGCTTTCTGGGTGTTGAGCCAGGTGTCCAGGGCGAAGCGCGACACCACCATCTGCTCCTCACCCCCAGGACCCGCTTCTACGGCCTCCACCGGCTCCTTGTGCGGGCGGGGCACCCGGGGATGCCGCTCCCGCTTCACGAACTGGGCAAGGGCGGCCAGACCCTGCTGGAACCGGTCCGCGCGGGAGACTTTCGGCTTCGCCACGGCCGCCGCCCGCGCGACGGCCAGCTCCTGGTCCTCCTCGATACCGACCGCGGTCAGCAGGTCCCGCTGCTCCTGGTCGAGCGCGGCGAAGCCGGCACGCTGCGCCCGCACCCACCGGCCGAGGGGCTCACCCTCGAAGACGACGTCCTCGGGCAGCCGCGCCCAGCCGACGCGGCCGTCGCTCTCGAGCCACCACTGCCGCGCGGTGGCGTAGGCGCGCTGCCAGGTGAGGCACCACCAGGGGTCAATCTCCTCCAACGCGGTCCGCCGTTCCGGCGACAGCGTGCCCGGCCCCCCGGCCGACACCTGGGCCGCGGTGATGATCGGCGGGGTGTTTTCAGCAGGTTCGGCGTTGCTTTTCATCCTGGCGCGGGTGGCTGTCCTTCCTGTTCGGGGGCGTTTGGGGAGCGGCAAGTGGTGAAGGGCAACGCGGAGGTGGTGGTGAAGCATCACGCCGAAATGCGTGAAGAACGGATGCCGATCGTTATCAGAGCTGCTGGGGTCGAGCCAGCGGCCGGGCGGAGGCTCCGCAGCGGGGTTCTTGATGGCGTCGTATACAGGGGCGTCAGGTCGGCGGGCTGCGGCAGGATGGCACGGTGAACTTCTTTCTCCGTCGTCAGCAGCCTGTCCCGCCCTCGCCGTCGTCTGCCGGCGGGGATGCCCTGGAGCGTGTCCGGCTGCTGGTTGCCGGAACGCGGCCCCGGGAAGGAAGTGCGCTCGAGGAGCTGATCGCCGCGCTGCTGGAGGTCGGTACGGCCGGGGATCGTGAAGACCCGATCGAGGCTCTCCACGTGCTGACGGAGCGTCCGGCGCTGCTGCTGCGCCTGGACGCCTTCATACGGCGGGAGTCGTGGTACGCGACGCGCCCTGCCCCCTCGCTCACCGAGGCCGACCTGGTCACGCTCGTCCTGGCAGCCTCGCACGCCGATGGCCGCATCCGCGAGCGCGCGGTGCGGCGGATGCTGGACCACCAGCTCCCCGAGATGATGCCGTTCCTCGTACTGCGCACCAGTGACTGGGTCCGGCAGGTACGGGAGACGGCCTCCGCGGGGCTGGCCGTGCTGCTCCACGAGAACCCCCTGCTGGCCACCGCGGCGACCGTGCGCACGGCCCTGCTGGTCAACCGGCGCCAGCGCGGCTCCTTCGCCCACGGCCAACTGCTCGTGCCGTTGCTGGCCGAGTCGGGCACGGCCCTGTCCGGAAGGCTCCTCACCGCCCCCGAGCCCTCGGTGCGCCGCTTCGTCCTCGACACCGCCGCCCATCGCCTGCGGCTTCGTGACCTCGCGGTTCTCGCCGAGAGCGACCCCGACCGGCAGGTCAGGGCCCGGGCAGCCGAGGCCGCCGCCCGGCAGGCAGTGTGGACCGACCAGGTCGAGCTGCTGCGCCGGCTGGCCCGCAGCCGTCACGCCGAGGTACGGATCACTGCCCTCACAGGGCTGATGCGCACCGGTTCCCCCAAGGACGTGGTGCCGTTCCTCGACGACCCGTCCGCGCTGGTCCGGGCCCTGGCGCGGGAGGCAGCGCGCCGCACCGGTACGGATTCACTGGCGTACTACCGCGCGGCCGTCCAGGTTGCCGAGCCGCAGGCCGGGGCGGTCGCAGGGCTCGCCGAAACCGGTAGCCGGGCTGACGGCCCACTGCTCACCGCCCTCCTGGACAACCCGGCCCCTCAGGTCCGCGTCCATGCGCTGCGCGCCCTGCGGAGCTTCGACGCGGTGCCTGTTCCCCGGGTCACGGTGTTGCTGCGGGACGGCTCCACCGCCGTGGTCAAGGAGGCCGCCATCACCCTCGCCCCCAATGCCACCCGGCTGCCCGCCGACCTGCTGTGGGACATGCTCGCCGACCCGCACCGGCCGACGGTCCGACGGGCCGGCTACCGGTTGCTGAACCGGCGCGACCGCCTCACCGCACTGCGCGCCGCACTCCTCGTGAGCGGCGATACCCACCCCCGACTCGCTGCCCAGGGCAAGACCGACGCCACCACACAGATCCGCAACCTGGCCCCGCACCCCTGGCGCACCCGCCCGGTCCCGTCCCTCGACGCCAGCCCCGCACAGGCCGCCCAACTGCTCGCCCTGGCGGAGCAGCGCGGTACCGAGATCACCGAGGACGTGGTCCAACTGCTGCGTGACGTACTTCGCCTGCTGCCTGGCAGCCGGTAGCCGAGACGGGCGAGCGCACACCAGCCGACGACTCGCCGCGCTGTTCCAGGTACCGATTGGCCGCTGCCCGTGTTCGGCGTGTGGTCACCGGGTTCGGCGTAGGCATTCACCCCTGGCCAGCGGCGGCGGGCGTGGTCATAGCTGGCACGCTACCGACTTCGAAACTGCCCTGCGTCCTGGTCGGCTTTCCCCGTTCCGGCCCCGGCTTCGTTGTTCCCGCAGTCTTGGCCGGCCCAGCCGGTCAGCGGGCGGCGAGGTGGCGAGAGATCCGCTCGACCGCGTCGAGCTGGGCGGTGATGAGGCGTCGGGCTTCCCAGATGACGGCGGCCACGTCGGTGGCCCGTGGGTGGAGCGGCGGCAGGTCGTGCGGCAGGCAGACGCGGCCGAGCGCCGCGAGGTCGACGGCGGGGATGCCGAGCAGGCCCGCGAAGCCGGCGACCAGTTCGGGCGTCACTTCGACGGTGCCGCGGCCGATTCCGCCAATGGTGGATGCCGCCAGATAGATCCGCCCGCCGGTCACCGCGTACAGGGCCTTGGCCGTGCACGTCCACTTGAGGTTTCGGTTGTGCGTGAGTTGCAGGAGTACCGCGCCGAAGCCCGGCTCGTACCGGTGGTACGGCCGGTGGGTCCCGCCCCGTCCCGCCCGCGATACAAGGGGCTGCGCCCGGATCGCGTCCAGCAGCGGGCGCCGGTTCTCCGCGGGCATGACCATCGTGTCGTAGACGACGTGGCTGACCGACCAATGCGGATTGCGGGTGACCGGTGTCAGGCCATCGGGTACCGGCTGCCCGGCGAGGACGAACAGGTCGGCGGCGTGCAGGCCGAGCACCGGCCCGACGCTGCTGAGCAGCCGTTCGGTCGGCGGTTGCCCGTCGAGCACGGCCTGCAACTCCTCCAGACCGGTGCCGGCCGCCGTCGAGAGCACGCAGCCGTCGAGCGCTCGACGCCTCAACAGGCGCGCCAGCAGCGCGCCGAACTCCAGTACTCCTGTCATCCCGTCAGCCTATAGACCTGCGCAGAGGCCAGCTGGAGCCCGCCCGGGTCCCTGTGCGGAACCGGCGTTTGGCGCCGGCAGACAGGTCCGCGTGTGTGAGTTCCTACCGCTGCGCCGAGGGTTGAGTGGCCCTTGACTGGCGCTTCTCATGAGTCCAGTGGGAATCGTTTGATTCATCCGTTGAGACGCCCGTCCTGGTGTTCCCACTCGAGTCTCCATCCACGAAGGAAGCCCGACCGGTCCTGACCTGCCGACTCCGTCGGTGCACGGGAATCACGTGAATGTCCCGGGAATCCCAACGCCGCCCGCTACGCCCACTCGACGCCGTGTTCGGCGAGCTGGCCGAGCTGGCCCGGGGTGAACTTGTCCCGGCGGGCCTTATGGTTGTTGAGCCACGTGCCCAGCGCGAAGTGCGACACCACCACCCGCTCCTCACCCCCGCACCCGCCTCCACAGCCTCCACCGGCTCCTTGTACGGGCGAGGCACCCGGGAATGCCGCTCCCCGCCCCACGAACTGCGCCAGGGCCGCGAGGCCCTGCTGGAACCGGCCCCCCACGGGACACCGCCGGCTTCGCCGCGGCGGCGGCCTTCGCGGCGGCCAGCTCCTGGTCCTCCTCGATGCTGATCGCCGTCAGCAGGTCCCGCTGCTCGGCCTCCAGGCCCGGCTATCCGGGCCCGCTGCGCCCGCCCCCGCAGCGACCGCACCCTGGAGACCGCCCTGGCCACCATGCGTGACCTGGCGCTCTTCCTGGTCGCCGAGAAAGACAAGGACGACTGGTCTCTTGTCGATGTGCACGACATCGAGGCGTTCCTCGCGACACTGCCCAAGGCCCGAAAGCGCCGGCTGACGGTGCTGCGGCAGTTCTTCCGGTTCGACCGTGCCCAAAAACTGGTGCCGGTCGATCCGACCCGCACCCTCACCGTCAAAGAGGCGAACGGCTCCCGCGGCCGGACCCTCACCCTCGACCAGCAGCGTCAGATCTTCCGGCGCTGGACGACCGACGAACGAGTGCATCCGCACGAGGCCCTGGTGGGTATGCTCGCCCTGCTGCATGGCGCCTCCAGCCCAGAGGCCCGGATGCTGCAGATCGACGTCATCAACGACTCCGCCCGGACAGTCCGGCTCGGCAAACGGCCCCATCCCGTTCCCCTCGATCCGGCCTCCTGGACGGTCCTGCAGCGGTGCCTGACCCACCGAGCGGCATGGCGGACCGACAATCCCCACGTCATGGTCACCAAGGGAACGAAGGCCAGGCAGAGCCCGGCCTCAACTGCCTGTCTCTCCCACGTCCTTGACGACTGCGGTTCCCGTCCCGGATGATCCGCAGCACCCGGCT
The DNA here is from genome assembly GCF_044760075.1 of Kitasatospora sp. NPDC098663. NCBI lineage: Bacteria > Bacillati > Actinomycetota > Actinomycetes > Kitasatosporales > Streptomycetaceae > Kitasatospora > Kitasatospora sp. NPDC098663. The sequence goes on along the minus strand of NZ_JBIWAP010000091.1, from coordinate 4,112 downwards.
GGTCGACCTGGTGAACACCCTGGACCCCAAACTCGTCGCCGCCGCGTTCGGCATGGACTCACAGGCCACACTCATCTATCTGTCCGACCACATCGACGAGACCCGCATGTCGGGGTGGAACGTCTCCCAGAACTGATCTCCGGTCAGAGTTCGTAGGGGTAGAGAGCGATGTTCTCGCGCTCGACGTAGAGCTCGACCCAGGTGCCGCCGACGCCGTCAGGCAATGGATCTGCCAGATCCAGCAGGATCACCGTGCCATCCAAGTCCAGCATGCCGACACCGTCTCCCGCGAGGCTCAGCCGTCCTCGCAGGACAACGCAGTGTCCGCCGGGGCGGATCTCAGGCCCGGCACCGACAGCCGGCTTGGCGTTTCGCCCCCAGAAGATCTCCTCATCGACCGTCCATTCCACGTGGTAGTCGCCCAACTCGGCGGCCGGATCCCCGCACCAACGCACCGCAGTGCCGCCGATGGCGGTGTTGACCTGAGCCAGCAACCGGTTCCCCGGGAATTTCGCGATCTTCTCTACCTCCACCAGCACTAGTCGATCATGCAGCATCCACCTCGCAAGGGGAACCCGTGCTGTTCAGGCACCGCCTGGCACAGGTTCGCCGGAACATGCGCGTTTTCGAGAGGTGAAGGTTGCTGGTCACCACCACCGAGCGGCGTTCGTAGGCGGCGTCGATGACGCGGTAGAACGCCTCAGCGGCGGCCTGCCCGCAGGGCAGCATGCCGATGCCGTCGACGACGATGAAGTCACATCGGGCGATCTTGTTGACGGCTCGGGTGACGGAGTTGACGACGGCGGCTCGGCCGAGGTTGGCCGTGAGCGACTCCAGGGTGAACCAGCAGACCTGCAAGCCGGCGTCAGTGACGACTCCACCAGGACCTTCGCTGCCCCTGCCGCCGACCCCCGTCCCTGTCCCTGGAAGGCCGTCAGGCCTCCCTCGCCGGGGCCCGGCCGCCTTGCTCACCGGACCCGGCGGCCATGGGCGGCGTGAGGCGGCCCGGGGGCGCGTCTCGGCGGGCGCCGGGCCCACCCGGGCCCACCCGGGTGCCCCTGCCCCTGTCCTCGTTCAGCGCCAGTCGAGTCCGAGCGCGGCGAGCCGCTCCAACTGCTCCGGGGTGAGTCTGGCCCGGCGGGTCTTGGTGTTGGAGATCCACACCCCGAGCTTCACCTCCACCGTGCCGCCGTCACCGTCCTCGACCGGCTCGACATGGCCGCGGGGGACGGTCACCGTCCCGGTGCGTTCCCGGTACCGGGCGAGCGCGGCCAGCCCGCGGTCGAAGGCGCTCGGAGCCCCGCCGCCGGCCCGCCGCCCACCCGCTGCGCCCCTCACCCCGCCCGCTACGCCTTCCTGCCCGGCCGGGGCCGCGAGCGGTTCGATGCCGAGCACGGCCAGGCGCCCCTGCTGCCCGTCCATCAGCCCCTGCCACACGATGTGCTGACGCTGGCGCTCCAGCCACCGCCCCACATCCAGCCCGTGCACCGTCACCCCCGGCAGCAGATCCGCCAGCTGCGCCCCGCCCTCAACGCACTCCCGCACGGCGGCCCAGTGGCGCTGCCAGTCCAGCGGCCACTCCGGGTTCCAGTCCGGGTCGATCCCGGCGAGGGCCTCGATGCGGTCGGGGCGCTCCGCGAGGACACCGGGGCGGCGCTGGTTGGACAGCCACTGCCCGACCGGCTTGTCCAGCGCGATGGCCGTGCGGGGAGCAGCCAGGGTGCCGTGGTGGGCGTAGTACTCGCGGGCGGCGGCCAGGTTCTCCTCCCACGCCGCGTCCAGCGGGTCCCACACCATCCCCAACGCTTCCAGCCGCCAGGCCCGCTTGCCCTCCATCTCCGACGCCGCGTAGGCCTTGCGCTGCTCGCTCACCCAGTGCCCCAGCGGGTACATCTGCTGCGGGTCGAGGCCGGCCCTGGTGGCCTCGCGGTGGTCGAACGGCACCCGCAGATGCCCCTCCCGCTTGGCGAACTTCTCCGCGGCCGACCAACCCCGGGCCCAGTCCTGCCGCTCCGTGTCGATCACATTGAACGAAACCCACTGCGCAACCATCACCGGATCCCTGGGAGCCGAGAAACGCAGCAGCATCCGGCTTTCCCGCTCACCCTCCTCAGGAGCCGGACCGATATCCGTGGACGGCTCCACACTGGCATTCTGCTCGGCCTGAGGGATCGCCAGCAATTCCACGGCCTCCTCGTCATGAGCCCGCAAAGCCTGAAGCACACTCACCAAAGGCCGGTAACTCCCAGAGGTGAACATGTCCCGCGCCTGCTCACCCTCCTTCAGAAAGACGGGCACGATCAGCGAAGCCAGCTTCCCCTCGCCAGGCTGCTGCCTGAGCGCCCGGCCGATGGCCTGGACGATGTCGTGCGGCGCGCCCTTCGGGTCCAGCAGGGCCACCGAGTCCACGGCCCGAATGTCCACGCCCTCACCCAGCACCCGACACTGCGCCAGCACGGCCCGCCGCGCGCTGCGCCCGAACTCCGCCAGCACCCGCGCCCGCCGCTCCCCGGCGTGCTCACCCTTGAGCCAGTCCGCCCAGATCCGCTCCGGATAGAACTCCGGATCACCCACGTGCAGCCGCTGCGCTACCGCCGGCAGCCCTTCCGCGAACGCCTGGGACTCTATGGTCCGGTGGTGGAAGGTGATCATCGTCTGGAGGCCGTGCTGCGCCATGGTGTGGAGCATGGCGGCCTGGAGCGCGCCGAGCCGCTGCCCGCGGATCTCCTCCTGGCGCCGCTCCGGGCTCATGAGCTTCTCCGGGGTGACCACCGGGTCGGTCAGCTCGACCACGATGATCTGATACCGCGCCAGCAGACCCCGCTTCACCGCCTCGGACAGCGGTAGCTTCCACGCGACGGGCCCGAAGATTTCAAGATCATCCATGGATGCGGCCATCTCTTCCGGCATCCGCTCGTGCCGGTAGCCCTCGCGCAGATCCCAGGCCGGCACCGGCCGCTCCTGCCAGATACGTGGAGTCGCCGTCGCGTACAGGCGCCGCGCCGCCGGGATCTCCGCCTGGTGGTGGATCGCCGCCCACGCCTTCCCCAAGCTCCCACTGGTGCGGTGCGCCTCATCGACCACCGCCAGGTCCAGCGGGTCCAGGTTCTTGCCGTAGGCGCCCTCGAAGGCCTCCGCCAGCACGCCCAGCGAGCTGTAAGTGGCGAAGATGGTCACCGGCCCGCTCTCGTGCCACATCGCCAGCCGGATCGGGTTGGTGGTGCACCGCACGTCCATCGACCACAGCTCGACGTCGTCCTGCATCCCGCACACCGCGACCGCCGGCCCGGTGTGCCCGACCTCCCGCCACGCCTTGATCGTCTGCCCCAGCAGGGCCAGCGTCGGCACCAGGACGAGCACCCGGCCGCGCGGCGCCATCCGCCGGGCGACCGCCGCGCAGATGTACGTCTTCCCGGTCCCGCAGGCCGCGTGAATCTGCGCCCGCAGCCCGTCCGCCGGAATCACCCCGCCCGGCGGGATGTCCAGCGCGCGAATGATCGCGTCAACCGCCTCGATCTGGTGGTCACGCAACTCGATGGGCATGTCCCCGATCCTTCCATGGAATGCCGGAGGGGATTTCCTTGACCACACGATGCCCGCAAGAGAGTCGAACAGCGGGGGTGTGTCTGCAACACTGACTCTACACAGTGCATCACTGTGATGCACTGGGCCTGCCGAAGGTCTCCACTCCGGAGTGATGCATGGCATTATTCGGGTATGAGCTCGCACTGCAGGTGGCATGCTTCTCTCGTGGCGACGGCTTCGAGGTGGCTGGCGACGGGCGTTCAGGGTGGGCGGAGCGAAGCGGAGTCCACTGGGCTCGACGGGAAGTATCGGCCTTGACGGTCAGCGGGTCGACTGGGCATCAACTTCGGGGGATACGGTGGAATTCCTGAGCCTACACAGTGCCGCACGTGATGCACCCGCCCTCCCAGTCAGCCAAAGGATTCCCGCTTGCGGGAATCCGGGTAAACCCGCGAAGCGGGTTTACCGTCCGCTTCTGAATTCCGCTTGCGGAATTCCATTCCCGCGCTTGCGCGGGAATTTCCGCCGAAGCGAAGCGGAGGCGCATCCTGCCCGGCGGCTTGCCGCCGGGGTACCCGCTCCGCGGG
>NZ_JBIWAP010000090.1:0-13651 GCF_044760075.1 Kitasatospora sp. NPDC098663 | reverse complement strand
TGACAAGAGAGTTTGCGCAACTTCCGACACCGGAGGAGGGTAACGACGTCAAGGTCACCGACTGGATCACGTCGGTTCGCGCTGTCGACCTGCCCACCGTCTCCCTCCGCGCTTCGCGCGCACCACGTCGGCGCGCACGCCACCACCACCCATGCAAGCACACAGTGTACGCATGCCAGCACGGACGGTCAGTTAGCTCATGATTCCACAGCCCTGGGGCGCTCCGTGCACGATGAGCGGCTTCAACGCCTCAACGTGTCATCTTCCCGACACAGTTGACGAGGCGCGTAGGCCCCACGCCCTGCGGCCGCCTCCCGGCCCGCCGCCCTCGGCCCGCACTGACACCGCAGCCGGAGCGCACGCACCGGATCCACCCTCTGAGCACGCCCGAGGGGTCGGGATCAGCCGTGTTCACTAGCACCCGGCAGGCGCCGGGTGGCGGCGGGCGGAAAGCATGCCCGTGCACTCCCGTGCTTGTGCGAACGGACAGGCCGTCGATCGCTGTACGCGCGCCTCATGCGACCAACCCCGGCCGGGTCCGGCCGGGCCGTGACAGGATCCCGCCATGCCTCGCAGCAGCAACGACAAGACCCCGCTGTCCTACGTCCGCTCAGGCAACTGGCCTGACGCCCGGCTCGACCCCGAAGCCCCCCTGAGCGCCTACTGCGGACTCGTCCTCGCCCGCGATCTGGCCACGATGATGGCCGCCGCCGGCCTTTCCCTGCGCGCCGTGGGCGAGCGCGCAGGCGTCGCGCACTCCACGATCGCCCGAATCCTCGGCGGTGAGGTCCTGCCCGACATCGGCACCTTGGCCCGTCTGGAGGACGCACTCGACCACCAGCTGTGGCCCGGCCCCAAAGCCCTGCGCGCCGCAGCCGCACAACACGGGCGCTGCATCGCCTGACAGCGGCCCTGGAGTCCGGCCGTCCCACGCCGGACCGGCAAGGCGGGCAGGTGCCCCAAATGCGGCACGGCGTGATGCCGACCCGGCCGCTGTGAAGCGAGGCGACTCCGACGAAGCGTCGGCTCTGGAGCCTCACGCTTCGAGAGTGATGGGACCGTCGGGAATCCAGCCGTCGACGTAGCCCTCCATCAGGACACCGAGGTCCCGAGGGAAGAGCGGCACCGTACCGGTGCACAACTCGGCGATCGGCCAGCAGCGGGTCGATGGCACACACTTCACGGTGCCCCGCGGAACGTTCAGCTTGAGGATGAACAGGATTAACTCCTCCCGCACGACCGCTCCGCCGGACGACGCCTCCGTACTCAGGCGCCCGGTCACCGAACACCTGCTCGCGCTGCCGGCCCGCAAGTTCTCCGACTGCCATCGCTCCAGGCACCCCCGGAACGCATCCGCAGTGGACACCTCTACCCAGCACCGGCCGCCACGGTTCGCCGGCACTGGCACGCTGCAGAAGAACCTGCCTGTCGCACGACAGCGTGTGCTGGCCTGGCTGCAGGCACAGCCCGGGGCAACCTGGCAGGAACGCTGGACCTCCACGGGGGCCGAGAACCTGCCGAAGGAGGGCTGGCTCGACCTTCCCCGGCAGTGGTTCACCCGGGCTCAAGGGCTGGTCCTGCGCGACTCGCAGTTGGCGCCGGGGCTCCCGATGCTGATCTGCGGGAACGTCATCCGTCCCACCTCGGCTTGGCTCCTCAGCCGCACCTCCCAGCACCTCGGACGGGCAATGGCACCGGCCCGTGAATCCGAGTCGTAGATCACCTGGGCGGCGATCACCGTCATGACCAGGCGCATCACCAGACGGCAATCGCGCCGCAAGGGCCAGTCCTCATCCCACGAAGGTCAAGGGAACTGATCATTCTCGTGGCCGTCCCGACGACCGAGGCCAAGACTCGCACTCGGCCCGGCTGCCCCACTCTCCGGATAGGAGGCGGGGCCTGGGTGGGCTGTGCGTGGGGATCGCTGCCTACTGGACGCCGCTGCAGATCTGCTGCTGCTCCAAAACTGCCGCGAAGAGGCTCCTCTGCCACATGCCGACGCTGACTACCCACTGGGCTGCGTCCGCGGTGGTTGCGCTGTGGAGGCGACCCATCCAGCCTGCGAGCCAGCTGATCCCCTGTGGAACGATCAGGTAGGCGAATGCTTTTTGTGCGAAATCGCGAAAATATGGGGATTGCTGCCACGACACCGTTGCGATATTCATTGCCATTGTGGTGGCCGTGAATGTCTCCGCCGGATGCTTCAGGATGTATTCTGTCACCTCCTCGATTCGTGCGGAAAGCCAGGCATCAAGGCCCAGTAGAGCCACCCACCCAGTTTTGACTTCACCCCAGGCCGCCAGCGATCCAATTCCGCTGGCCGCGATCATGCCCGCGGTCATAAGATAGGCAGTCTTTGCCCTGGCGTATTGGCATGGACTAATCAGATCTGGGGTCGCCGCAGTAGCGGGATCGGTGACACTCGCGACGGCGGAGGTCGAGCCATGGGGAATGGGTGCATCATAGGCGAAGGAAAGACTTCCGGCAAATCTTAGCTGGCTCTCCTCTTCACCTACCTTCAGATCGGCTTCAAAGGTGGGATCCACCCCTTTGTTCAGCGAGATTCTTCCACTGACCTTCTGATCTCCTTGTGGCGTATGGAGAAGCGCAGGGGAGAACTTCCAGACCGATTCGGTATGGTCGAAGATTGGGTTTACCTGGACGCCATCGAAGACGAAGAAGCCTTCGGGGTGAACAGCGAAGGGCGAGATCGCATTCTCCGCGTTCTTCGTTGTCACATAGGCGCCGGAGAGGCCTTGAAGAGAATCCGTTCCCATAGTTCCTCCTAAGATTCCTGTTTGGATATTTTGTATACCACTCTCCTGGCGAGTGAACCGCTAAGCCAGTGCAGGTTGACCTGGAAGGCTTAACGTGCCAGGGCGGTGGCCGCCGATGTCCGCCACCAGATTGGAGGCTACTTGCCGTTGGCCAGCGACCCGGCAGGGGCTACGGGGGGCTTGGGAGGGTCAACCATGGCCACCCGGCGACTCCGCGGAAACATCGCACATCATGGATATTAGGATTGCACTCCGGTCGAGTGACGGTGAAGGCACTATGGTTCAGGGAAAGTTCTGGGTGGTATGCATGCTGACAACATATTTCTGCCACCTTGATGGACTTCCGTCCACGTGGTTGCAGGAAGCAAATGCTCATCCCTGAAGGAGTAGCAGAAGTGGTGACCTATGGATTCGAGAACGGCATCGATGCGTCAGCCCCAGGCGCTGGAGACAGTGACTGGTGGTTCTTTAAGGGGAGTGGTGCCGTAAAGGTCCGGGACGGTATCCTTAAGGGCCCGCTTGAGATTTCTGACGCGTGGCCCGAGCTTAAGGGAACGGTGTTCGCAAACGGTGTCGACGCCGCAGTGGCAGGCGCAGGCGGCGCGGACTGGTGGTTCTTCAAGGGGGACCAAACCATCAAGTGCAACGGAGGCGGCAAGGTACTCCACGGGCCCGACAAGATCTCGGTCTTCTGGCCCGCGCTCAAGGGTACGGTGTTCGAGGACGGCGTCGACGCGGCAGTGAACGGCGGCGACGGAGGATGGTGGTTCTTCCGGGGAAACAAGGCGGCTCTGTACGATAATGACACAATCGTCAAGGGGCCTGGGGAAATTACGGCAGCTGGAGCCTGGCCGAAGCTCAAGGGGACGCAATTCGAGTATGGCGTCAATGCGGCAGCTGGGGCCGGCGCCGGCAGTGGCTGGTGGTTCTTCCTGGGGAACCAGACCATCAAGTGCGATGGCGAGGGAAACGCACTCAAAGGACCTGAGGACATCACTGCGGCCAACGCCTGGTCCATGCTCAAGGGCTACTAGAAACGACACGACCGCTACGGCTGACCTGTTCTGGTTTCGCCCGGCACACAGCACTCCAGCCACGCGATCCCCTCGGGAACATGTTGGTCGCTGTGCTCCCGCGGCTGATGTCGGTCGACCCCAGGCCCGGTTGAAGGACCCGCCTTCCCGGTGCGCGACGGCGGGTCCTCTACGCTCGGACGGGCTGGCTCTGCTCCTCAGCGGCTGAGGCTGGCTACCTTGATTACGGCTCTGCCGCACCGACCGCCTTACAAACTCGGATCGCTGGGCGGTCTCGGTGGCGTACTCAGTTCCCTGTCAGCTCGCCCACCCCTCCGACGAGGCCAGCAGACCCCGCCGCCAGCCCTCCCGCCCTCAAGAAAGGGCCGGCCACGGTGCAGATCGAGCTCTCCTTCGGCGGGGTACCCAGGCTGGCCACCACAACCGCCAGAATCGTCTGACCCCCGTCCAACAACATCCCCGCACCCCTCGCCGCAGCCCAATGGCCGCTTCCCGTGCATCACCGAGCGGCCCAGATGAGAATGTGCCCGCGATGTGGAGGGCCACCCGGTAGACGGTGGCGGTCTTGACGCGAGTGGCGTGGCACAAAGCAACTGATCGTGCACATAGAGTCTCGTCTGCGGTAATCAGCCGCGCCCTACCGTGAGATAAGGGAGAAGCGGGATGACCAAGCACGCGCGCACGCCGGGAGACTGGCAGGGGCGTCCGAACAGGGTGGCGCCTGCGTATCGCCGCGTTGGTCGCGGCATCGCTTCCGTTGGCCGCCGTGGCGCCGGCCAGCGCCGCCGACCGGCCCCGGGATTCCGCCATCGCCGCCGAGCTGGAAGCTCTCGGCCTGGTCGTGGTGGAGCACGACGGCCTGGTCGGCGCGATGGGGGACGCCGAGACCGTCAACGAGGCCGTCAACAGGTTCGCCGACACCGACTCCGGCGTCCTGGCCATGTTCACCGGCAACCAGGAGACGGGGACCGGCTACCTGATGATCCGGGACACCGACCAGGACACCTGGGCCGAGCTGCAGACCGGCCCCGATGTGCTCATCGGATCGGTCGTCAACTACACCCCCAAGCCGGTCATGCTCTACGACTCGGCCACCGGTGACCTCGACGCCGCCGACCAGGCCGGCACGGCCGAGGACCTGCCCGTCGTCACGAGCACCCGAGGAACCCACCGCGACGCCGGAGCAATGGGAGTGGTGGCGATGTCCCCCGGAGTCGCCAGCGGAAACGTGATTCCTCTCCACGTACCCATCAACCTCTGCGGAAACACGATCGACATCATCGCTCTGTTGAACGCGGCATCGGGTAACACCTGCATCAACAAGAGCTGACAACCGGCCCGGCGGCTCGGCTCCTCGCAGCGATGTGCTGGAGCCGGCAGCCCCGGAACTCGATGATGATCTGGCCGTCCCGGTCAGTGGCCGCTCGGTCGACGACGGCCCAGGCCGTTGTCCCGTCTCATTTGATCTTTGCCGGTGGCATGGTGCCTGAACTGGGCTGATGCAACAGGATGTGAGACGGGGTGGCCTGACTGGTCTCACATCCCGTTGTCGGCCAGGTGGGTTTGCCGCCGGGTGTCTCAGGTTCGGTTGTCGCTGACCTCGCTGGTGGCCTGAGCGCTCTGGATTGCCTCGCGCTCGGCAGTGAAGTCGTCGAGGAGCTGGAACAGGACCTTGATCGCGTGCTTCTCATCCTCGGGCGGCAAGTTTGAAATGTCGTCCCAGCCGTCTGGGAGGGCGATGTGCAGGACCTGGCCGGGCCAGGCGTGATTGCACTCGCGGCCTCGGCGGGTGACGAGCCACTCGGGCCAGCCGGTGAGCCCATGTCCGCCGTGGCGGATGGCGTGCTGGTCGTATCCGGTCAGGAAGGCTGTCAGCAGGTGAAAGGAGGTCCTGCCGACGAACATGCCGGGACGTTGGCCGACGCAAGCGAAGTACTCGCGTTCGCTCATCTCCGAGCGCTGCTTCATGTGTATACCTTTGGCGGTCTGTGTCATGACTTGTCGTCGGCTGGGTGCGCGGCGTTCGCGGTCATCCGTTCCGCCCACTCGCGCTGGGTCACGGCTCGCTCGATGCGGCTGACGATGTCCTTCTTGGACGCTGTGTCCAGCGTCTCCGGGAGTTTGTCGAAGGTGTCGGGAAGGACGTCGAGTAGACCCCAGATCTGCTCACCGGTCCTGACCGTCAGCAGTTGCTGGCACCGCCACTGCAGCGGCACTTCGGGACGGTGCGTGAGCCGCTGCACGAGTGTGGGGAACAGGTAGTGCGTCGCCTCTGCGGCGAGGAGTTCTTGGAGCCAGTCGACCGGGAGCCGCTGGCTGAAGCCGTGCATGGCAGCCTCTTGGGCCAGGTCCAGGAGCTGATCGGTGTCGACTGCTCGGACGGTGCGGGGAAGGGTCGGGGTCATGCCTTGATGATGTCAAGAAGTCAACGCGGGGCCGAGGGGCCGGCGGTGACAGGCCCACCTTTAGCGAGACGGGTCGAGAGCGGAGAGGTTGAGGAGGCGATAGACCGTCGCCTGGGAGACCTTGAACTTCTTGGCCAGGGTAGGGACGCGGGCGCCGTCGGCGTGTTGCTGGATGAGGTCCTGAATCTGGTGGTCGTTGAGCTTGGGGGGCCGGCCGCCAACGCGCCCACGGACTCGGGCGGAGGCGAGGCCGTCGTTGGTGTTCGCGGCGACGAACTGCGCGTTGAGGTCGGCGAGGGTGGCGAGCATGCCGAAGAGGTCGCGGCCGTCGAGGCTTTCGCTGTCGATCTGCTGCTCGACCACGTGGAGGCGGACGCCGCGATTGCGGATGTCGGTGCCCAGGACAACCAGGTTCTGGACGGAGTAGAAGAGCCGGTCCAGGCGCGTGATCTTGAGAGTGTCGCCGGCCCGGAGACGGGGCAATAGCAGGTCGCGCTCGGGCCAGGCGGCTTTGTGGCCGTTGGCGCGTTCGACGTAGATGTCCTTCTCCGCGACGTCGGCCGCGAGGAGCGTGCTGATCTGGGTGACCGGGCTCTGGCCGATCACGGTGCGGACATAGCCGACGGTCATCGGCCCGGCGGCGCGTTCGACCACTGGGGAGTCGAGCCGGCGGTTGTTTCGGGTCATCGGGCTCCCGTCGCGGTGGTGTGGTGGTGGCGTTCGGCCTCGATCCAGAGGGTGAGCGGGTCGTTGGAGGCGATCTTGTCGTCCCAGTAGCCGGGGGCGGCGCGGTCGCGGACCTCCTGGACGAAGCGCCGGTAGTCGCCAGTGCGGCCGGTGAACGGCAGGGCCCGCAGCGCGGGTGTCAGGAAGAGGCCAGCCAGAGCAACGACCTCGGGATAGCCGCAGGCCGCGACGGTGAGGCTCTGACCGTGCCCGGCCCAGGCCGGGTCGCGCAGGACGGCCCGGCGGCGGTCCAGGGCCTGGGTGAAGCGCCGGTTGTCCCACCAGGTGCCGCAAATCCGCAGCGCGTCGTCCATCGCTCGGGCGACGTCCCGCCAGCCGTGCCCGCGGATCAGCCGGTAGTGGCGGCGCTGGGCCCGGAGGACCTCCGGCAGGGCCGTGACAGCGAACTGCTGTCCGTGAGCTCCGGTCCAGCGGCCGTGTTGCAGGCAGAGGGTGGTGCCGGGCGGAGTCCAGTGCCGGGCATGGCGGACCCGCTTGGCCGCCAGGCAGAGCGCGCAAACCGGGCGGAGGGACCAACCCGGGTTGAGCCGGTCGCGGCAGGCCGGCGGCAGCAGCGCGGTGAAGTCCGCGCTGGCCAGGTCGGGCAGCGCGAGCAGGAGCCGGACCAGCGACTGGCCCGCAGCCTGGGCGAGAGCGGCGGGCAGCGGGATCCGGTCGGTGCGGAACGGCCGCGGGCCAGCCAGCTGGTCGTGGAGATCGTCCGGGAAGAGCCTGTTCGCCATCGCCAGACGCTCGATGTAGGAGTCCTTGCTCTCGCGGTGGAGCGGAGCGACGGTCCGGGGCAGGGGCCGCAGTCGCGACGGGGGCAGGAGCGCCGTCACGCCGCGTCGTCCTCGGCGTCGGCCGCTCCCGGAGTGGGCGGCTCGGACTGGGTGTTGTGGTCGACGGGGATGCTGTCCAGCAGACGGCGCGTCACCTGTTCGCTGCCGTCGGCGATCGCGCTGATCGCCGACGCGCGAAGCAGGTGGGACAGGCTGCTGATGCTGCCGCCGGTCCGGGCATGCAGGTATCGGGCCAGCCGGGACAGTGACCCGGGTTCGTGCCGGTGCAGCCGCAGGGCCTGCTCCATCGTGGCGACCATCGAGCGCCATTCGGCCTGGTAGGCGAAGTTACCGGTGTGCTGGAGCACGCAACGGGCGGCGATCTGCTTGCCTCGGACCCCGGTGAACAGGCCCTCGCGCTCGACGTTGATGCCGGCATATACGAACGTGGCAGGGATGTGCTCCGCGAAGTACTTCAGGTGGTCGGACAGGTCCTTGCCGGTGGACGTGGACATGTTGATGTTGTGGATTTCGTCGACCAGCACCAGGTCGCACCTCGCATCGATCAGGATCTCGCAGACCGCGTCGGCGATGTCCATCTCGTTGTGCCGCGACTTCAGCGGCAGGTCCAGGAAGTGCGCGAAGCGGGTCGCGAGCTTGCGCGGGGACCCGTTGGGCGGGGCGGAGATGTAGACGACCGGGATGCGCTCGTTGCCTGGGTAGCGCTGGCGGACACGCAGTTCGTGCGCGCGGCCGAGCTGCTTGATCGCGGTGGACTTTCCCGTCGCCCAGGGGCCGGAGACGATCAGGCCGCGCCGGGCACTGATCTCACGCCGGTTCAGCAGGGTCAGCAGCCGGCCCTGGTGCAGCACCTCGCGGATCGTCGGAGTCTCCACGATGATCAGCTCAGAGTGGTAGGTGACCCTGGCCTCGTCGTACTGGTCCTGCTCGTGCGGCGTTAGGGCGAGCCAGTCGTCCTCGGACAGCAGCGTGAAGGTGAGCGGGTCCTCCTGGACGAAGCGGCGCCAGCCCTCCAGGGTCGTGATGGGATCGCGCCGGTCGTCTGGCATCTGGAAGTTCACGTCGTTTACCACCATTTCTTTGCCTCCCGGCGTGCGTCGAAGACCTTGAGCGGAACGATGTCGGCGAGCATCTCCTCCCCGCCGTCCAGCGGTGCAGCGGCGGGACGGTCGGGAGGATCTGGTGGAGCAGGCGGTGCAGGGCGGGGCCAGGCGGGTTCGCCGGTCGCCTCGGTCCGGGCTGCAACCTTCGCGCTGCGGTCGCGGCGGCGGGGCCTGCGTGGGGACGGGCTCTCGGGCGGTCCCTGGCTGGCGCGTTCGAGCAGGTCACGGGTGGCGGCGGCGAGCGCGTCCTCGGTGACGGACAGGCCCTGGTCGCGCAGGTCGCGGACGCTGTGGTCCCAGGCGAGTTCGCCGAACGGGGTGGCGGTCTTGCCCAGCAGCCGCCACGGGACTGTGATCCAGCGACCCTCGATGTGGTCGCGCAGCCAGACCAGCCGGATGTCGTAGGGGTCGTGGCGGACCTCCCAGCGGTTGTCGTGCTCAGCGATCCCGGACTTCTGGCGCCGCAGCGGGACCAGCTCGTCGCAGTCGTAGATCCGGTGGTTGATCTTGAGTCCGTAGGAGTTGACGGCCTGCCAGCGCGCTGGCAGAAGCTCCAGGTAGTCCTCGGCGCTGAGCGGCAGATGCAGGTAGCCGGCCGTTTCGACCAGCGACGCGTACTTCTCGTTCGGACTGAAGGTGCGGCCCGGGGCGAGCGGGTCGCGCAGGGAGTCGTGGGGCCGGTTCTGCCAGAGGACGATCCACTCCTGCAGCAGTTCCTGCAGTTGGTGCAGCGACCACAGCGGCTCGTCCTCAACCTTCCGCCCGCGGTGCTCGGCCGAGCGGCCGGTGTAGCCGGAGAGGAACTGGGCGAACAGCGAGGCGGCCGAGCCCAGGGTCCGCTCGACGTGGGGTTTGTGGGTGGGCGTCCGGGGCGGGGTATGGACCACCTCGGTGCCGAACGCGTTGCAGGCGGTGTGGAAGTTCTTCGACAAGAATGCCTTCCCGCCGTCGACCACGATGGCCTCGGGGATGATCAGCGGGACCGCCGCCGCGTGCTGGAGCCGCTCGTCCACCGACAGCAGCCGCCGGTAGGGCAGGGCCGAGTACTCCATCCGCAAGGCCTGCGGCCAGCCCGGCCGCATCGGCGCCGGCGTGACCGACCGGGCCAGCAGTAGAGCGGCGTCCACCGACTTCGTCGTCGGCCGCAGCACCGCCGCGGCGATCGTCCTGGTGGCGATGTCGACCAGACCGGTCATCTCGACCCGGTCCACCACCCCGTTCTCCAGCCGGACCATCACGTCGAACGGCGTGGAGTCGATCTCCATCAGCTCACCCGGTCGGCAGACCACCACGTCCTCGAAGACGCGGTCAGGCTGGTTGGCCAGCGCGCGGCGGGTGCGGGCCGAGCCGGTCGTGTGGCGTCCGGCGTCCAGCCGGTCGAACAGTCGGTAGAACGTGGCGCGCGACGGCATCACAGCTGGCGGGCCGTCCAGCCTGGCGACCGCTTGGCCGACCTTCTCGAAGTAGTAGCTGACGGTGTGTGTCGATCTGCTGGCGGCGTCGTTCATCAGCTGCCGCAGCACCCCGACCACCCGCGGGTCGACCTGTCCCGCCGCCTGGCGGCGCGGAGCCGCGTGCCCGTCGACCATGCCCAGCACACCTTGCTGCTGGTAGCGGCGCCGACGCCAGCGGACCGTGTGCGGACTGACCCGGCGGCCAGTCTCCGTGCTCAGTTCGACGGCCTTCGCCGCCTCGCGCTGCGTGAGCGTCTGCGTCGCCGGGTCGAACTCGGCCTTCGGTACGGCCCCAGCTGGGGCGTCCGGCGGCAGGCCGGTCAGCAGCTCGGTCATGTGACCGTGCCACCACAGGGCCTTCTCCACGCGATCCGGCGCCACTCCGTCCAGCAGGCCCGCCGGCAGCACCGGCGCCGGCCCACCGGAGCCGACCACCTCGAAGCCCTCCGAGGTCATCAGCGTGGGCAGGTGCATCGCGCTGATCCGGCCCAACTGGTCGGCCAGCCGGACGAGAACGCCGGACAGGCCGACCACGGTGTGCAGTTGGCCGTCGAACCGGACTCGGTCGCCCGGCCGCACCACCGCCGGACGCCTCAGTGCCCTCATGCCGACCCCGCCGACGTCCACACGATCGTGTCGCGCCGGAACGGGCTGCCCATGTCGATGAGCAACCGGTGCTGCCAGAGCAGGTGATAGAGCACCGGCAGCACTGCCAAGCGGTCGCCGACTTGCTCGGCCCCGGCGAACAGGCCCGTCGGGGCCTCGAATACCTCCACCAGCCGGGAAGCGGCCGGTTCCAGCAGGTAGCGCGGATGCCGGTAGCCGGCCAGCCACTTCACGTTCGCGAACAGTACGGGGTCGATCCCACCGACCCTGCGGAAGCGCCAGCCAGCCAACTCGCAGGCCTTCGCGGTCGCCGCGAACGCCTCCTCGTCGGTCGGCTCGATCCGGTCGTCCGGGCGGACGTCGACCACAATGGCGCCGCCGTCCGCGAGGCGGGCGAAGAAGTCCAGGACGTGCCCCCGCCGCCCCCGTGGCCCCGGCCAGAACAGCCGGAACGGTTGCGCGGCAAGCCCGGTTACCTCGGGGTCGAAGTCCAGCAGTATCGCGTGGTGGCGCTCCAATTGCGACTCGCAGGACAGCTGACCGCCGGTGGTCGCGGACCAGTAGTCCCGGGTCACCGATCCCTGGCCGGCGTACGACCTCACCGCGCGTACCGGTCGAGCCCGCTCGAACCGCGACGTCCAGCACGACGGCAACGGCTCTCGCCGCCGTACCAACTCCTCATCGGTGAACGCGACGGCGAACTCCTTCGCCCTCATCACCTCGACATCCACCAAGTACCCCCGGCACTCGTGGCCCGCCTTCGAGCCCTGGTCCGAGGAAGCCACAGACAGCCACCGCCGAGCACCAAGAACCAGCTCAAACCGCCCCGGAGAGGGAACTGGAGGTGAGACAAACCTTGATCACTGACAACACCGGATGAGACAAGTGCCGTCGGCCGACAATCTCAGCTGAGACCACGCCCCTCGCACTCGACCCGTGCGGCAACCAGAGCTGAGACCTGGCGCGATCCGGGTAACGGAAGCCGAGACAGCGACAACGAAGCGTGCGACGGGACAGCCGTCGCCCTCGCCGAACTCTTCTCGGCGGGGGCGACTCTCGGAAACGACCCTTTCCGGGAGCAAGATCGGAAACGGGCGCCGGAGCCGACCCGGACGCCCGATCGGTTCTCAAAACTCGTTCTCACTCAAGTGGCGGCGGACCCCGGTTCTGGGAATGGTTTGCGAGAGGGCTTCGGGCATGACGAGCCATCAGGAAGCGATCGCGAGCGACGCCGACGACGTCGAGCGCCACGACTGCCCGCGCTGCGGCGTCCAGCCCGGCTCGCCAAGCTGCTGCGGGTGCCGACCCCCGGCCGACCGCGGCCCCGGCCAACCCTGGCGGCCTGGCACCCCGCCGCGGGCCGCGCCCGAGACGGACACCCCGGGCGCGGACATCCGCATCGGGTACGCGCGCTGCAGCCGCCTCACCCAGGAGCTCCGGTCGCAGCTGGACGCGCTGGCCGCGCACGGCATCCCCCGGGACAAGGTCTTCTCCGAGAAGATCAGCACCCGCATCCGGGTCCGGCCACAGTTTGAGGCCGCCCTCGCCCTCGCGCGCGAGATCAAGGCCCGCGCCCCGCACTGCCGGGTGCTGTTCACCGTCCACGAGATGAAGCAGTTCGGCCGCGACGCCGCCGAGCTCACCGCACTGGCCGACCACCTGACCGCCCACGGCCTGGTCCTGGAGATGATGGCCGGCCCGCTGCCCGGCATCTACGACCCGTCCGGGCCGGGCCGGATGCTCTTCGGGTTCTTCGCCGCGATGGCCGAGACCGAGCGCGAGAGCATCCGCGAGGCCACCCTCGAAGGGTTCGATGCCGCGGCCCGCAAGGGCAAGCATGGCGGCCGGCCGCCCGTCATCACCGACGACATGCTGCACACCGTGCTGCGGCGCCGGGCCGCGGGCGAGTCCCTCGATCAGATCCGCCCCGATCTGATCATCCCCACCGGCAAGCGCAAGGGACAGAACCCCGGCCTGGCCAGCATCTACCGGGCACTCGCCGAGCAAGAGAAGCGCCGGGCGTACCCCGAAGCCGTCGAGGCCGCTCACGCCGACTTTGCCGCCCTCCAGGCCGACTGAGGCGACTTCGGGTGGGTGCTTCACCCCGCCAAGATCACGTTGGTCCCCTTTTGGCAGGGATCTTGGGTGGACGCACGCTGAGGCCCAGAAACCAGATGCATCGGATTCGGCCTCGGGAGCTCGCATGACCAGCCCCGACGAGTCCGACGTTTCCGGACCCGTCCCAACCCGTTTCGAGGTGCTTGACGCCCCATCCGCTGAACTGCGGTGATCGGGTTCTTGACAAGCCCCGGCCAGTACCGGTGCGTGGACGGCGAGGAGGTCTTGCAGGACGTGGGCGTGGTGGCGGATGGAGGCGGTGATGGCGGGCGCGGTGGTCGGTGGTGCGACGGCCGCCAGGCGCTCGGGCCAGGTGTTCCAGGGGGCGCTGCCGTGGCGGTGGTGGCGGGTGCCGGTTTCCTGGTCGCGCAGGATCATGGCCGCGACGAGCAGGTGCCGGGGCAGTTGCAGGGCGAGGTGGGCGCCGATCAGCAGGTCCTGGCGGGCGGTCTTGAACGCGGCGAGGACGGCGTCGAAGCGGAAGCGGGCGGCGACGCCGGCCAGCCCCGGGGCTTCGGCCAGCGGGTTCACGGTGGCGTTCGTGGTGCGGACCGTGAGGTCGATACGGCGCAGGTCCGTCAGGACCAGGCGCACTCCGGCCTCCTGCCCGTGCGCGCAGCGGCTG